>DCHA01000006.1:1199-5090 GCA_002315535.1 Firmicutes bacterium UBA1764 | reverse complement strand
ATACAGTCACAGGTCTTTAATTTGTTAAAGGCCTGCTGACGCATATTCGAATTGTACGAAATAAATGTGGATGCATCAGCGAACATAAATTCCTGGTATATGGTCCAATTCTCCGGCATACCGTAGAACAACTCCTCCATATCCCACATTCCGTTATATTCGATAAGAACCCTTTGCGCATCATACTTCTTAACAAGATTAGTTAAATCATCTACCGCAAGTTGAGATGGTCTATCGATGTATTCAATATAGGTATTTTTATCGCAAAACTTTTCAGGATTGTATTCTTCCTCGCCCTCTTCGCATACGATGAGCAAAGTAGTTTCACCCTCGCAAAAGCGCGGGTCCTCAAGTGTTCCCTGAATAAATTTTGTTTTACCCGCTTCAAGGAAACCCGTAAACAGGTAAAGTGGTATTTCTCTATCCATAGCAATTAAATATTAAAACTCTTTTTTATTTCTTCTTCATCAAGCTTTGATCCAATTACGCAAAGCATTCCGGTTGGAGCGGCGCTGCCGATTCTGATTTCTGATTCTCCCGGAGTGTAATCAAAGTGAATCCATCCGCCATTGATATTTTCAACTATGCCTTTTGCTCTGAGAATCATTCCGTACTTGCTGATATCCTCAAAGTCTTCGAGTACCGCATTTATTTCATCCTCGCTGAATCTCTTAGCGGTCTGAACACCCCAGCTTGTAAACACTTCATCAGCATCATGACCTCCATGGTGGTGATGGTGGTGGTGATGGCCGCAGCAACATTCATGATCATCATCGTCATCATCATCGTCATCGTGATGATGGTGGTGGTGATGTTCGTGCTCATCGTCATCATCGTGATGATGGTGGTGATGGCACTCGCAGTCAGGATCATCACATTCATCCTCTTCAAGATGTTCGTGGATAATATGTTCAAGCTGCTCTGACAAAGCATCTCTGCCATCTATTGCCTCGAGCATTTCCTTACCGCTTAGATCATCCCATGCGGCAGTCATAATAACAGCATCTGCATTCTTTGCGCGAAGAAGCTTTGCATCCTCTTCAATCTTTTCTGCACTGACATTTTGGGATCTGCTGAGGACAACAGTATGTGCAAACTTTACCTGATCATCAAAGAATTCTCCAAAGTTCTTCATGTACATCTTGCACTTTCCTGCATCAACAACAGTAACAAGTCCATTGAGCTCAAATTCAACGCCTTCGGTAGACATTACAGCCGCAGCTACCTCTGAGAGCTTACCAACGCCGCTTGGCTCAATAATAATACGATCCGGGTTATAAGTATCAACAACCTGCTTTAATGCGGTCCTGAAGTCTCCTGTAAGGCTGCAGCATATACATCCGGAATTCATCTCCTTTATTTCAATTCCGGCATCCTTTAGGAAGCCCCCGTCAATTCCTATCTCACCAAATTCATTTTCGATTAAAACAATCTTCTGGCCCTGATAGGCTTCCTTAATAAGTTTCTTGATTAGTGTAGTTTTTCCCGCACCAAGAAATCCGGAATAAATATCAATCTTTGTCATATATAACACCCCTATCATTATTTATAAGTCATAGCACATTTAACAGCCTTTTTCCATCCGCTGATATGCTCTGCTCTGGCATCGCTACTCATATTCGGCTTAAATACCTTATCCTCACCTCTTTGTGAAACAAGCTCATCCTTTGAGCTCCAGAAACCAACGGCAAGGCCTGCAAAATATGAAGCGCCAAGCGCTGTTGTTTCAACGTTTGCAGCTCTGCATACCGGAGCATCAATAAGATCGGACTGGAACTGCATTAAGAAATTATTTCTGCTTGCGCCCCCATCAACCTTCAGTGAGCTAAGCTTAATGCCAAGGTCCTTTTCCATGGTATCAAGAAGCTCAAAGCTTTGATATGCAAGAGATTCAACTGTTGCACGAACAATGTGATATTTGTTTACGCCTCTCGTTAGCCCGACTATTACGCCACGTGCATACTGATCCCAGTACGGAGCCCCTATACCTGTAAACGTAGGAACAACGTAGCATCCGTTTGTATCCTCGACGCTTGTTGCCATCTTTTCGGAATCAGCGGCGTTCTCAATGATGCCAAGCTGATCTCTAAGCCACTGAATTGCGGCACCTGCCACAAAGGTTGAACCCTCGAGCGCGTAATAAACCTTTCCACCCTCACCCCAAGCTATTGTTGTAACAAGACCGTTCTTTGAGAATACAGGCTTTTCCCCGGTATTCATCAGCATGAAGCAGCCTGTACCATAGGTATTCTTCGCATTACCCTTTTCAAAGCAGCACTGTCCAAAGAGTGCGCACTGCTGATCACCTGCCGCTCCGGAAATTTTTATTGGAGCACCGAATATCTCTGGATCTGTTTCGCCGTAAACGAAGCTGCTTGGCATTGCCTTTGGAAGCATGCTCTTTGGGATACTGAGCTCTGACAGAATTTCATCATCCCACTCAAGTGTATTGATATTAAAAAGCATTGTTCTTGAAGCATTTGAATAATCTGTCACGTGAAGCTTGCCGCCGGAGAGCTTCCAAATAAGCCATGTTTCAACTGTTCCAAAAATCAATTCGCCCTTTTCTGCTCTTTCGCGTGCTCCGGGAGCATTTTCAAGTATCCAGCGAATTTTTGTGCCGGAGAAATATGCATCTATAACAAGTCCTGTCTTGCTTCTGATTGTATCGGTAAGGCCCTTTTCCTTTAAGCTGTCGCAATATTCAGCGGTACGTCTGCACTGCCATACTATTGCATTAAAAACAGGCTCACCCGTTTCCTTATCCCAAACAATAGATGTCTCACGCTGATTTGTAATTCCTATGCCGGCAATATCAGAGGCTTTTGCATCAAGCTGCGCCATTGCCTGCTTTGCGCAGTATAGCATGCTATCCCAAATTTCCTTAGGATCGTGCTCAACCCAGCCCGGCTTTGGGAAATACTGTGTGAATTCTTTTTGTGCAATAGATGCAATGTTTCCGCTCTTATCAAAAAGAATGCATCTGTTGCTTGTTGTTCCGGCATCAAGCGCCATAATATACTTTGACATAGCTTAACCTTTCTGCATATCACGCGTTGCGACTAAATCTATTCCGGTTCCCGAAATATTATTAATTATTACATCACCATTTTTTACAGGAAGCTTTACCTCACATGCATGAATTTCTCTCATGACATCGGCAATCTTACTTTTTGGTATATCACCCTTGGTTCTTACAGGGAGCATTGCTATATCCGAATCCTTAAGCCTTACACATGAACAAACAGTTCTCATCGGACACAGAATTTCGTTCTTGCCATATTCCTCCCCCTTTGGGCAAGAAAAGCCTGTAACACTTATTTCGCTTTCTTTTATGTCTGATACAGCCCTATCCTTCGGGTACTCAAGATGAAGTGTGCAGCCCTTCGGACAGCCAATGCAGGTTGTTTCTGTTGAATCCTTGCTGTTACCGTAATTCTTTTCTTTGACAGGGAGCTTAAGACTGGCCTTTGACCAACTTTCCTTAAAGCTTTCTGCCGCGTACTGCGCCGCATTTCTGCCGGCCTTTTCAGCCTCAAAAGCAACATTATCGGCAAGGTCATGAACATGAAGCACATTGCCGCAAGCAAATATTCCTTTGGCCTGAGTCTGCAGCCTTGCATCAACAAACGGGCCCTGGGTAAGAGTATCTATTTCAAGTCCAAGCTTTTTGCTGAGTTCATTCTCAGGAATAAGTCCAACGGAGAAAAGAAGTGTATCGCAGCTAATACTTTGCTCCGTCCCTGAAATAGGCTTGAGATCATCGCTGACCTTGGCAATTGTTATTCCTTCAACTCTTTTTGTTCCTCTAATTTCGGTAACCGTATGTCCAAGCAGAAGAGGTATTTTGAAATCATCAAGGCACTGAACAATATTTCGCTTCAGACCTCC
>DCHA01000006.1:0-1057 GCA_002315535.1 Firmicutes bacterium UBA1764 | reverse complement strand
ATGTTCATCAGTCTTTGTGCAGTTCCTGCGGAATATATTCCTGCAGGTCTGCTTCCCGGAATATTCATAGCGCCGCGTGGACGCTCTCTGCATCCCATCGCAAGCACTATCGCTTTTGCGTTTATGATCTCGAGTCCGCTTTCACAGGCACATTTAATAATGTGATCCCTGCTGATATCAAGGACTATTGCGTTAAGCAGAAAATCAATATCTTTATCTGCGGTTAAATCAATATATCTTTGCGCAAACTCAGGTCCGGTCAGCTCTGCTTTAAATTTATGAAGTCCGAAGCCACTGTGAATACATTGGTTCAGAATTCCACCGAGTCTGTTATCTCTTTCAATTACGAGAACCTTGTCTGCGCCCTCTTCCTTTGCAGAGAGTGCTGCGGCAAGTCCAGCAGGGCCTCCGCCAATTACAGCAACATCAACGTAGCGCATCTTCTGACCTCCTGCCGTCTGAAAGCATATTTGAAGATTTACTATTTTTGCAGACATCCTCAGGCTTTATACCCAGCTCTCTTGCAAGAAGCTCTATCAGCTTTGGAGTGCAAAAACCAGCCTGACATCTGCCTGCTCCTGCGCGAACACGACGCTTGATACCATCAAGGGACTTTGCCCCAAGAGGTCTTCTGATTGCCTCGAGTATTTCGCCTTCACTGATTTCCTCGCAGCGGCAAATGATCTTGCCATAGCTTGGATTATTTTTGATAAGTGTTGCTCTTTCATCATCGGACATCTCACGAGGATTAGTAAAGCCCTTTCTATTGGAAATATAATTGTCCTTCTTTTCTGCCTTAAGGATATTTACTGCTATATCTGCTGTATAAATACCTATTGCCGGAGCCGATGTTAATCCCGGAGATTGAATTCCGGCACAGTCAATAAAGCCCTTTGCATCAGGAAGCTCTTCAATAATAAAATCGTGTCTTGCTTCTGTAGCGCGAAGCCCTGAGAAGGATGTTATAACCTGTCTGTATGGGATGTCCTTAACATTGAATTTACTCTTCTCGATGATATCAGCAAGACCGAAACTGTCTGTTGCTGTGGCATCCTTT
>DCHA01000075.1:10250-10555 GCA_002315535.1 Firmicutes bacterium UBA1764 | reverse complement strand
ACTCCGGTTTCCTTAATTGAAATTGCAGAGAACCGATACAAGAACACTGTAATTAACTGTCTTTCTCGTTTTGATCACCCCGAAAGAATACAATATGTAATGATAGATATGTATTCAGGCTACAAGGATGCTGTCCAATTTGTTTTGCCCGATGCAAAAATCGTTGTGGATAAATTCCATGTACTTAGATACCTGTATATTGCAATTGAGAATTCAAGGAAACTTGTCTGCCAACTTATTGAAAATAGAGTCAAGGCACTGCCGGAGGAAGAACAAACCGCAGAACTTGAAAAATGGAAAAACTA
>DCHA01000075.1:0-10054 GCA_002315535.1 Firmicutes bacterium UBA1764 | reverse complement strand
TTTGAAAAGTGGAAAAACTACCCGGGCATAAATACCCCATCCAGTTTCATATATCCTTTTAGCGAGTTAATCGGGATAGTATCAAGATGGCAAGAATTCATCTTCAATTATTTCGATATCCCGGAAGGCTTTAGAAAAACTAACGGCGGAACGGAAGGCATTAACTCAGAAATAAAGAGAGTCAACAATAACGGCAAAGGATATTCATTCGAAATATTAAGAGGCAAACTTCTATTTGGCAACAATAAAGTAAAGCTATTAACAAAAGCCCAACAGAAGGCTAAAAACGGTCAATTTATGAATCTATTCAAGCAATTTAATGGAATGGATACAGTATATGATTTCAACACTATTTATGACTATTACAGCCTTTATCTTGAGGCCTGCAGAGTTGATCCGGATATAACTGACAATGCAGATATTGTTGAAGGACTTTTTGTAGGTGAATACATGAGATTCTCAGAACATCTTTTGGGAGAAAGCAGGCTTTATCAGGATCTATTTGATGCAGCAGACAGACTTGATAACAACAATGGCAGTTCTTTCTATTTGAAAGTTCCGGTATCAATTAAAGAGCTAAAAGAAACGATAGATATTCTTTCTTTTCAGATTATTTACGGGTTTGAAAAAAACGAACTAGAAGAATACGAAACAGAGTCGTTAGATTCTTAAAAACATATAAACAAAGCTTAAAGCCATCAGTTTTCCATTTCTGATGGCTTTTGTTTTGAAAAAAATCCACATACTTTCTCGGAGAAAATGATTTTAGTAAAATGGAAAATAATTTTATCATCCACACAAAAAATCACTTACCCAAAATGGATTGACATACAATTAATTATACTGTAAAATACTGCCAATGAGTGAAGTATATGTAAGAAAAGACTGGCATGAAAGTGCAGATGAAAAACACCGAATAGCGATTGCCGGAGAGGATTTGACCGCAGCATATCTTGAGCAGAAAATGCATATGAGTGTGATTGATCGCAACGTGAGATTTAAATTAGGGGAAATCGATATCGTTGCAAGAGACAGCAAAAGTATATGCTTTGTCGAGGTTAAGACAAGGACAAATCTTAGGCACGGCAGGCCTTCCCTCGCGCTTACAGATCAAAAAAAGAGAAGATTAAAAAGACTTTCGGAGCTTTATCTGCGTATTCATCGTCAATACTCACATTTATCACCTCGAATTGATGTGGCAGAAGTTTTATTACTTAATGGGGATGGTTACATCAACTATATTAAGAGTGCGTTTTAAAAAGGAGAAAAGGGGATTAGTTGTGTATTCAAGAGTTTTAAGCGCAAATTTACTTGGGCTGGAATGTGAAAAGGTTTGGGCCGAGGTCTGTGTTGAAAATGGGCTGTCAAATTTCAGCATAGTCGGGCTTGCAAATCAGGCAATCAAGGAATCAAAGGACAGGGTCAGAGCCGCAATTGAAAACTGCGGCTTTGAGTTTCCTGATACGAGGATAACCGTAAATCTGACAACGGCATGGCTGAAAAAGGAGGGCAGCCATTTTGATCTCGCAATCGCGATTGGGATACTTTTAAGCAGCGGAATGATGGTGCCTGAAAATAGTATTGAGGATGTGGCCTTTCTCGGAGAGCTCACGCTTGATGGCAAAATTGAAAAGGTTAACGGGCTGCTTCCGATGATAATCGGGCTGAGAAGGCTTGGCGTACGGCGCTACGTTATTCCGCAGTCCAATCTTGCAGAGGCAGGGCTGGTCAAGGATATTGAGGTTCTGCCCGCGTCGCATCTAAATGATATTATCAGCTATATAGGTGGGGACTCAGACGCCGAATTTGTCAGGCCTGTAAACAGCACGGGGTCAATAAAGCCTTGCTACACCGAGGATTTTGCTGATATTCGCGGCCAGGAGCTGATAAAAAGAGCGGCACTTATCGCCGCCGCAGGCTTTCATGGAATGCTGATAATCGGGCCTCCGGGCGTTGGGAAAAGCATGGTCGGAAAGCGCATCCCCGGGATTTTGCCGGAGCTTACATACGAGCAGCAGCTTGAGGTTACTCAGGTTTACAGCATAGCGGGAAAGCTGTCAGCAGAGCATCCGATTATTACGGAGCGCCCCTTCAGAAGTCCGCACAGAGGCGCAACCCAGGTCGCAATGATAGGAGGCGGAAAGCCGATTGCTCCGGGCGAGGTTACACTTGCGCATCAAGGGGTTCTCTTTTTAGATGAGCTTGCAGAGTTTCCGTCTTCAGTCATTGAAAGCTTGCGCCAGCCCATGGAGGACGGTAAGGTGTCGATAGTCAGGGCAGATGGCAGATGCGAATTTCCTGCTAAATTTATGGTAGTCGCCGCGATGAATCCCTGTAAATGCGGCTACTTTGGGGATCCTGAGAAAAAATGCAGCTGCACCCAGAGTGACAGGGTCAGATATTTAAACAGGGTTTCAGGGCCGCTTTTAGACAGGATAGATCTGCATATTTCGGCTCAAAGGCCGAGCTACACTGACATGGAGCCGGCTGAGGGAAACAGAATAATTGATTCCGCAAGCATGCGTGCTAAGGTAATAAAAGCCATCGAGATTCAAAAGGAAAGATACAAGGGAAGCGGCATAGACAGTAATTCGTCGCTTAATGCTGGACAAATTCAAAGCTACTGCGTTATCGATTCAGAGGGGAAGAATTTGCTGTCCGAAGCTTTTACAAGCTGGCATCTTTCCGCGAGGGCATATCACAAGGTGATTAAGCTGTCCAGGACAATTGCGGATCTTGATGAGAGCAGCGAGATAAAAAAGGAGCATGTGCTTGAGGCTCTAAGCTACAGGCTTCCGGAAAAGTATTTTGCAAGGTAGGGGAATATGGGAAACGAAAATAAGGAATATTATATTTGGTTGTCCGAGCACAACCATTCTTTTGACATAAGCGAGGCTGAGGCTGCGCAAATTCTTAAAGATGCCGAAGGCCGCGGATATAAGGTGATTACGATAGAATCTGAAGAATATCCGATGAGTCTTAGGATGATAAAAGACCCGCCGCTTGTTTTATACTGCCTTGGTGACGCTTCTCTTCTGAATACTCCGGGCGTACCGAGACTTTCTGTGGTAGGGACGAGAAGAGCATCGCCATATGGCAGATGGGCCGCATCCGAAATCGGAAAGACTATTGCAAGATGCGGAGCTATACACATCAGCGGAATGGCGGAGGGAATAGATGCGGCGGGCCACAGAGCGGTGCTTGATAATGGAGGCAAAAGCATTGCGGTGCTTGGCACGGGCGTTGATGTTTGCTTTCCGAAAAGCTCCGGAGACATATACGAGGAGCTAAAGGAAAAGGGCCTGATTATTTCCGAATACAAGCCGGGCACCACAGGCTATAAATCGAATTTTCCTGAGCGCAACAGGATTATCAGTGGGCTTTCAGAAAAATGCGTTATAGTTGAGGGGCAGAAGCGCAGCGGCTCGCTTATTACTGCGAATATTGCGGCTGAACAAAACAAGGAGCTGTACGCGGTCCCGGGCAACATCAATCAGCCAAACAGCATAGGGCCTAATATTCTAATTGAGGATGGGGCGATTCCTATAGTTAATCCAACCGAGATTGCCGAGACCTTGGGCATCGGCTTCCTTCGCGAAAAGATTACAGCGCAAAGGCTGAAGGGGCTTGATGCTAAAATATACGAGATCGTAAAAAGGAGCGGGAGCATTAAAACCGAGGAAATTATGTCATATATAAACGATGCTCCGGAAAAAATTATGGCGAGCCTGACAATGTTGGAACTTCAAGGCTTGATAAGAAATGACGGTGGCTTAATAAGCTAAAAAAAGGGAGAGTTTTGTTAAATATGCTTGACAAAACTCTCTTCTATATTATTATAATGTAGAAAATTTATTTTTAAATGAGAGGATTTATATGGCTAGCACGAAAAAACATTTAATTATTGTAGAGTCTCCTTCAAAGGCAAAGACAATCGGTAAGTTCTTAGGCTCCCGTTACAAGGTTATCGCATCCGCAGGTCACGTAAGAGATCTGCCAAAGAGCCGCATGGGTGTTGATTTTGAAAATGTTTACGAACCTGAATATATTAACGTTAGAGGAAAGGGGGATGTAATCAAGGCTATCAGAAGCGAAGCAAAGAAGGCTGATAAGATTTACCTTGCAACAGACCCTGATCGCGAGGGCGAAGCAATTGCATGGCACATCTGCGCAATTCTCGGAATTAATCCCGCAGAGGCCAAGAGAATAGAATTCCACGAAATCACCAAGTCCGGAGTTAAAGCCGGTCTTGAGAGCTGCCGTCCAATCGACATCAATCTTGTTGATGCACAGCAGGGTAGAAGAGTCATGGACAGAATCGTAGGCTACAGTATCAGCCCTGTACTTTGGAAGAAGGTTCAAAGAGGACTTTCTGCAGGACGTGTACAAAGCTCAGCCCTTAAGATGATCTGCGACAGAGAGCAGGAAATCAATGCCTTTGTTCCGGAAGAATATTGGAACATCAGCGCTGATTTGACAAAGAACGGACAGTCTGCAAGTGCAGAAAAGAAGTCAAAGTTTAATGCAAAGCTCGCAGAAAAGAACGGTGAAAAGATTAATCTCAGCAATCAGGCTGAAAGCGATGCAATCCTTAAGGCACTCGAGGGTGCAGAATACAAGGTTACAAGCGTTGAAGAAAAGCAGCGCAAGAGAAATCCGTATGCACCTTATACAACATCAACACTTCAGCAGGATGCTTCTGTTAAGCTTGGCTTTGCATCAAGAAAAACAATGAGCATTGCACAAAGACTTTACGAAGGTGTTGACGTAAAGGGCCACGGAACCATCGGTCTTGTAAGCTATATCAGAACAGACTCTGTACGTATTTCAGATGAGGCTGATTCAGCATGTAAGGCATATATTGCAGAGCACTTCGGAAACGATCATATCGGAAACACAAAGTTCGTTAACAAGAACAAGGGCACACAGGATGCGCACGAAGCTATCAGACCGGCTGATGTAATGCTTACTCCGGATGCTGTTGCCGCTTCCCTTGGCCCTGATGAATACAAGCTCTATAAGCTTATCTGGTCCAGATTCGTTGCAAGCAGAATGCAGTCTGCAGTGATTGATACTGTAAGTGCAAGCATTGATGCCAATGGCTATACCTTCAAGGCAAGCGGTTCACACGTAAGCTACGAGGGCTTCCTCATGGTATACAGCGATGATAACAAAGAGGATAAGAGCAAGGCACTTCCGGAGCTTAAAGAAGGCGAAGCTCTTAAGCTTCTCAAGCTCTCCGGAGAACAGAAATTCACAGAGCCACCTGCAAGATTTACAGAAGCAAGTCTTATCAAGGAGCTTGAAGAAAACGGTATCGGACGTCCGTCTACATATGCACCTATCGTATCTAACCTTACAGACAAGAGATATATCAAGAAGGTTGGTAAGTCCATAGGCTCAACAAAGCTTGGTGACAAGGTTATCTATGACATCATGGTTCCTTATTTCAAGGAGGTTGTAGATGCAGGCTTCACCGCACAGATGGAATCCGAGCTTGATAAGGTTGAAGAAGGCAACTACAACTGGAAGAAGGTTGTAGATGAATGCTACAGCGGATATCTTAAGAAGGAAATTGAAACTGCAATGGCTGAGCTTGAAAAGGCAGAGCTTGAGCCTGTTCTTACAGGAGAGGTATGCCCGGAGTGTGGTAAGCCTCTGGCAATCAAGCAGTCTCGCTTCGGCGAATTCATCGCATGCACAGCTTATCCGCAGTGCAGATATACAAAGGCTATCGTTCAGACTGTCGGCGTAAAGTGCCCGCAGTGCGGCAGCGACATCATTATGAGAAAGAGCAGAAAGGGCAAGGTATTCTACGGATGCAGCGGCTTCCCGAAGTGCAACCAGGTATTCTGGGATAGACCTGTTGAAGAAAAGTGTCCGGACTGCGGTAGCCTCTTAACCGTAAAGGGAAAGAAGCTTGTATGCTCTAACGCTGAGTGCAAGTTCAGCAAAGCTAACGAAGAATAAAAGGGGATATAATGACACAATTTCATGCAACAACTATTTGCCTTGTTAAGCGCAGCAGCGATGATATCGCTATCGCAGGTGACGGACAGGTTACCATGGGCGAAACTGCCATAATGAAAAACAATGCAAAGAAGGTAAGAAAGATTTATCACAATACAGTCATTTCGGGATTTGCAGGATCTGTAGCAGATGCTTTTTCTCTTACTGAAAAATTCGAGAAGAAGCTCGAGGAGCACGGCGGAAATCTTAAGCGTGCCGCTGTTGCACTTGCAGAGCTTTGGAGAAGCGACAAGGCTTCAAGAAATCTCGAGGCGCTGATGCTTGTCGCTGATAAGGAGAGCATTCTTCTTATCTCCGGAAACGGCGAAGTAATTGAGCCTGATGAAAACTATATTGCAATCGGAAGCGGCGGAAATTACGCGTATGCCGCTGCTCATGCGCTTTATGATCATACAGAACTGAGCGCTGAGGAAATAGCAAGAGAGGCTCTTAAGATTGCATCAGACATTTGTGTTTATACAAATAATCACATCTCTGTTGAAAAGCTGTAGGAGGTTATTATGAGCAGATTTTATGATATGACTCCGAGAGAAATAGTAGCAGAGCTTGATAAATACATTATCGGACAGGAGTCCGCAAAAAAATCCGTAGCAGTTGCTCTTCGTAATCGCTACAGAAGAAGTCTTCTTTCCGAAGAAATGAAGGAAGAAATTACACCGAAGAATATCCTCATGATGGGACCAACCGGTGTAGGTAAAACAGAAATCGCAAGACGTCTCGCAAAGCTTATGGATGCGCCCTTTGTTAAGGTAGAGGCTACAAAGTTTACCGAGGTCGGATATGTCGGACGCGATGTTGAAACCATGGTTCGCGACCTTATGGAAGCATCAATTCGTCTGACAAAGCAAAAGCACATCGACGAAAAATATTCCGTTGCAAAGGATATTGCCGAAGAGAAAATCATTGAGGCAATTATTCCGGACAAGAAAAAGAAGAATAATCAAAATCCTGATCCGGGCAATCCGTTCAGCTTTCTTCTCGGAAACAACGGTGTTGGCGGAATTATGAGCTTTGGCCAGGCTCCGCAGCAGGCAGCACCTGCTCAGCCGGAAGACACCAGAAACGAAAGCGATATCGAGATGGCAAGAGCGCAGGTTAGACAGCAGCTTCGTGATGGCCTTTTAGAAGAGCAGTATATCGAGATTGATGTTGTTGACGCACCTAAGGAAAACACTCTTGATGTCAGCCAGGGCGGATCAATTAACCTTGGAAGCATTTTCGGTGATGCAATGCCAAAGAGAACCAAGCGCCGCAAGATGCAAATCAAGGACGCAAGAAAGATTCTCACAGAGCAGGAAGCTGCAAACATGCTTGACATGGATCAGATTGAATCCGAGGCTCTTGAAACCTGCGAGCAGAACGGAATCATCTTTATCGACGAAATCGATAAGATTGCAAACGGCGGTTCATACCGCGCCGGAGCAGACGTTTCCCGCGAGGGTGTTCAAAGAGACATCCTGCCTATCGTAGAAGGCTGCGTAGTAAATACAAAGCACGGCCCTGTTAAGACAGACCACATTCTGTTCATCGGTGCCGGAGCCTTCCATGTAGCAAAGCCGACTGATCTCATTCCAGAGCTTCAGGGACGTTTCCCGATTCGTGTAGAGCTCGAGAACTTGACAAAGGAAGATTTCAGAAGAATATTAACAGAGCCTGACAATGCGCTTTTAAAGCAGCACAAGGCCCTTCTTGAAACAGAAGCCGTTCAGATTACATTCACAGATGATGCCGCAAGCGAAATCGCAAGCATGGCATTCCTTATGAATGAACAGACAGAAAACATCGGTGCAAGAAGACTTCACACCATTATGGAAAAGCTTCTTGAGGACGTTGCCTTTGATTTGCCGGATCCTGAAAAGAAGGAAATCGTAATCGATGCAGAATACGTAAAGAATAAGTTTGATGAAACAATCAGACAGGAAGATATAGATCGATTCATTCTCTAATGATTAATATTGACGAAAACAATAACGTAATAGAACGTGAAGAGTACAGAGCTATCCTCGTTGGTGTGAGCACCGGCGAGGATATTGCCTATTCCATGGAAGAACTCAAAAACCTTGCATCTGCATCAGGCGCAGAAACAATCGGTGAGATGGTTCAGAACGTGGATAGGATAAACTCCGGCACCTTCATTGGAACGGGAAAGCTTGAAGAGCTTGCCGAAATGGTTAAAAACATGGAGGCAGACCTGGTCATCTTTAACGATGAGCTCTCCGGAATGCAGATCAGAAATATCGAGGATGCGGTGGGCGTCAGAATCATTGACCGAACCATGCTGATTCTTGATATATTTGCGGCCAGAGCGACATCAAGAGAGGGCAGGCTTCAGGTTGAGCTTGCGCAGCTGCAGTATCGCATGCCTAGACTTCTCGGCTTTGGCAAATCGCTTTCAAGGCTGGGCGGCGGAATCGGCACAAGAGGCCCCGGAGAAAAGAAGCTTGAAACAGACAGACGTCATATTCAAAGACGTATGGATGACATCAAAAAGGAAATGGAAGAGATTAAGGCCAATCGCAGCATTCAGCGTGCGAGAAGGCAAAAATCCGATATTCCTGTTGCCGCTCTTGTAGGATATACGAACGCGGGCAAGTCTTCGATAATGAACATCCTCGTAAAGGAAAAGCAGGTCTTTGAAAAGGATATGCTTTTTGCTACTTTGGATACCGCAAGCAGACTTATTGAGCTCGAGGACGGCAAGAAATTTATCCTTGTCGACACAGTTGGATTTGTCAGCAAGCTGCCCCATGCGCTGGTTAACGCATTTAAGGCAACGCTTGAAGAGGTTACCGAGGCAGATCTTTTGATTCACGTTGTTGATGCAAGCTTTGAAAACCATGATTTCCAAATCGAGGTTACCGAAAAGGTTCTTAAGGAGCTTGGCGCAGATGGCAAAGAAAGCCTTCTGGCATTTAACAAAATTGACAAGGTGCCGGAGTTCAGCTCATTCGAAAAGAATGCGTTTAACATCTCTGCAAAATCAGGGCAGGGCATGGACGAGCTGAAGAAGGAAATCATCGCAAAGCTTTACAGTGACTTTGAGACTGTAAGCCTTTTAATCCCGTATGAGAGGGGCGATCTTGTTTCATACATAAATAATCAGGCTAAGCCTCTTGAGACGAAATATGAGCCAAATGGGACCCTTCTGAAGGTAAACCTGGGCAGTGCAGACAGAAACAGACTAAAGGACTATTTAATTTAATGGCAGTCTTATACACCACCGTTGCCAAAGCTGCGGATGCAGAACAAATAATCGAGAAATCCCGGTTCATAGCGCATATTGTGCCCGTATCCTCTAAGGAGGAGGCGGATACTTTTGTTGCGGCAATAAAAAAGGAGTATAAGGACGCTACTCATAATGTCCCTGCATACGTAATCGGTGACAAGATGCAGATTCAGTGGGCATCCGATGACGGCGAGCCGCAGGGCACCTCCGGAGCGCCCATTGTCCAGATGCTTGTCAAGGAAGAAATAACGAATGTATGCATTGTCGTGACAAGATACTTCGGCGGAATAAAGCTCGGAACAGGTGGCCTGGTCAGAGCATATACATCAAGCGCAAAGCTTGCGATAGATGCAGCGGGAATTAAGCAGATAAGGGATTATACAGAGCTTGAAGCTGAAATTGCATATAACCTTCTTGGCAAGCTTCAGAACTATGAAAAGGATATGCCTTTTGAGATTTCAAGCATCGATTATGCTGATGTTATCAGGGCGAAAATAAGGCTTGAATCCGAGCATATCGATGAAGTTGAAACTATGCTGATTGAGCTTACAAAGGGCGAATATCTCCCTCAAAAAAACAGAAAATAATTTGAAAAAAAGTTTAAAAAAACAGTTGACATAGATGGGTCGATAGTTTATTATAATAAAGCACGCACGAAATATAAAAGTGCAAGCAAACTTGTTCTGGTGTGGGAGTTTAGCTCAGCTGGGAGAGCATCTGCCTTACAAGCAGGAGGTCGGCGGTTCGATCCCGTCATCCTCCACCATTGTGCCGACTTAGCTCAATTGGTAGAGCAAC
>DCHA01000064.1 GCA_002315535.1 Firmicutes bacterium UBA1764 | reverse complement strand
CACAAGGACGTTTTTAATTTCGACATGGTCGGAAGAACGTCAAAGGAAAGAACAGGCTATGCAACGCAAAAGCCTGAAAAGCTCCTTGATATACTTATCAAGAGCTGCTGCCCGCAGGGTGGAACGGTCGCTGACTTTTTCGCAGGCTCCGGCACAACCGGCGCTGTTGCGTATAAGAATCAATGCGACTACATCCTTTCAGATGAAACGGATGAATCAAGAAATATTGTTTATGACAGGCTTGCAAAGCTCGGCGCAAAGTGCGAGTTTAAAGAGTCGTTATAATATAAAAAATGTTTTTACTTTAAATTTTTAATCAATAAGGAGAAAAAAAATGACAATCACCAAGAATTTAAACGGAGAAAAGCTTGAAGTAGTAATCGCTGGAAGACTTGACACAAGCACAGCACCTGAACTTGAAAATGAACTTCGCGATCTTTCCGGAGTTAAGGAACTCGTTCTCGATTTCGCAGGACTTGAATATGTTTCATCCGCAGGACTCAGAGTTCTTCTCGCAAGCCAGAAGACAATGAACGCTCAGGGCAAGATGACCATCAAGAACGTTAACGACACAATCATGGAAGTTTTCGAAATCACAGGTTTCGCAGACATATTAACAATCGAATAATCGCAGCGAGCAAACGCACAAAGCGAAAGCTCGCGCAAAGCGAGCAATCGATTAAAACGAATTAACAATCTAATAAGGATTTGACTAATGAACAGGACACCAATAGAAATCGACATAAATGAGTGGGAGCTCTTTGGCGGTGGTTTTGTTGCGGATAGTTATTACAAAAAGAATGACGACTCTGTAATGATGAAGCTGTACCAGGCAGATTATCCCCCGTTCCTTCCGTACACAGAGCTTTTAGTATCAGAGCAGGTTGCCGGGCTCGGCATACCTACCGCAAAAGCCTTTGAGTATATTAAAGCCGGAGACAGATACGGCGCTGTATTTGAGAGAGTCAAGAACAAGCGCAGCATCGCGCGCATTTTAGGCGACGAGCCGGAGCGTGCAGAGGAAATGGGCGCTCTCTTTGCTGAAATGGTAAAGAAGCTTCACAGCACTCCCTGCAATACCGATGTGTTCTCTGATATGCATGAGGCCGCAAGAGATAGGGTTAAAGAAAGCCCCTTCCTGACTGAGTCTCAGAGACAGACCGCTCTGGCAATACTTGATAACACACCAAAGATGACGACCTGCGTTCACGGAGATTGCAACATTGGTAATGTGATTATTGCTCCGGGCAGAGGACCGCTGTATATTGACCTTGGAGATTTCTCATACGGTAATCCGCTCTTTGATTTGGGCATGGGTTACTTTATGGCAAATTGCCTGCCCGACGACTCGTGTCTGAGGCTATTCCACATCCACCTGGATGTCATGGGCGAATTCTGGAAGTCCTTTACTTCGCACTATTTCCCCGGCGAAACGCTAGAGGAAGTTAATGAAAAAGTCAGACCTTATGCGGGTTTTCAGGCTGTTCAATTCGCATCAAAGAACAACAAGTCAACCCCAACATTAGATGCGACATTCGAAAAATCATTTGGAAAATAGAGGAACAAGCATTATGTTAGATATGCATTGCACGATGATCATGGATGAGTTCAACGCTAATCACGAAAGCTTTGAGCGCATGCGCGAGATCATCATTAACCGTATTAAAGAGCTGCTTGCAGAGAATTCACTTCTCGTAACAGCAGTTGAAGGAAGAGTAAAAGAGGCAAAGAGTCTCGAGGGAAAGCTCGAGCTTAAGGGCGGAAAGTATGCGTCACTTTCTGATATCACTGATATCGTCGGCTGCCGCGTAATCACTTTCTATTCAGATGAAGTTGACAAGATTGCATCTCTTATCGAGAGCAATTTCGACATTGACTGGGAAAACTCCGTGGACAAGAGAAAGGTCCTCGACCCTGATCAGTTCGGCTACATGTCGCTTCACTATATTTGCCGCATCCCTGAAAAGCTTTTCAAGGACCCGGAGCATCCTGAAATCAATCAGTATAGATTTGAGATCCAGATGCGTACCGCTCTTCAGCACGTTTGGGCAACAGCATATCACGATACAGGCTATAAGTCAGACGTCGAAGTTCCTCGTGAATATCTGCGTTCACTTTCGGGACTCGCCGGAGTTCTCGAAATCGCAGACCAGCAGTTCTCAAAGATTATCGGAGAGCTTGCTGAATACAGAAGAAAGGTTCAGAGCCTTGTTAAGGGCGGCAAGTTTGACGACCTTGACCTCGACGGTGATACCTTCAAGTCATATCTTGATATTAAACCATTCGCTAAGCTGAATGAAAAAATTGCGTCTATCAATAAGGCTGAAATTTCAGTCCAGAGTATGCAACCATATCTTGCTATTTTTAAGAAGATTGGCTTCAAGACTCTTGGTGATCTTGAAAGACTCAAGAAAGAATATTCAGATGATGCATACAGACTCGCGGTTCTTCAGATTGGCGGAACCGATCTTGATATCCTTGCAGAAACCATCGGACCTCAGAACCTTTGCGTAGTTTACCTGATTAGGAATGGCTACGGCATTGAAGGACTGATCAATTTCTATGATGCCCTTTACGGCGAACGCGAGAGAAATCACGCTCTGGCAAAGAGAATCCAAAAGCAGGCAGAATCAATCGATATTATTCCTGCAGAATAGAGAATTGCTATGGGTAACAATCCTTTAAACACAGATTTATTTGACAAGGCAGCGCAGTTTGCGATAAACGCGCATCACGGCACCGAGCGCAGAGGCAAGGGCAGCCCGTACGTAATTCACGTTATGGAGGCCGCTGAAATCGTTTCGACAATTACGAACGACCAGGAGCTTCTTGCGGCCGCAATGCTTCATGATGTAGTTGAGGACTGTGGCGTTTCAGTTGATGAAATTAAGGCAGAGTTTGGTGAGCGCATCGCAGAGCTTGTTGCGGGCGAAAGCGATCTTGTTGTTCCGGGTCTTTCCGAAGAGGAAAGCTGGGTGATGAGAAAGCAGCATGCAATTGACAGACTCGCAAAACAAAGTCGCGACGGCAAAATCGTTGCAATCGGCGACAAGCTTTCGAACATGAGAGCTATTGCCAGAGACTTCGATGAGCAGGGCGATGAGCTGTGGAAGATATTCCATGCGCCAAAGCCTGAGCTTCACGAATGGCACTACAGAGGCCTTGCCGGTGCCTTAAGCGAGCTTGAGGGAACCGCCGCATATAAAGAGCTTTGCGAGCTGATTGACAAGACTTTCAGCAGAGCATTTCACTAAAAAAATAGTTGACAAGGCTATATATATATCGTAAAATATTTGAGTAATTTAAGCAGAAGTACCGCTTCTCACCTTAAGCCAAAGGCAAAAAGGTTTATGACGATTTTTTCGAGCGGACTTTTGCGTCCGCTCTTTTTTATACCTTACGGAGGTACAATACAATTAGTAAAGAGGCTCTTATAAACGAAGAAATTCGTGCAAAGGAAGTTCGTCTCCTCGATAGCGAGGGCAATATGCTTGGCATTGTTTCCAGAGAGGAAGCTCTGGCAAAAGCCGCTGAGGCGAATCTTGACCTGGTGAATATTTCACCGAATGCTGCTCCACCGGTTTGCAAAATCATGGATTTTGGAAAGTTCCGCTATGAACAGCAAAAGAGAGATAAAGAAGCAAAGAAAAAGCAGAAGACAATGGAGGTTAAAGAAATCCGTCTCGGAATCTTTACTGACATCGGCGATCTGAAGACTAAGGCTGTGACCGCAACCAAGTTCCTTCAAGGAGGAGACAAGGTTAAGGTTAACATGCGCTTCCGTGGAAGAGAAATGGGCTATGTTGAAAAAGGCAAGGAAGTTATGCTCAACTTCGCACAGATGCTGTCCGAGGACGGCACTGTTGAAAAGAATCCTCAGCTCGAGGGTCGCAACATGTCTTTAACAATCAACCCAAAGACTGATAAAGAAAAAGAGAAAGCCGCAAAGGCAAAGAAAGCACAGGAGGAATAGTAATGGGCAACAAAGTAAACAAG
>DCHA01000029.1 GCA_002315535.1 Firmicutes bacterium UBA1764 | reverse complement strand
CCGCAAACCTTGTTGATTGTGAATGTAGGAACTTCTACAGGAACGCCAGCATCGAGAGCCATCTGACGGGATACATTCTGTCCAAGTCCACCCTGGAGTACGCAACCCATAATAACTTCGTCTACCTGTTCAGCCTTAATGCCTGCTCTTTCGATAGCAGCCTTAATAACTGTAGCACCAAGTGTTCTTGTAGGAACATCCTTGAGGGATCCACCGAAAGCACCGATAGCAGTTCTTGCAGCGGATACGATAACAACATCTTTCATAATTTTGTCCTCCAAAATTTAAAATATTTTTATAAAAATACATTATAAATAGATTGTATACAGTGTGTGAGACTGTACTTCTATTTTACTTGATACTGAATCCCTATTCAAGCCTAATAAAATACAGTTTCCATAGAAAACACAGAAAAAACGAGTATTTTTTTGCGCTTTTCCTATATTTTCGCTTAATAATTAAATAATTAACAATATTTAAAACAAATTCTTCTTGTACTCGTTATATTCGTTCTCAAGAATAAGCATTTTTTCACTGATTTCAAGCTGCATTTTTGCCGCAAGATCGTAGTTTCCATCCGACAGCGCCTTCTCCAGTTTTGTGATGAGACACTTTTTCTTTGTGCTGTCCTGAGCGATAGCCTTTCTCAGGCTATCAATCTTCTTCCAGCGAGCCTCATCAAGATCAGTTGCATCCATTTCCTTATAATGCAGCTGATACATGTTGTGGCACTTTTCTCTCCAGTCCAGAGCCAATCTATCAGAAAGCTCGGTTGCCCAAATCCTCTTGCTTGCCTCTCTGTAGCTTTCAAGGTCAAGCTTATCGAATACATTGTCATTAAAGAGCAGCTGTGTCTTCTTCGAGTCCTTATCAAAGAGCTTAAGAACGTCCCAAACCGTTGCAGGGCTTTCACCGTACAGCTTTGTTCTTTCCTCCGGAGTCAAATCGAAAATATTCTTTTCAGATCTGTATTCTCTGTTCTTCTCAAGGTAAAAATCAGCCTTGCCGTATTTCTTTGAAACAGATGCCTCGAGCTGCTTTGGAGTCTTGCCTGCCGCAAGGACAGCCTTGATTCCGTCCAGCATTGCAATATGTGCTGCCGCAATTACAAGATAGGTGTTGCTCTTCGGATTCGGGGATCTTAATTCAAATCTTGTTGCCATTGGATTCTTCGCATCGCGAATAAGCCCCGCCATAATTGTTCTGTTTCTGCTTGGACTTTCTACTGTAAGTCCTAAAGAAGTAACAGGACAAATCGGAGCCTCATAGCCCGGCTTAAGTCTGTTGAATGCATCTGTTGATGCGCTTACGAACGGGCTGACGATGTCGTAGTTTTTAAGAAGACCCATAATAGCGCCGTAGCCTATCGGAGACATAAAGTCTTCCTTCATATCCAGCGGGCTGAAAAGGTTTATAAGCTTGCCGTTTTTAAGCCTTGCGCATACGCCGAAATGTGTGTGCTTGCCGCTTCCGGCAACTCCGGTAACAGGCTTTGCCATGAAGGTTACATCAAGACCTTCCGCTCTGAATACATCTCTGATCACATTTCTTACAAGGTAATCATTATCTGCGGCCTGCATTGGATCGCTGTATTCCCAGTCGATTTCAAGCTGCTCCATAATGTGATCAAAGCCGCCTCCGGCATTAAGCTCAGCGTTTACACCGCCGACCTCCTTGTGGCCCATCTCGACATCAAGGCCGTACTTTTCAAGCTCGAGAAGTGTTTTTTCCAGAGCCGTTCTTACCGGACCGATTGTTCGTTTCCAGTACTGCTCCTTCATCTGCTGAGAGGTGTGAAGTCTTTCCTTATCAGCCTTATCATGCGGAGTCATTACGTAAAACTCCATCTCAGTTGCTGATGTCAGAACGATTTCCTTTATGTCATCTGCCTTCTTAACAGGAAGATATTCCAGAACATAAGGATTCTCCTTTATAGCCTTTAAGAGCTCTGTCTTAAAGCTCTTTATTGCATCGCGAAGAATTACACGGCTTCCGACCTCGTTATCAATATTGTGAACGAGCACTGCCGGGATCCTCAAGGTTCCTATTCCCTCGTTGTAATCAACATACCAATTGCAATCAGGGTCAGGAATAATGTCAACTCTGGCATTTGAGATATCCGCAATCTTCGGCAGCAGAACCGCAGAACCGTCTGTCTGCGCACCGCGAGCCATGAATGCGTCATAGTCTCTTGTCATTTCCCTTACAGGGATTTTCTCATCTGTGCTGTGGCCATAGATATCAAGTCCGACGAGAGATACAAATTTTATCTCCGGATTTGCGCCCAGTATTGCCAGCATATCCTTGGCATTATGTTTTTCTTTCTCAATTCTGTAAATCATTTTTTATTCCAATTCTTCCAAATGGGACTTTAGCTTTTCAAGAAGATCAACGGTTTCATTAATAAGCTCTTTTAATACCTGCTTTGTTGTATCGATTGGATTAGCCTCTACTGCATTCGGCTCTTCATCTATTATCGTGGTCGGCTCTTCTACTACCGTGCTTGCATTATTCAGTTCCTCGGCCATCCTGCGTCCTTCTTCTATAGGATTGCTTGTGAGAAGCGGAGCTCCGGCGCCTTCACCAAAGAGAGTATCAAGGCATTCTGCCAGAGTGCTCTCATATGCAACCTTGTCACCGTAGTACATAATTACACGCTTTACTTCAGGAAGTGATGAGCTGCTTGATTCCATGTAAATCGGCTCTGCATAAAGCAGTGAACCCTCTACAGGGAATACGAAGAGATTTCCTCTGCTGTAGCTTGCGCCACTGTTATTCCAAAGAGAGAACTCCTTGGAGATTTCGGCATCCTGATTTATCTGCGCCTCGATTTGTGCAGGGCCGTAGATAATTCTGTCCTTCGGCAATCTGTATAAAACGAGCTGGCCGTAGTTTTCACCGTCTGATCTTGCAACGAGAAGTCCTGTCATATTTGACTTGCCGTTTGGTGTGTACGGTATTGAGCTGATGAACTCTGCCTTGTCTTCTCCCGGAAGCTTCATGATGAAGTTGATTGGTGAAAGCTTTGCTTCTGTTTGGCCATAGAGCTCGTTTGCAATAGCCCAAAGGTCTTCGTTCTGATAGAATACAGCCTCATCAGTCATATGGTATTTCATAAATACATTTGCCTGAATGTTGAAGAGTGCGTTCGGATACTGAATGTGCTGTCTCAGATCTGAAGGCATTTCATCCATACTCTTAAAGAGTCCCGGATAAATCTTTGCAAGTGTATTTACGATTGGATCTGTCTCATCAGAAATGTAAAAGTCAGTTGTACCATTATAAGCATCAATAATAATCTTTACTGAATTTCTGATGTAATTGATGTCTGTGTAATCATTATATGGCTCGCTGTACGGATAAGCGCTTGAGCTTGTATACGCATTGATCATCCAGTACAAAGCGCCGTCATCGCTTACTACGAGATAAGGACTGTTGTCATAGTCAAGGAAAGGTGCAATCTTCTGTACTCTTTCCATGATGTCTCTGTAGATCATTATGCTTGAATCAGATTTGATGTTCCCTGATACAAGTATCTTGAGACTTCCCTCGCGAAGCGCAAAGAGCAGCTTTGCGAAAGGTGTAAGCTTTATTCCACCTGTTCCTTCATATTCGCAGTAAACATTATTTTCGCCTGACGGATAATCGAATTCCTGCTCGCTTGTTCCGACTATTACATAATCGTCTGTGCTCTCGCCGTAGTAAATCTCAGGACGAGTTATTTCGATTTCAGGAATTTCTGATACCGGAGGAATGCTGTCGATAAGCATGTCCGGCTGACCACTGCTTGTAACCTTATCTACACGGCTTAATGTAATGCCATAGCCATGAGTATACTTAAAGTGTCTGATAAGCCAGTTATCATCAAGCTTTGTCTTGTCGATTTCTCTTGCGGCAAGGAATACCTGAGTATACTCACCGTTGATATTGTAGCGGTCTACATCTACATCATTAAATGTATAGTAGGACCTGATTGACTGTGTCTGGTTATAGAACTGCTCCGCAGGCTCAAAGTCATTGATTCTGATATTGGAGAAGGTCTCCATGTTGTTGAGGACATCAATTTTGTCCAGATCTGCAGAAGGAGAAAAATCCTTTGTTGTTATTCCTGCAAGATTATAAGCAAGTCTTGTGTACTCAATATTGTTGTTAATGTATTCGCTTTCCTTGGAAAGTTCATTCGGTTCAACAATTAAATTCTGAACTGCAATTGCAATACCTGTTCCTGCCACAGCAACTACAGCCATAGCAAGAGCAATGATAACAGTGAACTTAACCTTCTTCTTGATTGCCGAAACAATGATTGCTATTGCAGCAACAAGAGCAAGAACTATAAGAATTCTGTATACAGTAAGGCTTACCTTTACATCGGTAAAGCCTGCACCGTAAGCAACCCCTGTTCCTCCGTAGAGAAGTCCATACTGCTTAAACATAAGGAATGCAGCAAATGCGAGGAAAAACAGCACGCCCAGAGCTGTAACCTGACCAAGAATCAAACCAAGCACAGCCTTTAGCTTTGCAGCCAGACTGCCCTGNNTGGAGAAGGTCTCCATGTTGTTGAGAACATCTTCCTTTGTCAAATCATTTGTCGGAGAATAATCCTGAACACTGATGTTGCTCAGGTCATATGCCTGCCTTGTGTAATCAATGTTGTAGCCGATGTATTCCTTTTCTTTATTGATTTCATCAGGGCTAACTATATAGTTCTGAACGAGGCTTGAAACCGGGCCTTGGATAATCAGGCATACAACGATGATTGCCGGAAAGAGTGCGGCGATTAATATCTTCTTTCTCTTAATTCCCACGATCAGCATTGCCGCTGAGATCAGCGAGCAAATCATAACAATCTTGTAAACAACAAGTGTTACATTGATATCTGCATAGCCTGCGCCGTATGCTACGCCCGTTCCGCCGTACAGAAGA
The DNA here is from genome assembly GCA_002315535.1 of Firmicutes bacterium UBA1764. Taxonomy (GTDB): domain Bacteria; phylum Bacillota; class Clostridia; order Peptostreptococcales; family Anaerovoracaceae; genus UBA1764. Next base: position 63,653 of record DCHA01000029.1, on the reverse strand, counting down.
TCAAACTGCATCAAATAGAATTGTCCCGCAATAGCGATGAAGAACAATATTCCGATAACAGAGATCTCTCCGGCCGCAACCCCAAGAAGTGCCTTCAGTTTTTTCTTAAGACTGCCCTTGGTTTGTTTTACATCAAAGTTGATTTGTCCGTTGTTGAAAATCTTTGAAAGATCCGGTCCTGCGCCGGAGCCGCTGCTTTGCTGATTGCCGTTCTCATCTGAATATTCAAAGACTACATCATCACCATTTGCGCTAGCCTTTGCGGTGCTTGCATCAACATGAGATGTAGCATCTGCACTTCCAACAAGAATCAGATAGAAGATTACGGTGATGAGCAGGAGCAGAATTGCAAATCTTGCAATGAGTCCTGACATGTCGTTTAGGAATTCCAATTTGAAAACGTAGAATCCTATGTCATTGAAGAATAACGGATCTGTTATGTCGAATTCTCCCGCATTAATATATTCGAGAATTTCGAACCACAAATTGCTTATGGTAATTGCGGCAAACACAATTCCGAAAACTACGGACAGAATCCACAGCAGTCTTCTGACTCTCTTTTTACTCTTTTCGTTTAATGTGAAGTTATTCTTCTTTAGGAAGCTGTGCTTGAGCCATCCGAGAAAAACAACGCACAGAAGCGTCGTAATAATAAAGCTCGGTACTCCAAGCATAAGCTTTGATTTAATTTCTGTAAAAAATACAGAAACGTAGCCCATCTCTTCAAACCACATCCAATCTGTGATAAATCCGGTCAGTGCTACGATTAATGCTCCGAGAATAATGACGATGGCGATTATTGCGCCAAACAGTCGTCCTCCTCTTTTTTTTCTGTTTTCCATTTTCCCCTCTTTTTTAGCTGTAGCTGTCGCATTCAACTATCATGTAGTCTTCGCCTACCTGAGTCAGCTGATAAACAACATTGCTGATGGAATTGCTTACTGTTGTCCCCGCTGTTACTTGAATCTGCTCATTGGTGAAAACATAATAATAGCTTGCGTCCTTGCGAATTTCGCCTATATTTAATTTCTTGTATTCTTCGGTCTTGCCGAGCTTGTCGAAATTGCTTGCAGCTCTGAATGCAGCTCCATCTGTCTTGAGATAATTAAAGCAGCTAATATCAGTGCCTTCGTTGACATAGTCAATCCAGCTGCTGTTATAGCCTACGATTACCTTTGTAAGAGCAACGATTGTTTCCTCGTCTTCAACTACGGTTGTAGAACCAAGGTTCTTAAATCCGTAATCTCCCTGACTGCTGTACTTTGAGCTGTCTACATCAAATGTAATCTGCTTAATATTTTTATTTGCATTCTTTGCGGCAATTTCCTGCTTTGTAAGCTCTTCGGCAGTTACCTCTTTAGTATCAACTTTCTTGCCTGTAATATCGTTAAACAGTTCAACGGCCTGTGAATTAATTCCGTTAAAGAATTTTGTTACCTCATTTGTAGGCATAAACTTCAGTGAAAGGAAATCTGCACCAACAAAGAGAAGTAACAGAATAAATATGATCAGAATAAACTTGCCGAAGCCGCTCTTCTTTCTGTGCTTCTTATTCTCTGCCTCCTGGCGCTCTCTATCCCACTGGTCAAAGATGCTTCTGATTTCCTCTGCGCTTGCGGAGCTCTTTGTCTCCTCTTCTTCGCCCTGAGCGAAAAATGCACTGCGAGCATTTGCCATTTCCTGAAGCTTCTGCTGTCTCATGCTCTTGTCATATGCATGAACAGGCTGGCTTGATGTAGCCTCTTCAATCTTCTGAGCAAGCTCATTAATCTCCTTGCGAAGAGCTTCATTGGAAATTGCAAGAGTTGCCTCTCCAATGCTGCCTGCGTCAGTTGTATTTTCGATCATCATTCTGTCGAAGTCAGTTATTGCATCCTCTTCTGAAGGAAGTGCTGTCTTTGCCATGGCTTCGCTTTGCATATTCTGGCTAAACGTTGCACTGTCAAATATCATTGTGTGCTCCGGAGCCTTTACTGCTTCGTCGAAATCAGGTACGCTTGCTGGCTGAACAGGCTGAGGAATCTGTCTTTGAGAAACCATCGCATCGCGTGCGGCCTTTGCGGCGGCAATATTTGCGGCAGTATTGATTTCCATTGTGTCGTCGGAAATCTTTCTTTGCGGAGCTGCTTCTGCTTTTACTGCACCTGCGGCAAGTCCTGCTCCGGCACCTACTGCGGCAGCTGCTGCGCCAATTTCTGCGGCAGAGAGAACCTGTGATCTGCGAAGTGACTCTGCGTTTGTATCGTACTTTGTCTTGTATCTCTGATACTCTTCGTCAAGAAGCTTTTGGAAATCCTCGTTCTTCTTGTAGAAGGTAAAGAATCTGTCATCCGATGGCTTTGCATCCTTAAGCTCGCCGTCAAGCCATTCATCAACATTGACAGTTCCTGCGCTTGGTGCTGCTGGCTGGGCCTGCATTGTGCTTTGTGTAAGCGTCTGAATCGGCTGCGGCTGAACCTGTGGCTGGGGCTGTACTTGTGCCTGAACCTGTGGCTGGATTTGCGGCTGTGGTTGAACCTGAGGCTGAATTTGAACCTGCGGCTGTGTCATAACCGGAGCCTGAACTGTCCAAGCTGCTTGAGGCATAGTCCAGCTAATCTGTGACATATCAGGAACAAACGGAGCCTGCACCGGCTGTGCATTGCTTGCCTGAGTCGGCATTGTAGGCATTGGGCTGATAGTCGGTGCAGCTGGAACTACTGTCGGCTGTACATTGTACGGCTGCGGAATGATAACCTGCTGCTGAGTCGGCATAGCCCATGTGCTTGCAGGCATTGTCCATGCCATCTGCTGTGGCATTGAATAATGCATCTGTGGCATCTGCGGCATTTGCGGCTGAACCGGAATCTGAGGCTGAGCAAAGCTTTGAGCATTAAAGCTCTGTGTGCTTGGCTGTGTCTGTTGCGGCATAGCCTGCTGAGACTGCTGCGCCTGTGGCTGAGTTGCTTGAGTCTGAGGCTGAACGAAAGAGCTTGCTCTTCTTGGTGGAGCATCATTTCCCCAATTAAGATTTGCACTCATCTGGCGTGCTCTTACAGTCTCCTGTCCCCAATTCATTTCAATATCGGAAACAGCTCTCGGCTTTGGAAAATCTATTGTATTCCAAGAAAACTCATTGGCATCCTTTGTAACGGATTCACCAATAGGGCTTCCACATCTATTGCAATTACTTCTTTGCGGGTCAACTTCGCATCCGCAAACTTTGCACTTCATAATTTTCTCCTTATAATGTTGCTTTTCGAACATAGCTATAGTTATTTACATTATATAGCATTACAGGTCAAGTATCAATTTTTTTCTTCCTAAAACCTCATATTGTTCCTTTTTATGGGAAGGCCTCCCTTATTCTTTTTCTTCGATTTTTTTAATAATTATCTTGACATTCAATTTATGCTTTGCTATTATATATGAGCGTTCCAAAAGACATGGATCATTAGCTCAGCTGGTAGAGCACCTGACTCTTAATCAGGGTGCCCAGGGTTCGAGCCCCTGATGATCCACCACAAAAAAGCACCGACCAACAGGTCGGTGTTTTTTCGTGGTGGATAGATTATATAGGGGCTCGAACCCGAGAGGGCAGAACCGTAAATGGCTTGCTGGGCAAAGTTTTTCTCCATGCAAGCCACTTTGAAAATAATTTGGCTTGCTGAGAGAGGTTTTCCTCTATGCAAGCCATTTTGAAAATATTTTGGCTCGCTGGGAACGGTTTTTCTCTACGCAAGCCATTTCATGAAAAAAATGGCTCGCTGAAAGGAATTTCCCTCCATGCGAGCCATTTTAGATATTTTACGTCAAAGCGCAACCGTGCCCTATTTTCTTCTTCTGATGAGGCAGTTGAACAAATCAATCGCATCATATACATCTTGATCAAATAAGGGGCTAAACTGCTTGTAAACATCAAGCGAAAGCTCTTCCAATGTTTTCTGTGAAGCAATGCAGTATGCAACGATTTGGCCCGAAATCTTATATGCATCTCTGAATGGTATGCCCTTGTTTACAAGATAATCTGCTAAATCAGTAGCATTGATAAAGCCCTTTGCAGCGGCCATTCTCATCACATCTTCATTTACGGTCATTGTAGAAAGCATGCCGACAAATATATCTAAGCAAGCCTTTACGCTGTCAACCGCATCAAATATCTGCTCTTTATCTTCCTGCATATCCTTGTTATATGCCAGAGGTAGTGATTTCATAATTGTGAAAAGCGCAATCATGTCACCATAGACACGACCCGTCTTTCCCCTAACAAGCTCTGCCATGTCAGAATTCTTTTTCTGAGGCATAATTGACGAGCCTGTTGTAAAGGCATCATCAAGCGTGATAAATCCGAATTCTGCGGAAGACCATAAAATCGTTTCCTCTGAAAGCCTTGAAAGATGCATCATGATTATTGAAAGATCCGATGCAAGCTCCAAACAGAAATCTCTGTCTGACACGCCGTCTAAGGTATTCATGATAACACTGTCAAAGCCGAGCAGCTCTGCTTCAAAGGCTCTGTCTGTCTGATAGCTTGTTCCCGCCAGAGCGCAGCAGCCTATAGGAGAACTGTTAAGTCTCTTGTAACAGTCAAGAAGCCTGTCTGCGTCGCGCTTTAGCATAGACTTGTATGCGCCCATCTGCATTCCAAAGCTGATTGGCTGTGCTCTTTGAAGATGAGTGTAGCCCGGCATAATTGTATCTGCATATGCCTTTTCTTTTTCTTCAAAGACTTCTATCAAGCTTTCGATCTTTGCACCTATTACTGCGATCTCATCTCTTAAATACATTCTGAGATCTAGAGCAACCTGATCATTTCTGCTGCGTGCAGTATGAAGCTTTTTACCTGTATCGCCGATTCTGTTTGTTAAAACCTCCTCGACGAACATGTGAATATCCTCAGCCTTTTCATCAAACAAAAGCTTTCCGGAATTCAAATCATCAAGGATTTCATTTAAACCCAGGACCAGCTTGTCTGCTTCTGCATCCTCAATTATGCCGCATTTAGCAAGCATCTTTGCATGTGCAATGCTCCCGGTAATATCCTGCTTATACATGCGGCTGTCAAAGCTGATTGAAGAATTAAAGCTGTCAGCCATCTTGTTGGTTTCGCCGGAGCTGCGGCCTTCCCACATCTTTGCCATTTAAAGTTTCCCCTGTTCTCTGTATGCCTGAACCTTTGTCGGCAGTCCCCAAAGATTGATGAAGCCTGCGGATTGAGCCTGATCGTAATCAGATTCACCAAAAGTAACAAGATTCTCAGAATATAATGAATATGGAGATGTTGTGCCGGCAGGAATGATATTACCCTTATAGAGCTTGAGTTTTACGCTACCGGTAACATATTTGTTTGTTTCATTTGCGAAGGCTGTAAGTGCTTCCTGAAGAGGGCTGTACCACTTTCCGTTGTAAATAAGATCAGCATAATCTACTGCGAGCTTCTGCTTTACATGAAGCGTGTCCTTATCAACTGTCAGCATTTCGAGCTGTTCGTGTGCTGCGTAAAGAATGCTTCCGCCCGGAGTTTCATATACTCCGCGGTCCTTCATTCCGACAAGTCTGTTTTCAACGATATCGATAATTCCGATTCCGTTTGCGCCGCCAACTTCATTGAGCTTTTCAATAATCTTTGAAGCCTTCATCTTTTCTCCGTTGAGTGCAACAGGAGTTCCTGCTTCAAAGTCTATTGTTACGTAGCTTGGAGTATCCGGAGCCATTGCTGGGCTTACGCCCATTTCAAGGAAGCCCGGCTTGTCATAGTTCGGTTCGTTTGCAGGATCCTCGAGATCGAGACCCTCGTGTGATAAGTGCCAAAGATTCTTGTCCTTTGAATAATTTGTTTCTCTGGAAATCTTGAGAGGAATATTGTGAGCCTCTGCGTAGTCGATTTCTTCTTCACGAGATTTAATATCCCATTCTCTCCAAGGAGCAATGATCTTCATGTCCGGAGCAAAACGCTTAATAGCGAGCTCGAATCTAACCTGGTCATTTCCCTTTCCTGTTGCGCCGTGAGCGATTGCATCAGCACCCTCTGCGAGAGCGATTTCAGCAAGCTTCTTTCCGATAACAGGTCTTGCAAAAGCTGTTCCGAGAAGATATGTTTCATATTTTGCATCCATCTTCATTGCCGGAATGATGATTTCGTCAACCATCTCATCGATGAGATCTGCAACGATAAGCTTTGATGCGCCTGTCTTTAAAGCCTTTTCTTCAAGGCCCTCGAGTTCATCGTTCTGTCCTACATTACCTGCTACGGCAATGATTTCAGGATTGTTGTAATTCTCCTTTAACCAAGGAATGATAATTGATGTATCAAGTCCGCCTGAATAAGCGAGCACTATTTTTTTAATGTCTTTCTTTTCCATTGTTCTATCCTCTTTAAAATAACTATATTAAAACCTTTGCAAGAAAATCTTTCAGACGAGCGCATCTCGGATGTTCGAATATTTCCTTCGGATTTCCTTCTTCAAGTATTTGCCCATCTGACATAAATACTACTCTATCTGCTACCTCTTTTGCAAACCCCATTTCGTGGGTAACAACAACCATTGTCATTCCCTGCTTTGCGAGCTCCTTCATTACATCGAGTACTTCGCCAACCATTTCAGGGTCGAGTGCTGATGTAGGCTCATCAAAGAGCATAACCTCAGGGTCCATCATCAGGGCTCTTACAATTGCAATTCTTTGCTTTTGTCCGCCGGAGAGCTGATTTGGATAGGCATCTGCTCTATCCTCTAGTCCAACTCTGGCAAGCAGCTGCATTGCCTTTTCTTTTACTTCCTCGGGAGTTTGCTTCTTAAGCTTCAGGGGCGCAATAGTCATGTTTGTCAAAATGTCCATATGCGGGAAGAGATTGAAATGTTGGAATACCATTCCCATCTTCATTCTGTATTGATTAATATCAACATTTTTATCAAGTATATTTACGCCGTCAACAACTATGCTTCCGGATGTCGGAATCTCAAGCATATTGAGGCATCTGAGGAAGGTTGATTTGCCGGAGCCTGACGGTCCGATAACAACTACTACCTGTCCTTTTTTTATCTCGTAGCTTACATCTGTGAGGGCTTTGATTTTTCCGCCTATGAAGTGCCTGGAAAGATTTTCGACTTTGATTAATACTTCATTCATTTCTCATCTTCCTTTCCAGCAACGACATCAGCTTGCTGATCCCAATTACTATTACAAGATAAATTGCTGCGATACCGATAAACGGCATGAATGCTTCGTAGGTTCTTCCCTGAACATTCATTGCCCACTTTGTAAGATCCTTAATACCAATGATATTAACAATTGAAGTTTCCTTTAGCAATGCAATAAATTCGTTTCCGAGTGCAGGAAGAATATTCTTAATAGCCTGCGGGATGATAATAAAGCCCATCGTCTGAACATAGTTAAATCCCAGCGAGCGGCCGGCCTCCATTTGGCCCTTATCAATAGACATAATACCGCTTCGGATTATTTCTGCAACATACGCTCCGGAGTTAATACCAAAGGTAATAGTTCCGACAAGGATCTTGTTGGTTGTTGATGCCATGATTACGAAATACATGATCATCATTTGAACCATTACCGGAGTTCCTCTTATTACCGTCAAATACAAGCTGCAAAGACTGTTTAAGATGTTTATTATCTTGTTGCTTTTGCCATCCATCTCAAGCTGGTCATGACTTGAACGCACTACGGCAACAAGTATACCGAGAATAAGTCCCAGTATTAACGCAAAAAAGGTGATACGTAATGTAACACCTATACTGCTTAAAAGCGCTTTCCATCTGTTAGCTTCAATAAACGTTTGGCTAAAGGCTGTTGCTATTTCAGCAAACCATTCTTTCATATTATTTACCTTTCTACGCAATATAAGGGGTGCCCTTGGCACCCCTGTATTTGTAGGAACAATTAGTTAGCAGAGATATACTTATCTAAGATTTTCTGAATGCTTCCGTCTGCAATCTTTTCCTCGAGAACCTTGTTGAATGCATCAAGCAGCTCTGTGTTATCCTTTGAGAATGCTGCAGCGTAATCTTCTACTGTGTATGCGCTGTCAAGAATCTTAAGTCCTTCGTTTTTCGAAACGTGTGCAAGAGCCGGCTGATTGTCGATTACTACGCAATCTACGTCTCCGTTCTTAAGAGCCTGAACACAAAGAGTGCTGTTTGCATATGCAATCAGGTGATCAGCGCCGAAGTCGCCCTCGCAATAAATGTGACCTGTTGTTGATTCCTGAACACCAATCATTACATTTGGAAGATCATCAAGGCTTGTAACCTTTGTGCTGCCTTCCGGTACAATTACAACCTGTACGCCCTGAGCGTATGATGTTGAGAAGTTTACATTCTTAAGACGTTCTTCTGTTACTGTCATACCTGCAAGACCTACATCGATCTTTCCGGACTGAACTGCGGAAATTATAGAAGAGAATTCCATATCTTCAATTTGGAGCTCAAGTCCGAGCTCTGTTGCAATAAGCTCTGCGATTTCCGCATCGATACCTACAACAGTTTCACCATCTTCATCGCTGATGAATTCATATGGTGGGAAGGCTGCGCTTGTACCCATTATTAATTTTCCGGCTTGAACTGTTTTAACTCCGGATGTCTCCTGAGCTGCTTCTTTTTTATCAGCCCCACATGCAGTAAATGATAACACCATTACCAGTGCGAGCACAATTGCTAAAAACTTTTTCATTTTAATACTCCTTTTTATATTTAATATGTGTCTCTGAATATTTAACAATTTTTTGAATATGTATGCATTATACGCACCTAAATATGCATTGTCAATAGTTTTTTATGCAATTTTTTAAAAAAATATGCACTTTTATGATGTTTTATAAATATTTTATGCAAAGAGCGCATATTATACACATAATATTGGTATATAACATAAACACTTCTGAAACATTTTTTATGCTATCATTATTGTGATTTAATAAGAAAGATATATCCATATCAGGATTTAATAAGGAGTTTTATTATGCCTAATGACAAAAGAGTTTTAGACAGCGACTTTGTACAAGCTAGCAGAAACAGAATGACAAAGATGGGAATCGACGAAGATATTTTCCCAAACAATGGCCCGCGCAAGGAAGACGTAAGACAAGGCTATAACGGATCCTGCTATATGCTTGGACCTATGCGTCGTTTAGCAGATAAGAATCCTGAATACATAAAGAATTTAATCAAGGACAATAAAGATGGCACCGTTACGGTGACCTTCTATGATCTGGATGGTCCAAGATCCAAAGGCCCTATTAAGGTTACCATCGATAAGAGCTTGCCAAAGACGGACAGACAGTCAGCTCCTTGGCTTCGTCTTCTCGAAAAGGCTTATGTAGCGTCCCAGCTCAAGTCTTTTGATAGATATATGAATCCTCTTGAAGGCATAGACATGAAAAATCTCGGATGGTTTACATCCGATATGTTCCAGTACACTATTAACCCAAACATTACCAAGGATACAGATATCACTCCTCAGTTCTATGATTTCCAGGATCCGGACGATGCAAGGGAGTACTATACAGAGTTTCTCACAAGGGCCGCAAATGAAAGCTGCTTTGTAAGTATCAGCACAGAAATTCATTCTATGCAGCTGGAAGAAGTTAAGAAGGATGAAAACGACGGAAAGACTTACGTATATTACTATGACCAGTGGAAAGACAAGCACCACAGGATTTCTATGGATGAAATGCTGTCTCCGTCATCACCAATAACAGACATTTTCATTGATAATTTCCAGCCTGTAGAAACAAATATACATTGCCAGCTCATGCCTAAAGGAGAGGGCAGAATACTTCAGGAATTGCACGGGGAGCTTAAAGCGACACCACTGAGCGACACCCTGCAACAGCTATTCGAAAATGCTATATCAGCTCACGGCAATGCTGCGCCAACTCTTTTTAAGAACAAGTCTGCTGCTGAGTTACTCTTAAAAGGTAAGGATTATAATAAGTTTATTGAGGACGAGGTGGCTAGATTCCACAACAAACTCAATCTGCGCGATCTTAAAAATGCTCTCAAACCAGGTGCTGATTATCGCAAGGAAATACTCGGAAAACTTTGCGATTTCGTGGCAGCTCATATTGATAATATAGAAGACCCCGATGTTAAAACGGCTATCATAAATGGGATTCCACAATTCAAGGCTGCAGTAGCCAAAGAAACCAAAGTCACAAAGCAATTGACTGAAGCAGAAAAAGAACGCAATGCCAGACTTCAGGAAAAAGGCCTCGCTGATTTTGAAAAGTGTTGCAGAGAGCTGAATGAAAGCGCTGCAAACACCAAGGATAATTCTCCGGAATATACCGCAATGGTTGAGGCTCTGAATGATCTTCAGACCGCAATGAAGGAGCATCCGGACAGTGAAATTATTCCGATGCTTCAGGAGAGAGCATTTGCAAAATGCAATTATTATCAAAGTCATAAAAACCCACACTTTGCCGCAGGAAAGGCTCGCAAGAACAATGCTATTAAGGCAATGAATGTTCTGAGAAAGCTTGATCCGGAGATTGCGTCCAAGGTATTCAGCAATAACAGAAACATCATACTCGCGGAAACCGCCGCAAACCTTATTGGCGAAAACAAGGACCGCGCTACACGCATCAACGGAATGATCGAAGCGCTTGAAAGCCCTGATAACAGACTTGTTTTCGAAAACATGCTGATGAACGGAAACGGTCAAACCGGCTTTGATATCATCGATGAAACCTGCAAGTCTGAAGGCCTCAAGAATTTCGTTTCCAAGATTAATGTTGCCAAAGCGGCAAGCGTTAATCAGCAGGATTACAAGCTCAGAGGCATTAAGCCTTCCCAGACCGTAAAGCAGGCTATGGCCGAAGAGCTGAGAAAGCAGGCGGCTCTGGCAGATCGCTATAATGAAAGGCTAATTGAGGTTGACCAGAATCCTAAGCTCAGCCCTGAAGAGCGCAAAATGGCCTTTGACATCGCAGGTAATGAATACGAGATGGCTCAGATTGTTGCCGGCATGATGGAAAAAGCCGAAAATAAGCGTGGCCCTGAAATGGATGCCCTTAAGGGTTCCATGGCAAGCTATATAGCCAGACTGTCTGCAAATCGCTATATGAAGGACCATGGCGAAATTGCAAAGCAGCTTTCAAATGACAAGAACATCCAGACATATGCCAACAAGCTTAAGTCTACATCAAGTCTGGACAATCTTGTTAATAAGCTGCTGGAGAATCCTGACTCCTTTAGCAAGCTTAATCCGGACGAGCTTCTGGATTTCTACATCAAGAACCAAGCAAAGCAAATCCAAGATGAATTTGATGCACAGCAAATAAGCGAACATAATAAATATATTTACACCGAAGAGCGCGGGGCTATGTACGGCAAGGCTCTTAAGGACACCAGAGGACTTACCTTTAAAGGAAACTGGGGACTTAATACAAACCTTTGTCTCCAGCTTAAAGAGATTGCCGGAGACCTCGATGGTATGACATTGGACAGAGCTTCGCTTCAGGCAATTTCATTCGGCATCATGGCAGGCAAGGAGGGAATATCAGTAGACGATATTTTATCCAATGCTCCGGAAATGAAGGCTATGAGAGTAAAGTGCGCCAAAGAAGGCGCCGCACTTGCTATCGGAGGAAATGCAGGGGAAATCGCAAAGCATCTTTATAAAGGCCTGACCACATTAAATGAATACCTTACTCAATATGCAGGACAGCTCAAGGAGTTCACCACAGAGGAATTGCTTAAGCCTGAATTTGAAAATGCGATAAAGGCTAATGAAATGCTCAAGGATTTACTCCAGGAGTCAAAGACAATAACACAGATTTGTCAAAATAAGAATATAGAGCTTCCATACAGTCCCGAAGAACTGGAAAACCAAAGAAAGATAAACAACGCACTCAGTGCATGCTTCGGAAACAGACTCATGGGCGCACAAAAGCTTCTTAAGAACTGCACTGACGCAGAGAAGAACCCAAGTATTAAATCCGGAAAGATTTACCGCGATACAGTTCCTGAAAGCATCAAGAGTGAAGTAGCAAACGCAACACTTAAGAGCATGATGGCTCTTCCGCAGAACCAGGGCAAGAATCCTGTAGAGGTCGCAAACAGCCAGGAATACGCATCCACAAGTCAAATGATTTCATTGGGAATTCTGATGTCACCGGAATACCAGGAATTCAACAAGGCGGTTGGATTTAACGAGCAGATGGCAGAAAAGGCGATCTACTCCATGGTAGAAGGAACATTTATAAGTTCCCTGAACCTTCAGGTAAAACTCGATCCTTCAAAGAATCCTATGGGCTTCAGCTATGAACTTGATCTTGATGGATTAAAGAAGACCATTGAGAACACGGTCACAAAGGATCCTCTTGCAAATTCAAAGCAGCAGGAGCAGCCGCAGGCCGAAGTATCTCAGACTAAGGCTCTGGTATAACTTAATACAACAATATTAAAACCGGGCTCTGGTGATAAACCAAAGCCCGGCTTTTTTATTCCCTTATTACTTCTTAGGAACAAGCTTTTCCTGTCCGCCCATGTATGGTCTGAGTGGCTCCGGAATAAGAACTGTTCCGTCCGGTCTGTAGTTGTTTTCAAGGAAGGCGATAAGCATTCTTGGTGGTGCAACTACTGTATTGTTAAGTGTGTGTGGCAGGTAGTTTCCGTTCTCCTTGTCACGAACTCTGATTCCGAGTCTTCTTGCCTGAGCATCGCCAAGGTTAGAGCAGCTTCCTACTTCGAAGTACTTCTGCTGTCTTGGAGACCAAGCTTCAACGTCGCAGGACTTGCACTTAAGATCTGCAAGGTCGCCTGTGCAGCACTCGAGTGTTCTAACAGGAATATCCATGCTTCTGAATAATTCTACTGTGTAGCTCCACAGCTTGTCATACCAAGCCTTTGATTCTTCAGGCTCGCAGATAACAACCATTTCCTGCTTTTCGAACTGGTGAATTCTATATACGCCACGCTCTTCAATTCCGTGAGCACCAACTTCTTTTCTGAAGCAAGGGCTGTAGGATGTAAGTGTCTGTGGGAGCTGATCCTTTTCAAGAATCTGTCCGATATAACGGCCAACCATTGAGTGCTCGGATGTTCCGATAAGATAGAGGTCTTCGCCTTCGATCTTGTACATCATATTTTCCATTTCGGAGAATGACATAACGCCCTTAACTACATCGCCATGAATCATGAAAGGCGGAACGAAATAAGTAAAGCCCTTGTTAATCATGAAGTCACGCGCATATGAAAGAATGCCGCTGTGAAGTCTTGCGATATCACCCTTCAGATAATAGAAGCCGTTTCCGGAGGTTCTCCTTGCGGAATCGAGATCGATACCATCCATGCTTTCCATGATATCTACATGATAAGGCACTTCCCACTCAGGAACGACTGGATCGCCGTACTTTTCGATTTCAACATTTTCGCTGTCATCCTTACCTACAGGAACGGTAGGATCAACAATCTGCGGAATAACCATCATGCGCTCGTTAAGCTTTGCAGAGAGCTCTTCTTCCTTAGCCTCAAGTGCAGCAAGTTCATCAGCCATTTCGGTTACTTTCTTCTTTGCTTCTTCAGCCTCTTCCTTCTTGCCTTCCTTCATGAGCTGACCGATCTGTCTGCTTACAACGTTTCTGTTGTTTCTCAGCTCGTCGCCTCTGGTCTTTGCCTGGCGAATTTCTTCATCGTATGCGATTACTTCATCAACATAAGGAAGCTTTTCGTCCTGGAACTTTTTCTTTATATTTTCTTTTACGAGATCAGGATTGTTTCTTAAAAACTTAATGTCTAACATGTCAAATACCTACCATTTACTTATTTCTGAACTATCATTAGTTGTTTCAGCTTTTTTAATTTCTCCGCCCAATGCGTTTGCAATCTTTGCAAACTCTTCGAGGCTAAGCGTTTCTGCTCTGCGCTTTGGCTCTATGCCCAAACCTGTAAGAAAAGCACTGACGCTTTGCTTGTCACTTCCCGCCATGCCAATCAAATTGTTTGCCAGAGTTTTTCTCTTGTGAGCGAAGCTTTGTTTTACTACATTGAAGAACTTCTCTTTGTCGCAATCAACAGGAGGCTCTTTTCTGAACGTAAGATTTACAACCGCAGAATCTACATTCGGAGTAGGCAGGAATAACTCTCTGCCAACAGTTCTTATATATTCAGTCTCTGTGTAGTACTGAACAAAGACTGACATGTAGCCGTATTTTCTTGATCCCGGAGCCGCACAAATTCTTTCTGCGACTTCCTTTTGAATCATGAGTGTAAAGTTCTCAAACGGAATTCCGCTTTCAAGAACTTCGGTGATAATCGGCGACGTGATATTATATGGAATATTTCCGACTATCTTTAATTTAGGGAAATCTTCTGCATGCTCATGCTCGAGTATCTCTTTAAAGTCTACCTGAAGGACATCATCAAATACTATCCTTACTTTTGGGTTATCCTTAAAGGTATCCCTGAGAAGCTTTACGAGCCTTCTGTCTATTTCTATAGCCGCAAGGTGTCCTACCTGATCGGCGAGAGGAATAGTAAGCGCTCCCGCTCCGGGCCCTATCTCAATTACGAAGGTATTTTCGTCTGCACCAAGCGTCCCAATTATGTCATTTATTACTTCCGAACTTTGAATGAAATTCTGTCCGAAAACCTTTTTCAGATTTAGCATTTCAGGCATATTGTTGTCCTTTCTTATTTAGCTCCATCTTCCTTTGCTTCCTCTTCGGTACCGGGGTCTACAATATACATTACTTCCCCTTCTCTAATCATGTGAAGCTCCGAGCGAGCCGCATTTTCTACGTATTCCTCAGAGTCAAGCTCTTTAAGCTCTGCGTTTAGCTGCGCGACCTTTTCCTCTAGCCTAGCAAGCTCCTTTTCCGCCGCCTTCTTTTCTATCTGAAGACTTGTGAGCTTTACTCCGGAAACGCCTACCAAGGCCATTACTCCGGCAAGTGCAAGCATAAGCACAACGGCGCGCCCTGTTCTGATTTTTTTCTTCTGCTTTTTCTTTCCTTCGGTGATGTCCTCCGGAGAGATAACCTTTACATCAGCGTTCTTTGCATACTTTGCTTTTCGCGCCTCTCTCCTGGCAGTGATCTTCGCATCCTTTTCATTGCTTAGGATTTGGTCGTCATACCACTTGGTATTCAGCTTGCTGAAATCAACATCAATATCAAATTGTTCATCAAAATTATATCGATCCCGAGGCATCTTATTCTATATTCGCAATTCCCCTATGTGTTACAACCGGCAAACTAATGGTCATAGTTGTTCCTTCTCCGAGCTTACTTGTAACCTCTATGCTGCCGTGATGTTCTTCGACAATCTGCTTTGAAATTGCAAGGCCCAGGCCCGAGCTACCCATCGCACGGCTTCTTGCCTTGTCAACTCTGTAGAATCTTTCAAAGATTCTTCCCAAATCCTCATCCGGAATTCCCATTCCGTTATCTATTACTTTAATCTTTATCTCTTCGCCGTCTTTTATTGCATCGACATTAATTGTTCCGCCCTCCTCTGTATACTTAACAGAGTTGGAAATGATATTCAGGAAAACCTGCTCCATACGGTCCTTATCAATTGCAACAGTTACTCTTTCGTCATGACTGAAGCGTGCAATTAGCGCCTGCTTCTTTTGCGCCGCAATCGGCGTCATCTTTTCAACGCATAGGCTGAGAAGTGAAATGATATCGGCTTCTTTAATATTCCAGCGCTCCTGCTTATGGTCAAGCCTTGAAAGCTGCAGAAGGTCCTTAACAAGTCGGTTCATTCTGTCCGCTTCGCTGTTAATGATTTCGAGGAAGTGATCTGTTGTCTCAGGATCAACGCCTCCGTCCATAAGCGTTTCTGTATAAGCCTTTACTGTTGCAAGCGGCGTCTTAAGCTCGTGAGATACATTGGCAACGAAGTCCTTTTGCATATCCTCAAGCTTCTGTCTTTCCGTGATGTCCTGAAGAAGAATCAGAACTCCGGCAGGGCTGTCGCCCTCGCTTGCAAATCTATCGTATCTTACGGCAAAGGTAAATCCGCCGTAATCAAAATTAAATTCTGTTTCGCCCTCCATGGAATTGTTGAGAACTCTTCCGAGCTCAAGCTCCGGAGATAAATGTCCTATGAAGGATTCATAGGCATTGGGCCCAATCTCTTCATCAACATTGATGCCGAGCATCTTTCTTGCGGCTCTGTTGATGTGAATAATTTCGCCCTCTGTTGTAATGGCGATAAGGCCGTCAGCCATATATTTAAGAATGGCCTCGAGCTTGCTCTTCTCGCCTTGTATTTCACCCATTGTGGCATCAAGCTTTCCCTGCATGAGGTTAAACATTGTTGCCAGCTGGCCTATTTCATCGTTTGATCTGACAGGAACCTCTGTGCTGAAATCTCCTTTGGACATTTTTTCAACGGTTTCGGTTACCTTGTTAATTGGCTCGGTAATATTTGTTGCGAGAATAAATCCGAGCACTACTGTGATTACCAGGGCAAGAATTGTTGCTCTGATAAAGAGGCTTCTGCTTTCGATGGTAAGGGTATGAATATCTGTAAGATCTGCTCTGACATATACAACGCCCTTTGGCTGGGATGCTCCGGCAGAAATCCCATAGCAAAGGTTCATAATATTTACGCCGTCTGCTGTTTGTGAATTGAGAACCTCGTCATTTCCGCTTGATAAAACAGATGTGATGATGCCCGCATCAAAAACCGCACCTGCAGATCTTCCGACCAGAGTACTGTTTGTTGATGCAACTACATTTAAATCAGCATCAACAATTGAAATCTCTTCAGTTGTAAAGCTGAACCCACCGTCGAGATACTTCTGAATCGCTGCGCTGTCTGACTTCAGATCATAGCCGGACAAGGTATTAAGCATCCCGCTTTCGCGAACTGTGCTGTCGATATTCTGTTGTAAAGAAGAAAGCTGATACGCCTCAATTCGGTTTAACAGGAAGACGGAAATAACAACCATCGCAATGAAAACCAAAAGGAAGTATATCAGTACTAATCTCCAGCGTACGCTGCCTTTTCCTTTTTTCATTAGCCTACGTTAAAGTAATAACCAACGCCTCTCTTGGTTACAATATACTTAGGATCGCCCGGGTCATCCTCGAGCTTTTCACGAAGTCTTCTGACTGTAACATCAACTGTTCTGATGTCTCCGTAATATTCGTAGCCCCATACCTCTTCGAGGAGCTGCTCTCTTGAAAATACCTTGCCATCTCTTTCAGCAAGATACTTGAGAAGCTCAAATTCGCGAAGCGTTAAATCAAGTGCTTCGCCGTTCTTTGTAATTTCAAAGCGATTCATATCAACTCTTAAACTACCGAACTCCATAATGTTTTCATCGCATTCTTCGGCCATGCCGGAGACTCTTCTGATATTGGCTTTTATTCTTGCAATAAGCTCTCTCATTCCGAAAGGCTTTGTGATATAGTCGTCTGCGCCAAGCTCAAGGCCAAGGACCTTATCTACCTCCTCTTCTTTTGCGGTCAGCATAAGAATAGGAACGTTACTCTTTTCTCTTACCTGCTTGCATACTTCAAATCCATCCATTACAGGCAGCATAATATCAAGGAGAATAAGATCTACATCTCCCCCAAGAGCTTTCTTTAATCCCTCACCACCGTCAAATGCTGTGTCTACTTCATATCCTTCCTTTTTCAAATTGAACTTAATGATATTGGAAATAGGCGCCTCATCTTCGATGATGAGAATTTTTTTCGGGCTTTCGCTCATATGATAATTCCTCCGATGTGTAATTCACATAGTCATACAGTATTTATTATACCATAATATAGAGCAAGTTTGACAAATAAAAAGGCTCCACAATGTGGAGCCTTAAAAGCGAAATTATTTCGGATTTTATTCAACTGTCATATTGTCGAAGTAGCCGGAAATCCAAATGATTGGAGTTCCCTTGTCTCCGGAGCCTGATGTAAGATCGCAAAGTGATCCGATAAGGTCTGTAAGACGTCTTGGGGTTGTTCCCTCAGAAGCCATGTTTCCAACGAGATTGTCTTCCTTTTCCTTGATTCTCTGGGAAATAGCAGCCTTGAGCTCTTCACCCTTAAGATCTGCGAAATCATTATCTGCGAGATACTTAAGCTTAAGCTCGTTTGGCTGGCCCTCAAGACCTGCTGTATATGCAGGGCTTACAACTGGGTCTGCAAGCTCCCAAATCTTTCCTACAGGATCCTTGAATGCGCCGTCACCGTAAATCATAGCTTCGATGTTCTTACCTGTTGCGGCCTTAAGGCCTGCGGCAATACCATCAACAACCGGCTGGCAGTTGTGCGGGAACAGCTTTACGGTATCCTCTGTAGCCTTGTTTGTTCCGAGAAGTCCGTAGCTTTCATTGCATCCGCTTCCGTTTACAGGAGCTGTAAGGATGTTGTCCATTCCGAGAACGATTTCTGCTCCGGCAGCCTTAAGAAGTCTCTTGGATCTTTCGCGGCTGTGAATATCGCAGCAAAGAACGTTCTTTGTGTATTTAAGGATGGCTCTGCAGTCGTTTGCAAAGATTACTTCACATTCTGCACCCTGATCCTGAACTAACTTCTTGTAATATTCGATGTAATCAACACCTGTGAACTGGTGAAGCTTATATCCGAAGTGCTTTCTGTATTCTTCTTCTGTAAGAACGTCGCTATACGGATTAAGTCCTGCGGCATCAACTTCATCAAGGCTGATGAGGTGGTTACCAACTTCATCGCTTGGATAAGAAAGCATAAGTGTAATCTTCTTTGCGCCCTGAGCGAAGCCCTTGAGGCAAATTGCGAATCTATTTCTTGAAAGGATAGGGAAAATTACGCCAAATTCGCCGCTCGGGAACTTTGCCTTAATGTCCGCAGCAATGTCTGCGCAGCTTGCATAGTTTCCCTGTGCACGTGCTACAACGGATTCTGTTACTGCAACAACGTCACGGTCGTTCATGTCTTTTCCGCCATTGCTTGCCTTAAGCACTGAATCTACAACGATTTTAACGATATCATCGCCTTCGCGAATGATAGGGCCTCTAACGCCCCTTGATATAACTCCTGTATATCTTTCCATAATTATTTCCCTCCTTGGGACTACTTGTTTTACAAAAACAAGGGTAATTATACTACTATTTTGTATACAATGAAAGCCTTTTTTTGACTTTTTTTAACTTTTTTTGACTTTTTCTAGAAAGACAGATAATCCTCCGGATTCTTGTACTCTCCGTTATAATGAACCTCGAAATGGAGGTGCGGACCCGTTGAATTACCGGTGCTGCCCATAAGAGCAATATTCTGCCCCTGGTAAACCATGTCGCCTTCACTGACAAGCAGCTTGCTGCAATGTCCGTAAACAGTTGTAATTAGTCCGCCGTGGTCAATGTAAACTACATAGCCAAGGCCGTTCTGCCAACCGCTGAAGGTTACTACGCCGCCATCAGCCGCATAAATCTTTGTTCCCGTGTTAGCGGCAAGGTCAATACCGTTATGCATTCTGCCCCAGCGCCAACCGACATGCGATGTAACCGTATAGGTTCTGACAGGAAGAATAAATGTACCCGTACCGATTCTTTCTGGAATTGGCTTGGTTCCTCTGTATACAACTGCGGCAACCGGATCGGAAATCTTTGTGGTTGAGATAATTTCCTTTGAACTTTCCTGTCCGTTTACACGAGAAATCGTTGCGACAATCTCGCGCTTTCCGTATACGCCCGGAGTTCTGACCTCCTCTTCGCCCTCGTAAATAGCGCCATTATCTATGTACTGCTTGCCGTATTCGATATCCTCATAGTACGTTGCGGTTTCTGTACTGAGCACTGTGATAACAGGATTCGGTTCAGATAAGGAAAGCACCTGGCCCGGAGTAAGACTCAGCAGGTCAACCTCCGGATTTGCGGCCTGAAGCTGAGCCTCGCTGACTGCAAACATTTCCATGATTTCTGTGTAGCTTTCTTCCTCGCCAACTGTATATGTTACATCCTTTATAGTTCCGGTTAAGAGATATTTCTCAGCGTCTGCGACGTTCCAAATATCACCCAGCTTTACGTTGCGCTGCTGAACCTGAACTGTTTCTTCGAAATGAACATCTGTATATTCAACGCCCTTCTTTGCAGCGGCGTTTGCATTCTTAATATTTTCAAGGATTTTCCTTGCGCTCTCTTCGCTTTCAACAATAACCTTGTCGATATCATTGACGCAAATTGCATATGCATCAACCTGTAAATCCTGCATGTAGGTAAGAGTGTTGAGAATATCGTCCTGGCTGTCAGTCTTTATATTAAAGCCTCTTATCTTTGTAAACTGGATATCACGGTTAACGTCAATGTTAATGTTCGCTCCGGCATTCTTTCCGAGCTTGTCGCCAATAACCTCAATGGTGTCATAAACCATTTTCTCTGATTTGGCAACGCCCAGCTTCTTTCCGTAGTAGCTGTATTCATAGGCCGTAATGGAGCTGACAAAGAGCACCGCACCAACGCCAAGGCAGGTAACCGTAGTAAAAACAACCAGAATTACATGCTTTCTTGCCTCTGCCCAGTATGAGATGTCTGCCACCCAGTCGGCAAGATAAAGAATTACGCTATGCAAATAATAGCCTATCGTAATGAATATATTTGCGATATCTATTATCAAATCCTTAAAGTCCTTGAAGAACTTTGAAAGGAAATTCCATGCGGTATCCCAAAGATCGCGCCATGCATTGTATGCCGGAGCACAGGTGCTTGCGAAAACAGCAAGCCTTGCGGCTCTCTTCTTTTCGCTGCTGTACCAGCTCTTACCACGCATATTCTTGTTTACGACGTGCGTTCCCTTAACAAACCTGATTAAACGAGTCAGCGCACCGATCTTTCTTTCAGGTCTGTTCTCTGTCTTCCAAAGAACTCGGCTTGCTGCGTATACCAGATTCTCTTTCTTTTTATTGTGATTGTGATTATGCTTATTCTTCGACATTTATTTTTTCGAGTTTTTCACCATAGCATGAGCACGGACTACCGTCCTCAGTTACGCCTGTGTCCTTACATTTTGCACAGCTGTAAATACTATCAAGAGCATTTGCTTCAAAGCCTGCCTGCAGAAGAAGCTCTTTTCTCTTCCTTGCAAGCTCCTCTGCCCTTTCCTTTGCGGCCTTAAGGCTCGCACTGTCTCTTCTAAGCATTGCCTGAGTCTGTTTGATGCTCAGCTCGCTCTGCTCTCTGAGTATAGCCTCAATAGATGGTATTTTCCTGAAAACTGCGGCGCGATTTGCTTTGGTTTTTTCTTCGTTTTCTTTTCTGATTTCTTCGTAAAGTCTGTTGATACGAATAGCAACGCTTTCCTTATTTTCTTTTTCGGGATCCTTGCCCTTTGTGTTTCTTAAAACCGCATCAACATACTTGATATTTGGATTAGAAATTGCCGCTGTCTGCTTGCAGGCCTGAAGAACATCTCTTTGAGTGTAATTGTATTTATCAATCCACTCGTTCATGATGCGCTTTTCCTCGGCGGTCGGATTTCTGCTGAAGCCAAGCTCGCTGAATATGGCTCTGTAAATTCCGAACCTGCTGTCGTTTTCTCCGAGGAAATCCTCAGCCTCATCAGCAGTTTTAATTCCTTTATCCTTCCAATCGCGAAGCACTGCGCCAACATATCTGAACGCACTGCTCTTTCTCTTGGATGCACAATATTTATAGCAGAACACTATAAGCTCCGGACTGAGATTGTAATCATTAATCCAGGAAACAATCTCTTGCATTTCCCTAAGCTCAATCATTCTGCCTGTTGCCTTTTGTATTTCTTTATAAAGCTGGGATAAAGCCTTTTCATCTAATGCACTTTCAATGTGCTCCTCGCAAAGCTTCGGAGTTCCGATAAGCTCTCTCAGGTTTACAAGCTCAACGTCATACGAGCTGTCTGATGCATTGCTGCGCTTGATAATCCCAAGCGACTCCCAGTAAGCCCAACAATCCTCTATTTCATCATCGCTCATCGCCAATTGACGCTTGATGCTTTCGTTATCAACGCTTGCACCAAGCTGGGCAAACATAAGCGCCAAAAGATAGGCCTTAACGTACTCGCCCGGGGCCTTGGTCATGAAATCAGAGATGAAGAAATTTTCCACCTCTGTTGAATATAAATAGTAATTGTCGGTTTTGGATTTTTTAAACATTAATTAAAAGTCGATATCATCATCGGCCATTGCGCCTTGCATTTCCATTTCTGCGGCCATGTCCATTGCGGCCTTGATGTCGTCAAAATCATCCTCTGACATAGGAATGAATTCATCAATTCCTGGTGCCGGAGCATCAAGTGAAACTTGCTGTGCTTCAGGCTCTATAGCCGGCTCGCTCTTAGGAGCGGGTGCACTCTGCTTTTGCGAAGGCTGAGGCACCGCAGACTTTGGCATAGGCATGCCCACACCGTCAATTGCCATGTCGGCAAACTTTGTAAACTTCGGCAGCCATGTAAGCTCAACAACACCGGTTTCACCATTACGGTTCTTAGCGATAATGATTTCGCAGGTATTGCTTGGCTCTTCATCCTTATCCTTGTAATAGTCTTCTCTGTAAAGGAAGAGTACCATATCGGCGTCCTGCTCAATAGCACCGGACTCACGAAGGTCGGAAAGGATTGGCTTGTGATTTCCCTGACGCTGCTCAACAGCACGTGAAAGCTGGGACAGACAGATTACAGGGCATTTCATTTCTCTTGCGAGCTGTTTTAAATATCTTGAGATTGTTGAGACTTCCTGGACTCTGTTATCGATAGAGGTTCCCATAGTCATCATCTGCAGATAGTCGATTACGATAAGGTCGATTGGCTTTTTCGCTGCGATTCTTCTGCACTTGTTTCTCATTTCCATAACGCCAAGGCCCGGAGTATCATCGATGATAATGTCAACCGTGGAAAGACGTTTAATTGCATTTTCAATATCCTCTAAATCGGAATTGCTTACATCACCCATCTTGAGCTTTTTAGAATCAACTCTTGATTCCATAGCAAGCATACGCATGCCGAGCTGCTCTCTGCTCATTTCAAGTGAGAATATTACAACTCTTGCGCCCGCCTTAAGAGCGGCGTTCTGAGCGATATTAAGTGCGAATGCGGTTTTACCCATTGATGGTCTTGCCGCAACTATGATAAAGTCCGCAGGAGAAAATCCTGTGGTTTTAATATCAAGAGTTTTAAAGCCTGATGTAAGTCCCGGAATAATTCCACCGTTCTTCTTTGCCTCGAGTATCTGCTCGAGATTTGAATTTAGAACATCTCCAACCTGAACATAAGTATTTGATTGCTTTTCCTGAGCGATAGCAAGAATGTTCTGCTCCGCCGTATCAAGAATTGTTTCAGGCTCAAGCTTTTCCTCATAGCAGCTGCTTACGATTTCTCCGGCCGCCCCTATAAGAGATCTGAGGCTTGCCTTTTGCGCAATAATCTTTGCGTATTCTCTGGCATTAGCCGAAGTCGGTACTGCGTCCGCAAGAGACGCAACATAAGCTCTGCCTCCGGCAGCTTCAAGGCTATGACGCTTTGAAAGACATTCAGAAACAGTAATCAAATCTATTGGCTTTGAATCCATGTGCAGCTGGGTGATAGCGCTGAAGATTTCCTTATGAGCCTCCTCATAAAAATCCTCTGCCCTGATCAGCTCTGATACATCAAGGAAAACCTCGCTGTTAATCAGTATTGCGCCCAGTACACTTATCTCAGCTTCTTTATTGTGTGGCGGAATTCTTTCCGAAATTGCTTTAGCCATTTACAACCTCAACATGACACTTTGCAACTACACCTGTGTAGAGCTTCAGCATAACATCTGTTGCTCCGATGGATTTAATTGGGGCATCAAGATCAACCTTCTTCTTGTCGAGGAAAATCTTGTGATCCTTTTCAAGAGCCTCTGCGATATCCTTTGCGGTGATTGCTCCGAAGAGCTTTCCGTTCTCGCCGGCCTTGGACTTAATTGTAACTGTTACAGCCTCAACCTTAGCCTTGGTCTCTTCAGCTACCTGCTTATCAAATGCGCGCTGTGCTTCAATCTCAGCCTTCTTCTTTTCAAGAGCCTTAAGATTTGCCGGAGTTGCCTCCATTACAAGGCCCTGAGGAATAAGCTTGTTTCTTGCATATCCATCGCTTGCCTTTGCAACCTCACCTGCGCGTCCGAGTCCTTTAACGTCTTTAAGTAAAATAACCTGCATTTATTTTTCCCCCTAAATTAATTTTTCTTCTCTAAGTATTTCAACGATCTTTTGAATAGCCTCTTCAGGGCTTTCGGTAAGCTGAGCCGCCGCAGAATTAAGATGTCCGCCTCCGCCAAGCTTTTCCATGATAACCTGAACATTAAACTGTCCGTTCGATCTCGCTGAAACTGTTGTACCCTTGTCACTTAGCGATCCTGCAACAAAGACTGCATTGATTCCTCTCATCTCAAGAAGCTCGTCTGCGGTTTGTCCTGTGAGAACCTGCATTGAAGGGTCTGTGTCTTTTGTATATGCTACTGCGATTTCGTTTCCGAGTACCTCCGCAGATGCTATCATGTTTACCTTCTTCTGGAAGAAGTCCAGTCTCATCTTGAAGAAGCCTGCAACATTCTTGCTGCTTGCTCCATTTCTTCTGAGCCAGCTTGCTGTCTCGAAGGTTCTTGCTCCGGTATTTACAGTAAAGTTCTTGGTATCAAGAGTAATTCCCGCAAGCAGCGCGTCCATTTCGAATTTGCTGAATTCGAGATTTCCGCCTGCGTACTGAAGTATCTCGCTGACCTGCTCTGATGCAGAGCTTGCGAATGGCTCCATGTAGGTGAGCAATGTATTTTCAATTGCATTAGCTGACTTTCTGTGATGGTCTATCACTACAAGCCTCTTGCACTTATCAAGAAGTGCCGGACATTCTGTCTGCGGCCCAATGTGTGTATCAACAACAACAAGCAGAGTGTTTTCATCAGCAAGAACCATTGCCATTTCATCATTGATGAATTCGAAGCTGCCTGTTTTTACTGCCTCTGCGTGAAGCAGGTCAACGGCCTCCCCCGGATTATTGAGAATGATATAAGCCTTCTTTTTAAGAGCCTGAGCAAATGCCGCAATACCTATTGCACCGCCAAGGCAGTCCATGTCAGGGCGCTGATGGCCCATAACCATAACCTTGCCGGATTCATTTATCAATCTTGTAAGAGCGTGTGCTATGATTCTTGACTTACCCTTGTTTCTTCGTTCAAGATTGGAAAGTGCGCCGCCGAAGTATTCCAGCTCAGAACCCGGCTTCATAATTACGGTCTGGTCTCCGCCTCTTCCGTATGCAAGCTCCATCGCATCATTTGCATAGTCTTGAAGCTGAGCGAAGCTTGCGCCGCCTGCGCCAATTCCTATAGAAATCGTTGTCGGGAAATCAGCCTCAGTCTCAATGCTGTGAACCTTTTCCATGACGTCGAATTTATTCTCTTTCAGTCCGTCTAAATATTTGTTTTCAAATATGATTGAGTACTGACTTGCTTTTACTCTTGCAAAGCTTGCCTCAAGGCTTTCTGCCCAGTCCTTTAATATTTGCTCAATATCACCAATCAGCTTTGACTGATTTTCAATAGGGCAGCTTGCCAAAAGCTCTTCGAAATTATCGATATGAACATATGCAAGACATGGACGAGAATCCTTGAAAAGATTTCTTACAATCTCGGAGGCAGTAATGTCTTCGAAGTAAAGCATTCTTGTGCTGTGTCCGGATTCGTCTCTTGCACTTGCGGTCACGCGATACTTTGCATCTCCGATATTAGCTATGTATTCATATTTCTCGTTATCAAATAATTTCTTCAGCTCTTCCTTTGGGATATACTCTCCGATTTCTTCTGAGTCGGAAATCTTTTCTCTGAAGCCTTCACTTGCCCAACGAACATTTCCGTCCTCATCACTGACGCACATAAGCACCGGACTGTTGTCGACGAAGTTTCTGGTAATCTCTTCGCTTTCTGCGATTGTTCTGGATCTCATTTCAGATAATTGCTTAACTGCTTTTCCTGCTGTAATTGTTGCGTGATAAACTGACAGCATAACCACAACCAAAAGCAAAGCAATTCCAATCCACAAATTTAAGAACAGCACAATAACAGCCATCAAAACCATTACTATGGTATCGACGGTAATATAGGGCTGTATTAATTGTCTGATTTCTTTCTTTTCCATAATATGCGTTTGTTATTTTTTCCGCGTTTTCCGACAGAATATTATAACACAAAAGAACCCTATATATAGGGCTCTTTAGCATCTTTTCTTTATTATACTATATATAGTAGCTACTTTAAACGTTTATCGCATTTTATAGTGGCCTTTGTGCCTATAGTTTGGAAAATAATAACCATAATTACGATTAAAATTACTGCAACATACATTGTGGTGTATTGATAGCGATAATAACCATAATTGATTGCAATCTTTCCGAGTCCGCCACCGCCAAGAATTCCGGCCATTGCGTTGTAACCGAGAATGGTTGTAAGTGCTATTGTCCCGTTGTTGATAAGACTTGGAACGCTCTCCGGAATCATTACCTTTGCGATAATCTGAAATGGAGTTGCGCCCATACTCTGAGCAGCTTCAATAATGTTTGGGTCAATTTCTCTGATTGAGCTTTCGACAAGTCTTGCAATATACGGGAAGGCCGCTACTACAAGAGGAACTATCGTTGCTTTTGTACCTACTGTTGTTCCGACAACAAGTCTTGAAAGTGGCAATGCCATAATCATAAGAATCAGGAACGGAACAGATCTAAGCAGGTTAATTACTACATTCAGAACCGTCATAACCCAAGATGGGAGCGGTGCTACGCCATTCTTTTCTCCGGCAACCAAAAGAACTCCGAGAGGAAGTCCGATAATAATTGCAAGAGCGGTTGCGGCAATCGTTACATAAAAGGTTTCCCAAATTGCGAAGGGGATTTCTGTCTTTATACATTCCAGAGCTTCGGCAAGCGCTTCTGCGCTGAATATTC
Organism: Firmicutes bacterium UBA1764; assembly: GCA_002315535.1. Lineage (GTDB taxonomy): Bacteria > Bacillota > Clostridia > Peptostreptococcales > Anaerovoracaceae > UBA1764. The sequence continues at coordinate 36,799 of DCHA01000029.1, read as the reverse complement.
CGCTATACAAAGTCCTCCACCTCCTTTACAGTAATGCCTTCATATGTCTTTAAGTATTTCATTGCGCTGTCAAACTGCTCATCGCTTACACCAAGAAGCATAGTTCCTGCCTTGTCGCCAACAAGCTTTTGAATATCTGCGGAAAGAACCGTTGCAATAACCCCGGCCTCAACAGCCATACTTGCAACGAGAGGCTTTTCGATATTTTGTACGTTTTGGAATACAACACGAAGTCTTCTTTCAGAGCTTGCGCCAAGCCATTTCTGGTATCTTTCGCCATCCGGCATAACGAGACGCTTTGCGGCATCTGACTTTGGATTTGAGAATACCTCGCTGACATTGCCTTCCTCAACAACCCTGCCCCCATCAAGAATTGCAACCCTGTTGCACGCTTCCTGAACAACGCTCATCTGGTGAGTAATAATCACGATTGTAATACCCATCTTCTGATTGATTTCCTTAAGAAGCTTGAGTATCTGGTGTGTGGTCTTTGGGTCAAGGGCAGATGTTGCTTCGTCGCAGAGCAGAACTTTTGGATTTGTTGCCAGAGCTCTTGCAATAGCAATTCTCTGCTGCTGTCCACCGGAAAGCTGTGCGGGGTAGGACTTTGCCTTTTCTGGGAGTCCAACTATTTCAAGAAGCTCCTTTGCCTTTTTTTCTGCTTCTGCCTTTGGAACTCCATCAAGCTCCATAGGGAAGCATACATTCTTTAGGCAATTTCTCTGCTTGAGCAAATTAAAAGCCTGGAAGATCATTGTGATATCTCTGCGAGCGGCTCTAAGCTCCTTGTCGCTGAGATTTCCCATATCAAGGCCGTTAACCTCGATTCTTCCGTCTGTTGGTCTTTCAAGCATGTTGATACAGCGGACAAGTGTTGACTTGCCGGCTCCGGACATTCCTATAATGCCGTAGATATCACCATCGTTTATTTCCAGGTTGATATCATTCAGAGCCTCGATATCCATGTTTCCGACTTTGAAGTTTTTACTTAAGTGTTCGATTTTAATCATTGAATTATTCTTAACTGTTAATTAGAATACGCAAACTACAGAACCGTCGTATGTGTCTTCGATGAATTTCTTAACTGCATCACTTGTGCAAGCCTTGATAAGAGCTTCTGCCTTAGGATCCTTTTCGTTTCCTTCCTTTACGCAAACAATGTTAACGTATGCGGATGCGCTGCCTTCTACTGCAAGAGAATCCTTAACCGGATTAAGTCCTGCGTTAAGAGCATAATTAGCATTGATTACAGCAATCTCAACGTCCTGACGAATGTTAGGAACCTGCGCTGCTTCAACCTCAACGATTTCTACGTTGTAAGGATTTTCTGTTACATCGTTCTTTGTTGCTGTGATGCCTGCATTTGGATCAAGCTTGATGATTCCGTTTGCTTCGAGAAGAAGAAGTGCTCTTGCTTCATTTGTTGTATCGTTAGGAACTGCAATCTGTGCGCCTTCTGGAATAGCCTTAAGATCTGTGCACTTTCCCGGATAGATTGCCATTGGTTCTACGTGAACACCGCAAAGGCTTACTACCTTTGTTCCGTTTTCCTTGTTGAAGTCTTCAAGGTATGGAACGTGCTGGAAGTAATTTGCGAATACTTCTCCGCTGTCTACTACCATATTAGGCTGAACGTAATCATCATATTCAAGAATCTTGAGTTCAAAACCTTCAGGAAGATTTTCTGCGGCAACCTTAAGAATTTCTGCGTGTGGTGTAGGACTTGCGGCAATTGTAATAACCTGAGTGTCAGAAGCTGTCTGCTTATCTCCGCATGCTGCGAAGCTGAACAATAATACTACTGCAAGTGCGAGTGCGATAAACTTTTTCATTTTTTATTTCTCCTTTTTTGATTCTTTAGAAAATGTCTGACCGCCGAAGTTATTATTCCAAATACCGATAGGTATAAAGAAAAACTCGGAAAGTCAAACAACTTTCCGAGTTAATAAGCGGTTAATAATTGATTAGGAAAGTATCTGACTTTTTGAAGCGCGCAAAACATTGCGCATCGGCATAGCCATGCACATATCCATCATCATGAATTTGTTTGCATTTCTTAAAGTCATGTTTACTTACCTTTCTAAAGTATAATCGTATAGACTTTATCATAATGAAGTGTTGATGTCAACACTTATAACATATAGTACATCTTTTCTGCAGGGTTGATAATTGGGAGCTTACAGCGCTTTTTAAGCTCCTCTTCGAAGTACGGGAAATGTGTGCATCCGAGAACCAAGGCCTCTGCACCGTTCTTTTCAAAGAAGTCTATAAGCTGGACTAAATTGAATTTTTCAATAATTTCCTCCGGGCTGATCTTTGCCTCGACAGCCTCAACAAGCTCAAGCATTCCCAGCCCCATAACATAGCATTCGGGGTTCTTTTCTGTAAATGCTGCTTCAATTCCCGCTGTTGCCTGGTTATTTGCCGCAATTACCGCAAGCTTTGATGTCTTTTGTGCGATTTCTCTGTATGCCATCAGAGGTGTTGCAACCCTAACATCAAGCTTCTTTCCAAGGTATTCGAAATCTACTGCAGCACTGAGCGAATTGCAATATACGAAAAACCCTTCTACATTGTTTTCTTTAATTGCATTCTTAAAAAGCTTTTCAAAATAATCCAATTTCCCTGCATTGCTCTGCATCTGAAATGTATGACAATGCATGGGGGTATCAAAAGCAGGATAGGCAAAAGGCCTGTAAAGACGCCTGTCTGTCTCACTCATTTCATTAATATAGTCAACCCCCATCTGAGTGTCGACATTTGTTCCTGCAACGACTGCAATATTTCTCATTTTAATCCTCGATTAAATGTTTAATTTTTTTACGGAGTTAAGATACTTACCCAGCATTCCGAGGTTGACGAAATAAAAGTTCTTTGTCCCCTCATGCTTCACCTCGATTAAACCACCGAGCGTAAGCTTGTTCATATGCTGGCTGATTGTTGACTGGGCATAATCAAATTCCTCAACAAGGTCCTTGTTGCAAACTGTCTCTCTGTTCAAATTCTTATTATAGATGTATCTGAAAATAGCCACTCTTGCAGGGTGGGCCAGAGCGTCACTTGCGCGTGCGATTAATGCGTAATCGTCATTTGTCATTATTTCCTTGCGTATTCTCATGCCTACAGCCTTTCGCTTATTTAGGTATATAGCTTGCCTAAATATTTTATCACAATAATGGCTCCGCATGAAAAAAAATCCGAAGCACGAAGCTTCGGATTTACAATTAACTATTTAATTATTTTTTATCTGCTGATCGGACATAAGCATGGCACCATTTAAGGTTACTGTGCATGTTTCAATCTTTTTATCTCTCATGTACTCAACCTCAACCTGATCGCCGACCTTGTACTTAACAAGTAGGGAATTTATCTTATTCATGGTTGTGACATTAGTTCCGTCGACTTTCAGAATAATATCATTCTGCTTAAGTCCTGCGCCGTCTGCTCCGCCGCCGCTGAATACCTTGGTAATATAAATACCTGTGCTCGTTCCGAAATATTCTTCGCACTGCTCAGAAGTATACTGAGTTTGCTCCTCGAGTCCAACTCCGGAGATTCCAATGTATGCTCTGTTGAAGCTTCCGGTTTCCTTAATCTGCTCTACGATTGGCTTTGCGGTATTGATTGGAATTGCAAATCCCATGTTTTCGCCGGAGCTTGCTCTGGCAGAAGCGATTCCGACAACCTGGCCCTTTGCATTCAGAAGAGGTCCACCGCTGTTACCGCTGTTGATTGTGGCGTCTGTCTGAATAAGACCTTCCATTGTTGTTGCGTTTGTAGAGGTTCCGTCGCTGCTTACTTGAATTGTTCTGTCCAATCCGGAGATGATGCCCTGGGACATGGATCTTTCAAACTGAAGTCCTAATGGATTTCCAATAACTGCCGCATAGGCACCGATTCTGACCGTATCACTGTCGCCAAGCTCTGCTGCAACAAGGCCTTTTGCTTCAACCTTAATTACTGCTAGGTCCAGAGTCGCGTCGTTCCAAAGAACTGTTCCTTCAACGTCTGTTCCGTCATAAAGTGAAACCATGATGGACTTTGTGTCACCGTCATTTACAACATGAGAATTTGTAAGTATGTAGCCTGCTTCATCTACGATCAGGCCTGTTCCCTCGGATGTTGCGTCATATGAATAGCCACCGCCGCCACCGAAGAAATAGTCAAATGAACCAAAGCCGCTTGAGTAGGTCTGTGTTGATACGGTTGATATACCTACAACCGATGGCATAACCTTATCTGCGATTGCTTCGGCAAGGGATATATCCCCGTCCAAACTGATTGTTACTGTGCTGCTTGCTGTGCCTGAATTGCTGTTTGCAATATCCTCTGCTGCACCCTGAGCCGCATCTGATGCCAATAAATATTTGGCGCCGAGAAGTCCTCCGCCAAATCCGAATCCAAGAGCAATTACTGCCGCAAGGATTATTGATAATACCTGTTTACTCCCCTTATTCATAGATTTCCGATACCTCATTTCTTGATAGAACGATTATCCTGCAAGCCTTTGGTTTGCAGCCTCGCTCCAAAAGTATATTTTCCATTGTTGCTCGAGCCATCTCAGGAAAATTGTTCTCTTTGCTTAAATGTGCGAGAAGCACCAGACGCTGTCTTTCGCTGTTCTCAGAAAGAATGATTTCTGACAATGCATTTGCCGCACACTCATTTGAAAGATGCCCCTTATCTCCAAGTATGCGCTGCTTTAAGAACCATGGATACGGCCCCATCTTTAATACATTCTCATCGTGGTTTGATTCCAAAACAAGTATGTCTGCCAAGGCCATATGTTTTTTCACCTCGTCAGTTACAATCCCTGTGTCCGTTACTATCGAGATGCATTTGCCATTGGATGTAAAGCTGTACCCGGTCGGCTCAGCCGCATCATGAGATGTGTTAAAGCTGTTTACCGTAATATCCCCAATCGTAAAGCTATCCCCCGGAGTAATGTAATTAAAGCATTCCTCTGAACTGATTTTACAATTGGAAAGCGTTCCGCAGCTTCCGAAAATGCGTCTGTTAACTTTTATTAAGGCCGAAAGGCCTTGGATATGGTCCGAATGCTCGTGGGTAATCAGTACTCCGGCAACATCCTCAATATCAACGCCCAAATCTTCGAGGCGAAGACGAATCTGTTTGCCGCTGATGCCCGCATCGACCAAAAGCACTGTGTCTTCTGTGCGAACCATATAGCAGTTCCCCGAGCTTCCGCTTGCAAGGGAACAAATCCTTATGCTCATATATATATTATGTCCTTGTTCCTTTAAATTAGCTGAAAATTACTCGGCGAATGCAGAATAATAATAGGAGTTTTCCCCGGAACTGATCTTCCAATATGGAAGCGCTGTGTCCTCGCCCTCCTGCCCGACATATGCAGATCGGTCAACCAGATATATCAGCTGAATATTTGTTATCTCACCTTCTATGCTGCCGTAGCTTTTTAAAAGAGCGGTGTACGCAGGGAGGGTTTCAATCTTCTTATCGGTGATTTCAATGTTCTTAATAAACGCGGAGTCCTTAAGCCCGATGATTTCCATGATCGTTCCATCGATATCAATATCGTATATTCCGCCACCAACATCACCCTTTGAAAAGTTAACAAGAATAACCGGCAGCTTTTCGCTTTTTTCCGGAATATCACAGCTTATGCTTACACCTCTTTCCTCGAGATATAATGCCGCTGATTTTGTTGACTCTGAAATTTGCTGCTGAGACTTCCACTCTGTTCTTAAATAATTGAAGAGAAGAAAAGCGTTAACCAAAACCAGGATCGCTATCAAAATTGTCTTTGCTCTTGACCAATTCATAGTGCCTCCTGATTTGTTATTTTGAAATATGAGATATCCTCGGCTTTTACCTCGGCCTCGATGGCATAACCGTCTGTATCAAAGATAAAATGATTGAGAATTACGCCTTCATCGTCTATCGTCGATACTGTCTTAATCTTAATAAGATCCTCGCTGACATCAAGCTTTTCTTTAATAAACTTCAGCGCAACCTCAAGATCAGTATAGAAATCCGGGGTATTTGTTCCTGTGATATCACACTTATATTCAAAGCCGGAGCTTTCATTAATCGAAAGTCTCTTCTGGCCGTAGCCATACATATAGGTTTCATTGCCCTGACCATCTGTAATCTTTCTTACGAAATCAAGAGTGTCGCCAAATATGCGCTCCGGAATTTCATCCCACGCAATTACGATATCATCGCCAATGCTTTTAAAGCCGAGCTCGTATATATCCATAAACCTGATTTCGCCGCCGTCAAAGTTTAATACTCTGGAAAGCGCCTCGGTGGAATAATAGTTTTCCGCAACAGAAATCTTGAAGCAATTTCCCGCCATGTTTCTCATGTAAAGATCGGATTTAATTTGATCTGAGAAAAGAAGACTTCTAAAGCCATTTAAATTATCCGGTCTTTTGATAGTCTTTCCCAATATCTTTTTACAATAATCATCAAACGGAAAATCGTAATCGAAAATCAGCTGCACAGAATTAATATCCCTGCAGACAAGATTATATGCTTCTTCTGAAATTTCGCTTATTTCGATATTGGATGCGGAAAGAAGGCTCTGGGCACATTCGGATGCAACCTCAAAGGCTTTTATTTGATTTTTATAGGTGATGAGGTAGTGTCCGTTTTCTCCGACCTTAATTGTATAGCTCGGAGCAAGATATTCATCAACGTCAATTGACACCTGGCTGCTGCGGCCACCCGGAAGGATTTCCTCAAGGCTAAAGCTTGAGCCATCCTGATTATAAGATAAATACAAAAGTAGTATTGTTATCAAGAACAATACTACTAGAATCGCTGTTTTTAAATTTTCGATAAAATCAAGCTTTCTTTTCATTACTTGATAATTGATTTAATGAAATTAACTAAGGTCTGAACCAAGCTAACCTTTTGAGTCTCAACCTTTACGCTGTCTGCTTCAACTGCTGCCTTAGTTGCTGTTTCATCAACCGGCTTTTCCTGAAGAGCAACGAAGCTGCTGTAGCTTTCTGTTACCTTGTCATCCTTGCCAATAACTTCAATGCTTATTCTGTAAAGACCCGGATCAAGCTTTTCAATAGTCTTTGTGAAATAGCCTGCTTCACCTACGCCTGTGTAAAGTGAAGAATCACCAATCTTAACTTCCTTGAAGGTTTCCTTTTCGTAGAGCTTTTGAATGTCTTCGAAATCTTCCTTCTTAAGATCCTTTACATCAAAGGAGATAAGAACTTCCTTCTTATCCTTATCGAGAACAGGCTTTCCATCCTTATCAAGACTTGCAAGCTTTTCCTCGTAGAAGTTAACTCTGATCTTTGTTTTATCTAATACCTTAATAGAAATAAGGAGCTGGTCATCAGCAACTATGCTGTTTTCAACCGGGCTAATCAAGCTTGCACTTGGTGTAGCGGCAAAAGCAAAGCTTGTTAAAAGCATGCATACAGCAAGGCATATTACAAGTATTCTTTTTATTTGCTTCATAATGCTCCTCCTTTCTTGCGGCATTCTACTACTACTAATTACATATATAGTTTACCACATAAATATTACAATTGTGTTACAGAATCTTTACTGTTAAGTTTCTTCTTTTTGACCAAATATTAACAGTTAGTATCTCTTTCTCTTGGAAGTGCCGAGAATTCCAAGCTGTTCACGGTATTTTGCAACGGTTCTTCTCGCGATGCTAACCTTATATTTTTCCTCGAGCAGAGCCTTAATCTTTTCATCAGAATAAGGATGCTTCGGATCCTCGCTCTTTACTATTTCTTCAATCTTGTCTTTTACGAGTGAAGAAGACATCTCTTCTCCGGCCAGAGTTACCGTGCCGCCGCCAAAGAAATATTTTAATTCAAAGAGTCCCCTCGGAGTCTGAATGTATTTTCCGTTGACAGTTCTTGATACTGTTGACTCGTGAACATCAACTCTGCTTGCTATATCCGCCAGAGTCATAGGTCTTAAATAGCTTTTTCCCTTTTCAAAGAATTCTCTTTGAAAATCAACTATTGCTTCGGCAACATTTTGTATGGTCTGTCTGCGCTGATCTATTCCCTTCATCAGCCACATCGCAGAATCCACTTTTTCCTTTAAATAAGACATTGTGGCCTCGTCGCCTAAAGCCTCCTGCTTCATTCGTGTGTAATAATTACTCATCTGAAGCCTTGGGATATCGCCCTCGTTTACCGAAACGTAAAACTCTCCTTCAACATTATCTAAATAACAGTCCGGAGTAATATATCTGTTTTCGTCTCCTTTGCCATAACGCTTGCCCGGCTTTGGATCCAGACTTCTTACAATATCGCAATATTCCTGGCACTCATCTATTTCTATCTCGCAGTCCTTTGCTATCAAAGAAATTCTATTTGCGGCGAGATCCTCCAGATGCTTGCTGATAATGCATTCGAAAATTTCATTATGCTCTCCGAGCCTGTCAAGCTGCAGCCTCAGGCATTCCTCAAGACTCTTTGCAGATACCCCTGCCGGCTCAAGCCCTTGGATAACCTTAATTGCATTCATGACCTCGTCATGTGTAAAGCCAAGCTTTGCGGCAATTTCCGTAGCTCTTTCAGTGCGGTAGCCGTTATCATCAAGAGTGTCAATGATGTACTCTGCTATATCTCTAGTTTTCTTTTCAAGCCCCGGAACCATTGCAAGCTGCATATGAAGAAAATCAGAAAGAGACCACTGGGCCTTTACAAAGTCCTCGTAGTCATATTCATCTCCGTCATCAACGTAGTGCTGATTTGCAAAGCGATGAGAAAGCGCGTCATAAACCCTCTCCTTTTCAATCTCCTCGTTTATTTCGAGAAGAGGATTGGAAAGAAGCTCCTCCTCAACATAAGACTTAAGATCCACTGCATTCAGCTGCAAAATCTTTATAGTCTGTATCAGCTCCGGCGTTAATGCCAGCTTTTGCTGCAATTTTAAGTTAACATCTAGATTAAAATTCATCTGTTTTCGTTAATAAAAACATTGGCGAGCTCATCCGCTCTGTTGTTTTTCTCGACGATATAGCGGAAATTTTCCAGAGTAAACATGCCGTTATGATCTATAAATTTCATGTAGGCTGTTTTTAATTTTCCGGAGTCTCCGTTAAGATTAACATGTCCCTTAACCAAATAAAATTTAATGTCCTGGTCGCTCATTAAATCAATGAGCTGGATCCAAAGCTCCTTATTTTCTACCGGAGCCTTTTGGGAAGTTTTCCAACCGTTCATCTGCCATTTAGCATACCATTTCTCTTTAAAGCAATTGATAAGGTATGAGCTGTCGGAAAAGACTCTGATTTCGAGGCCCTTGGTCTTAAGCGCAGAAAGCGCACGCACTAAAGCGAGAAGCTCCATGCGGTTATTCGTTGTATTTTTTTCGCCACCCCAAAGCTCCTTGCAATGCTGGCCGTACTCCAAAATAGCCCCCCAGCCTCCGATATTGCTATCGTTCTGGTTGCCGGAGCATGCCCCATCAGTATAGATATTAACAGTCTTTTTTTCTTCCATTTATATATATGTATCGTTAATCAGCGATTAGCGATTATTCCCCAAGAATATCGATTAAACGATCAAGCTCAAGTCTTGAGTAATATTCGATTTCAATCTTACCCTTTGTTTCGGATCCGCTGATTTTAATTTTGGTTCCGAGATTTTGACTGATCTTTTCTTCGACCTCTTTAAAGCCGTTGTCCTTCTTTGCCTTTTTCTTTGCAGGCTTTTTCTTTGTATTGGAATAGGACTCGATCTTTCTTACAGACCAGCCTTCTGCTACTGCCTTGTTTGCAGCTTCGATTTGTGTCTTTGCACTCTCAAGCCCTGCGATAGCCTTTGCATGTCCTGCAGAAAGTCTTCCATCCTCGACCATCTCCTGAACTTCCTTCGGAAGCTTTAAGAGTCTGAGTGCATTCGCAATATACGGTCTTGACTTGCCAACTGCCTTCGCGGTTTCTTCCTGAGAAAGACCGTAATCCTCCATGAGCTTGGAAAGGCCTAATGCCTCTTCAATCATGTTGAGGTCTTCTCTCTGCATATTTTCGAGGAGGGCAACCAAGCTGTTTTGCTGCTCGGTCAGCTCTCTTACGATTGCAGGAATTTTCTTGAGGCCCGCTTTTCTTGCCGCTCTCCAGCGACGCTCTCCGGCAACAAGCTCATAGCCGTTCTTAAATTTTCTGACAAGAATAGGCTGAATTACGCCGTACTCTTTTATGGATTCAGCCAGCTCTGCTAAGGCCTCTTCGTTGAAAACCTTTCTCGGCTGCTTTGAATTTGGCTTGATGTCATCAAGTGCAATATAGATGACGCCCTCGGCAAAATCGTTTCCAGATTCTTCCTTTTTTAATTTCTCCACCTTTTGCACCTTTTCCACAGGCTTATCAACTGTGGAAACTGTGGATTGTTTTTTTACCGGAGTCTTCTTTGTTTCCGGCTTTGTTTCAAATATTGAAATAGGCTTACTGTCTAAATCCCCGAGAAGGGAGCCAAGGCCTCTTCCGAGCCCACCTTTTTTTGCTGCCATTACTTATCCTCCGACCTTAAAAATTCTTCTGCAAACATTTCATATGCAATAGCACCCTTTGATCTGGGATCATATGCGGTGATAGGAAGTCCGTAGCTCGGTGCTTCTGCAAGTCTGACGTTTCTTGGAATAACTGTTGAATAAAGCTTGCTTCCGAAATATTTCTTTACTTCGTCAACAACCTGAATTGATAAATTTGTTCTTCCGTCGAACATTGAAAGTATTACACCCTCAATTTCAAGATTCGGATTCATATTGGCTCTGACAATCTCAACTGTAGAAACCAGCTGGCTAACGCCCTCAAGTGCATAAAATTCGCACTGAATAGGAATTAATACAGAGTCAACGGCTGTAAGTGCGTTAATTGTAAGGAGTCCGAGGCTTGGCGGGCAGTCTACAAAGATATAGTCATATATGTTCTTTATGCCGGCAAGCGCATTCTTTAAACGCTTTTCTCTGCCCTCTATATGAACCAGCTCTATTTCTGCTCCGGCAAGATCTACACTTGCGGGAATGATATCAAGTCCCGGAGTTGCAGTCTTATAAATCGCCATCTCGGTATTTATTTCATCATCAACAAGTAAATCATAGCTGGTGTAATCCAAGCTCTTTTTTACAAGCCCAAGTCCTGAGGTTGTATTGCCCTGAGGGTCGATGTCGAGCACAAGAATTTTCTTTCCTCTGTTTGCAAGACATGCTGCCAGATTGATATTGGTAGTAGTCTTTCCTACTCCGCCCTTTTGATTAAATATTGCTATTGCTTTACCCATTGTAAATTCTCCTAAAAAAATGTTCCACGTGGAACATTATATCATATGTTTATTAAATTATGGGGTTTTTCTTTGCTTCTCCCGGCTTTCTGGGGAAAACTTTAGGTGTTTCCACAGACTTTTCCACAACTACGAGCAAATGTCCAGTTTTTCCGTCGCCGATGCGTTCTATTTTGGAAAGCCTTCCGCCAAGCTTTTCTATGGCTTTATTTGCTTCGGCTATCTCATCTAATGCGTTTTCTGTCTTATAGGCAACGAAGTGTCCACCCTTCTTTACGAAAGGCAGTGCATATTCTGCCAGAGTCGCCATATTTGCAACAGCTCTGGAAACAACCAGATCAAAGCTGTCGCGCATTCCCGGCTGCCACCCAAGATCCTCTACTCTGCCGTGGACGGTATCAACGTTCATAATGCCCAGTTTTTCGCAGATGTCGCCTATTACCTTGAGCTTTTTACTTACGGAGTCAACCAATACGAAACATTTGTCCGGATAGTGCATTGCGAGAGGCAGGCCCGGATATCCGCCGCCTGTCCCAAGATCCATGATATTGTTGGCATTCTCAATAGCATCAAGCCCAACAATCGCAAGACTATCAACGATATTCTTTTCCATGAACTCGTCCGGATCGGTTATCGCTGTAATATTAATTTTTTCGTTCCACTCCAGCGCGAGGGAAATCAGTCTCTTATAATCTTCCATATCTATATATTACCGACTTCTTCTTAATTTCTCAAGATAAACGAGAATGACGTTAATGTCTGCCGGCGAAACCCCGGAGATTCTCGACGCCTGCCCAACCGACGTAGGCTTAAGCTCGTTGAGCTTCTCCTGCGCCTCAAGCCTGAGCCCATCAATATCATTGTAGTCAATATCGCCCGGAAGCCCCTTCTTCTCGAGCTTCTTAAATCGCTCAATTTGGATGAGCTGCTTGGAAATATAACCCTCGTACTTAATTTCAACCTCAAGCTTGGTCTTTACAAACTGAGGAAGCTCAGGTCTGTCAGGATCAATCTCCGCAAGAGAATCATAGGTATTCTCCGGATGCTTTAAAAGCTCGGCAAGGCTCTGGCCCTTATACTTAGTGCTCTTCAGCCTTTCCTTCTCATCTTCCTTAAGCTTTTTATATCTTAAATATCTTTCGTATCTTTCATCATCAACCAGACCGATTTCCCTGCCTCTTTCAGTAAGCCTGTCGTCAGCATTATCCTGGCGCAGCACGAGTCTGTACTCTGCTCTGGAGGTCATGATTCTGTACGGCTCATTTGTACCCTTAGTTACGAGGTCATCGATGAGAACTCCGATGTAGCCCTCGGATCTGTCGATAATAAACGGATCCTTGTGATCAAGCCATAAAGCGGCATTAGCTCCGGCCATAAGGCCCTGAGCTGCGGCCTCTTCATATCCACTGCTGCCGTTAAACTGACCTGCGCAGAAAAATCCCTTGAACTTTCTATGCTCAAGATTCAGCTTAATATCAAGAGGGTCGATGCAGTCGTATTCAATCGCATATGCGGGCCTTACAATCTCGATGTTTTCAAGGCCTGCCATGGATTTGTAAAACGCGAGCTGGACATCCTCAGGCATAGAGGATGACATGCCCTGAAGATACATTTCCTCGGTGCTCAGACCCTCGGGCTCAACAAAGCACTGATGTCTGCTCTTGTCTGCAAACCTGTCAACCTTTGACTCAATTGATGGGCAGTACCTTGGGCCGATGCCTTCGATGTCTCCACCAAAGAGAGCCGATCTGCTGAAATTATCTCTTAAAATCCTGTGAGTGTCCGCATTCGTATAGGTTAAATAGCAATACTCCTGCTCTTTATCAATATTATCGTTCATAAAGGAAAACGGGACGACATGTTCATCATTTTCCTGCTTTTCCATTTTTGAGAAATCAATTGAAGAGCTAAGCGCTCTGCAAGGAGTGCCGGTCTTAAACCTTCTCAGTTCAAAGCCCTTGGCCTTCAGGTTATCCGCAAGCTCCATGCTCGGCGCAAGTCCGTTCGGACCGCTGAAATAGTTGCTGTCACCGATAAATATTTTTCCTCTGAGGAAGGTCCCAGTTGCGATGATAACCGCGTCGCACTCATAATAAGAGCCGGTTTTCAGCATAACGCCCTTAACCCTGTTATCCTCATCAAAGTCAACATCAATAACCTCGCCCTGCTTTAAAAAGAGATTCGGCATTTTCTCAAGATGCCTTTTCATCTCTTCGTGGTATTTTCTTTTATCCGCCTGAGCTCTGAGGCTGTGAACAGCCGGGCCCTTAGATCTGTTAAGCATTCTGCTTGAAATAAAGGTCTTATCGATGCACTGCCCCATATATCCGCCCAGAGCGTCAATTTCTCTTACAAGATGTCCCTTGCCTGTTCCGCCTATCGCAGGATTGCAAAACATATTTGCAACCGCCTCAAGATTTATTGAAAACACCAGGGTTTTCTTTCCCATTCTTGCGGCTGCCAGAGCGGCCTCACAGCCTGCGTGTCCTGCTCCTATTACGACGATATCATATTTGCCTAAATATTTCTTTTCCATTTTTTACCTATTTACCTAAACAGAATCTGCTGAATATTTCGTCTATTATTTCTCCGCTTGCGGTATCCCCGCTTATTTCTCCAAGATAATCAAAAGCGGCCTTAACATTAATCTCAATAAAATCTATTGCCTCCTTTGCTCTGCACATTTCAAGTGCCTGGGCAATTTCTGCATTTGCAAGCTTTACTAAATTAATATGTCTGATATTTGAAATGACCGGATCAATTCTGCTTTCTGATGAGCCTGACTTAATATACTCTTCGATTGCATCCTTTAAATCATCAATGCCCTCATTATTTGTAAAGCTTGTTTTAATCAGCTTTATATCCTTTAATTCATCTTCATCAATTTCCGAAGGAAGATCTGTTTTATTTAAAACAACTATTACATCAGAATCCTTTGATGCGTTAATCAACTCTCTATCCTCGTCTGATAATTTCTTTGAGGAATCAAGAATGAGTAAAACCAACTGTGCAGATTCAAAGGCCTGCTTACTTTTTTCAATTCCGATTTTTTCAACTATATCCTCGGACTGATGAATTCCCGCGGTATCAATCAGCCTGATTGGAATGCCGCGAATCTGGGCACTCTCTTCAATTGTATCTCTGGTCGTTCCTGCAACTGAGGTAACAATGCTGCGTTCCTCGCCCATGAAAATATTCATTAGAGAGGATTTTCCTACGTTAGGCTTTCCTATAATTGCAACGGATAGTCCCTCTCTGAGAATCTTTCCTTCATCGCTTTGTGCTATTAATTTAAAGATTTCATCGTTTATCGATGATAAACTATCTTCTATCTTATTATAGGTAATTTCCTCGATATCCTCATCCGGATAATCCATATTAACAGTAAGCTGAATGAGAAGCTCTTTAAGCTCATCTCTTATTCCACTTACCTCTTTTGAAAGAGCTCCGCCAAGCTGCTTTGCGGCAAGCCCGAGCGATCTCTTTGTTTTCGCTTTAATTAAATCTATTACTGCTTCCGCCTGGGAAAGATCCATCTTACCATTTAGGAAGGCTCTCTTTGTAAATTCTCCGGGCTCAGCCATCTCTGCTCCGGCATCAAGTATCATGGATAAAATTTCTTTAAGTGACGCACTTGAACCATGGCACTGAATTTCAACAACGTCCTCACCCGTATAGGTATGAGGCTGCTGCATATAGCAAACCAGAGCCTCGTCTACAATTTTGTCGCCCTGCATAATTTTGCAGTAATGCATGTAGCGATTCTTAAGCTCTGATCTGTTTGTAATTTTTTTTGCGATATTAAGAGACTCCGGACCTGAGATTCTGATAACCCCAATTCCTGCCTCCGCCTGCGCGCTGCTGATTGCAGTAATAGTTGTGTCTGTCATGATAAATAAAAATGGGGATAGCGCAGTGATTGCTGCGCCTCCCCAACCTTTCACCTTGAGGGTGCTATTTTCTTGCCGGCTCGATGACAACCTTTCTATAAGGTTCTTCACCTTCGCTTCTTGTTTTAACCTCAGGTCTTGCCTGAAGTGTTGTATGAATTACCTTACGTTCATAAGGATTCATCGGTTCAAGCCTTACGGCCTTTCCTGTCTTAAGCGCCTTATCGGCGAGTCTGTTAGCAAGCTTTTCGAGAGTCTTTTCTCTCTTTTCGCGGTAGCCTTCGGCATTGATTACAACTCTCTTGTAAGCACCGTCGTCTTTGTTTACAACAAGACTTGTAAGGTACTGGAGTGCATCAAGTGTGGCACCACGTTTACCAATTACGGTTCCGCTGTCCGGACCGTCAACATCAATGTATACAAGCTTTTCGTTTGTATAAGTTTTGATGTTAATATCCAAACCCATTTCCTTTGAAATATCAGTAAGGAAAACATGAGCCGGATGCTCAGGAGCTTCTACTAAATCAGCCGGTCTTTCATTTAAAACTGAAAGATCTTCGTTTGCATGATCATTTTCATGCTTTTCGTGCTTCTTTTCCTTATGCTCCTTCTTTGGCTTTGGCTTAGACTGATTTTTCTTTTCTGAAACTTCAGGCTTTGCTTCTGCCTTTACTTCTTTAATCTCTTTAGCTTCCTTCTTTGGTTCTTCAACCTTTTCCGGAGCCTTCTCTTCTACTCTTACTTTTGCAAGCTTAGAACCAAGACCAAAGAAGCCCTTGGACGGCTGCTCAAGAATGGTTACATTAACCTGTTCTTCAGTAAGTCCAAGATCTGCGAGGGCCAGCTTAACTGCAGAGTCAACGCTGTCTCCCCATTTCTCAGAATATTTCATTATTTTCCTCTTGCTTCTTTTCTGCTCTTGATTACTTCTTCTTTTACTTCTGCCTTGAGTTTTTCTTTCTTTGTCTTATTGCTGAAAATCTTGTTCTGAACCCAGGTAACAAGGTTACCTACAGTCCAATAAAGTGCAAGACCAGCTGGGAATGTTCTGCCCATAAGGAAAATCATTACCGGGAAGAAGTACTTCATAGCCTTCATTGTTCCGGCAGATCCACCTGTCTGTGACTGTGCCTGACCTGACATACTAAAGAAGGTTGTCAGACCTGCAAGTACAGGAAGAATCCAAGGGTCAGTTTGACAAAGGTCAGAAATCCAAAGGAAACCTTCATGAACAGCTGTTATCATGTACTCTGCACCTTCAAGATTAAGGTAATCAAGAGGGCTTCTGAGTAATGTATAAAGTCCCATGATAATAGGCATCTGAATAACTAAAGGAAGACATCCGGAAAGAGGACTTGATCCTGCTTCGGCATATACTTCATTCAGCTTTTCGTTCATTTTTTCTCTGTCATTTGCATAGCGCTGCTGAATCTCGTTGATCTTCGGCTGAAGTTCTGTCATCTTTGCCATGGACTTCTGCTGCTTACCGTAAAGAGGTATCAGGAGTGCTCTTACAATAACAGTAAGAACAATAATGGTGATGCCGTAGTTGTTGATAATGTCGTATAAAAACTTCATTACCCAACCCATGGCTATGGCCATATATTTCATCTGTTTCTTTCCTCCAAGCCCTTTCGGGCTATTTTTCTAATTAAGGCACTGGGTCATAACCCCCGGGATTTCCGGGATGACACCTGAGAATGCGCTTGAATGCAAGCCATCCTCCTTTAAGAGCGCCGTATTTTTCAATAGCTTCAATAGCATATTGAGAGCATGTTGGAGTAAATCTGCAACAGCTCGGGAATCTAGGGGAAATACAAGCCCTGTAAAAAGTAATTAAAAATAATAAAACTTTTTTCATAAGCACTACCCTAGTATGCCGGCTCTCTTAGCTGCGGCTTCAATTGATTTTTTCACATCCGCACATTTCGTTTCAGTGATCGTATTTCGGGCGATGAAAAGTAAATCATACCCAATTGAAAACTGTGACTCAAGCTGTCTGTATGACTCTCGCATGAGACGCACTGCTCTGTGACGTTTAACACTATTTCCAACTTTTTTACTGGCTACGAATGCCATTCTGTTGTGTGTGAGTCCATTCTTTAAATACAGAATAACCACATACTTGCTCCCCGACGATTTAGCTTTTTTATACAGCCGGTTAAAGTCCTGCTGATTTCTTAAAATATCGGGATTTTTCATTATGCACTAAGCTTCTTTCTGCCTCTTGCTCTTCTTCTCTTAAGAACGTTACGGCCATTCTTTGTTGCCATTCTCTTACGGAAACCATGTTCCTTAGCTCTCTGGCCCTTCTTAGGCTGATATGTCATTTTGCCTGCCATGTTATTTTCCTCCTTTCATTATTATTGTAGTAAACTAACCTAAAAATTATATATTTTTAATACTTCCCTTGTCAACAAGAAAGCTTTTTCCTTGTGGCAAAAGTTGTCTTAGTTTTTCATCAATTTCTGTCGCTGTAATAAACACCTGAACAGATTTCATCGATTCAATTAAATACCTTTGTCTGTTTTGATCAAGCTCTGATAATACATCATCAAGCAGTAATACAGCATCCTTTCCTGTTTCCTGCTTAATAAGACCAAGCTCAGCAAGCTTCATTGATAATGCAGCTGTTCTTTGCTGTCCTTGTGATCCGTATGTTCTTATATCAGTATCATTAATAACAATTTTTATATCATCCTTATGAGGACCAAAGCTTGTGTATCCTTTATAAAGATCTTTTTCAAAATTATCATTTAATAAATCTAAATATTCTTCTTTAGTATTTATTTTAGTTTCATATGAAAGATTTATTTTTTCTGCTCCGGAGGTAATATTATCATGGAGCTTTTGAGAAATTTCATTTAATCTTTCAATAAATTTTTTTCTTTCAATAACGATTCTAATTGCATATTCTGCGAGTGATTCATTAAAAACAGAATATAAATTTTTATCATTATTATTTTCTCTTAAAAGAGTATTTCTTTCTTTTAATACCTTTTTAAAATTACCTAGATCAGAATAATAAATAGGTTTAATTTGACAAAGCTCTCTGTCTAAAAATCTTCTTCTGTTATCTGGTCCTTCTTTAACTATTTTTAAATCTTCAGGGCTGAAAACAACTATGTATACTGTTTCAAGTAAATCAACAGTTCTTTGAAGCTTTATTCCGTCAAGCTTAATTATTTTTCCATCATTCTGATAAATGATTTCTACTTCATCTTCTCTGTTTTCTTCAATGATGTTTGCTTTAACCTTTGCAAACTCCTCATTAAATAAAATCATTTCCTTATCGGAATTTGTACGAAAAGATCTGCCCATACCTGTAACATAAATACTTTCAAGAAGATTTGTTTTGCCCTGGGCATTATGACCTAAAAATATATTTAAATTTTTATCAAACTCAATTTTTAAATCTTTATAATTTCTAAAATTTTTGAGTTCTATATCTTTAAAATACATTTATTAATTTGCAGAAATTCTTACAGGAAGAACTAAGTAGGTATATTCATCTCCGGAAACAGGCTTAATAAGACATGCACTTACTGCATTACCCATTTCAAATGCAATTTCATCATCAGAAACAACCTTAAGTACATCACTGATATACTTTGAATTAAATCCAATAACTAAATTATCTCCTTCTGTTTCGGCACTGATATTTTCTTTTACATTACCTTCTTCAGATCTTGAACTAATTTCTATATTTCCATCAGTTATTTCTAATCTAATTAAATTATTCTTTCCTTCCTTTGCAAGAAGTGATGCTCTTTCAATAGAGTTAAGCATTTCCTTTGCGGATACAATAACTCTTGTTTTATATTCCTTAGGAATAATATCCTTATATCTGATAAATTCACCTTCAAGAAGTCTGATAACAACTCTGGTTTCATCCATAAATACTTCTGCTCTCTTTTCATCAAGAATTAATGAAATATCAGATGCATCAATATCATTTAAAAGCTTTGCAAGCTCTGTTAATATTCTTGCAGGAATAAGAACCTTTTTATTTTCTCCTGGTAAAGCTGCTTTTGCAATTGCCATTCTAAAACCATCAAGAGCTGCAAGCTCGAGGCAGTTATCACTAAACTGCATAAGACATCCTGTAAGACTGCCTTTCTTTTCATCTATACTTGCGGCAAAGCTTGTCTTCTTAATTAAATCCTTAAATATATCTTTATTTAAGTTAATCTTATGAAGCTCATTAACCATTCCTATATTAGGAAATTCGTCAGCCGGAAGTGTAACAATATTAAATTCGGATCCAAGACATGAAATAAATAATTTTCCGTTTATTTCTTCAAGCTTTACTATTGCACTTGGAAGCTTTCTGATAATGTCTCCAAATAATTTTGCATTTACAACAACAGATCCTTCGGATTCAGCCTGAATTTCAATTGCAGTTTCAATTGAAAGGTCTAAATCAGAAGCAGTTAAAAATAATCTGTTATCTTTAACATTTAATAAAATACCCTTTAATGCAGGAATAGTTGTTCTTGTACTAACTGCTTTATCTACGGTTGATATTGCTTTTATAAGAGAAAGCTGAGTGCATGCAAATTTCATAATGACTCCTTATCTTTATTATTAATTAATATTTTTTAGTAGTAATAGTAGTAGGGGCTGTGGAAAGAGGTATAAGTCTAAATATGCTTGAATTATCCTTAATTTATTTGTGGATTATTCTGTGTATAAAGTGATTTATTTTTCCACAAAGCCTTGAAAACTACATAGAAAACTGATTTTCGATAGTTTCTATTTTCTTTCTTAATGAATCGTTAATTTTTAATTCTTCTTCAATTTTTTCGCAGCTGTGCATAACGGTTGTATGATCTCTGCCGCCGAATTCCTGTCCTATTTGAGGAAGTGAAAGCTGTGTATGCTTTCTTATAAGATAAATTGCAATTTGCCTTGGGACAACGTATATTCTTGAACGTTTTGCACTCTCAAGGTCAGAAATTTTAACTCCGTAAAATTCTGCAACGCTTTTCTTAATGTTTTCTGCGCTAATCTCTTTTTCTTTTAAATGGAATACATCAGTTAGTACTGATTTTGCAAAACCCTTTGTAATTTCAACGTTTGAGAGGGTTGCCATTCCTATAACTCTTGTAAGAGCTCCTTCAAGCTCTCTGATATTATCAGTGATATTTTGAGCAATAAGATCTATTACTTCGGAAATATTCTGATTAACATCAAGTCCTTTTTCTTCAATTTTCTGCTGAAGAATAGCAACTCTTGTTTCGTAGTCAGGCGGCTGAATATCTGCTATCATGCCCTGGCTGAAACGGCTGACTAATCTGTCAGGCAAGGTTTTCAAATCCTTTGGTGGTTTATCAGAGCTTAATACTATCTGTTTATGGGCGGAATAAAGGGCATTAAAGGTATTAAATACTTCCTCTTCAGTACCTTCTTTTCCGGCAATAAACTGAATATCATCCAAAAGCAGAATGTCCGCTTTTCTGTATTTTTCACGGAATTGCTCGGTTGTTTGCTTCTGAATTGATGTAATAAGCTCGTTTGTAAAGGCCTCTGTTGTAACGTAAATAACCTTCTTTTCCGGATTATTCTCTCTTACATATGATTTAATAGCGGCAAGAAGGTGAGTTTTACCAAGGCCGGAGCCTCCGTATATAAATAGAGGGTTATACTCCGGAGTGAAATTTTCAGCAATTGCAAGGCTTGCGGCGAGCGCAAGTCTATTATTTGCTCCGGAAACAAAGCGTTCGAAGGTATAGTGCGGATCGCTGTAGCTGCCTTCCATATCTTCATCAAAGTCATCGAACTCATCAATGATTTCAATTTTATATTCTTTACCGAAGGTCTCAATCAGAGTTTCCCTGATAAGATTGAAATTGGAATTAACCATATGCTTGAGCATAGGATTAGTTTCGCTTGCAATAAAATAGATTACGCCATTTTCTTCATCGATTGATTTCGGTGAAAGAGGGCGATACCATTGATCGATTTTTACGGAGTTGAGCTTGTCTACAGGGCATGTATCAAGCACGGTTCTCCACTTATGCTTCAGTTCAATATTAGTCATAATTTAAACCTCTAAATATAGTGTGGAAATAGATTATAGCAGAAAATGTTTTCCACAGGAATACCCCAAAAACAGGGTTGATTTATGGCTTTTCCACAACTTATCCACCATTTTGTGCAAAACTTTATTATTAATATCCACAACCACAATATATAGATTTAATTCTTTTTTAAAAAAAATTTAAAAAGAGAGAATAACTAATATATTCTCTCGTAAAAGTAAAAATCATCGTTTTCCGATACAAATGTCATGCAGCTTTCAAGCATTTTTTTAGACGAAATATTGGCCTTAAAGCACTTTGCTTTTATACTTCTGAGGCCTGCACCAAATATTGCCCATTCTGATGCTGCGGCGAAGGCTTCCCGTCCGTACCCATTGCCGGCATATTCCGGGAATATCCTGCAGCCAAGCTCGGCTGAGCCTTTTAAATCGGCTTCATAAATAACCGCTTCACCTATAAATTTGTCATCTAATCTTATCGCGAAGTTTACACAAACTCTTCTTTCAAAATCATCCTTTGCAAGCTGATAGAAATAGTTCCCCGGGATTTGGCTCGGGTCGCCGGAGTAATCCTCTCTAAAGTCATAACCCCAAAGCGCATTATTTTTTTCATCAAGGCAAAGCTTTTGATAAGTCGTGCTGTCCTCCTGTCTTATTTCAGAAAGTACAAGTCTTTCCGTTTTGATTTCAGGAATTTTATCAAGATAGAAAAGCTCGCTGTGGGGAAGAATGACGAATTTTTCAACAAGTCTGTCCGGCCTGTACTGAAGCTTTGATATTCTAAGGCCTCTGTCTGATGCATCCTCTTCGCGGTTAACCCATTTTACATTTTCACCAGCGAAGTGCTTTAGAAATTCAGAAACAAGAAGGGGATAGATACCGCAGTATTTTACTAAGGCTTTTTCAATATGAATTATCATCCTGTCGCCGCAGATTTCAGCCGCAGATATTGCCACAATCTTTCCGTCAAGCTCGATGCAGCCTGCCAAAAGACCATATTTTTCAAAGCAGTTTTGCATCATATCTATTGCAACCTGTTTTTCCATTAAGGCTAAATTGCTTGTCTTATCAAAATCGCTGTAAAATTCGTTCCAGAATTGTCCCAGATCTTCGTCGGGCTGTAGTTCTCTGAATTTCCAATTTGGATACTGCGAAAGAAATTTATTTATATGATTTCTTTGCCCCGCATAGTGTCTGCCCTTAAAGAATTTAAGATTTTCTGCGGTATAGATATAGTCATTGGCTTCTCTGCTGTTTTCTATTTTTAAGTAATTATATCTTGAAGTAAATCGCGGGAGCTCATCCCTTGGAATATCTGAGAATACAGGAAAGACTTCGTTTTTACTGCAATAGCTGTCTATTTCATCTAATGCGCCGTCTATTTCTGCGCTTATATCTGAGGGCGTTTTACCTGAAGAATGCTCCGGAACGGGAAATTCAAATACAGTGTTTTCACCGTCGCTGTATTTAACGATCAGACAATTGTTTGAAATTGCATATTCATAGAAATAATAGCGGCTCCAGAAAATCTTTGTGGCGCAGCTGTATTCACAGCTTTCATATTTGCAGTTTTGATAATATTTTCTGAGTATCTCCGATGATTCAGGAGATACGGGTATAAAATTCAGCATTAGTTTTACCTCTGTCATACGGTATTATAGCACCGGTGAGAGATACGGAAAACAGAAGTAATAATAAATAATAATTATCAAGAGGGATCTTTGGTGGTAAAGTAAAAGTATGAATCCAGATCAAAATAGTGCCAGAGCGAAAAACAAAATATCGACCTTTTCAGTCGTTGCGATGATTTACTCGATTATCGCAAGCGGCGCTTTTGGCATTGAAGAAATGATTCCGGAGTGCGGCCCGGGCATGAGTCTTATTTTGCTTGCGGTACTGGCGCTCGTATTTGCGCTTCCTTTCGGACTGCTTTGTGCCGAAGCCGGATCTGCGAGGCCCGGAGAGGGAGGATCCCTCATTTGGGTTAAGGAGGCTCTGGGAGAATTTTGGTTTGGAATAATGGTCATTATTCAAGCTATTTGGTCGCTGCTTTGCAATACTATTTATATCGTACTTTCCGTGGATTATTTAGGGCATCTTTTCCCAATGGATGAGAAGGCGCAGCTATTAGTAAAGATTGGGTTTGTTCTTATATTTTTTACTGTTAATATTCTTGGAATTAAAGAAAGCAGCCGCGTCAGCACAGCGCTGTTTATTTCCATTATCGTTGTATTTCTGTTTGCGACAGTTATCGGCTTTATAAACTTTAGATATAATCCGTTTGTTCCGATGTTTTCGGGTGAATACGATAATGCTTTTCAGCATATAGGAAGCGGCTTTGCCATAGCAATGTGGATGTATGCGGGCTTTGACGAGCTGTCGGTTTTATCCGGAGAAATCAAGGATTCAAATAAGATTATCCCAAGGGCGATTATGATTACGGTTCCCTTGCTTGCGCTGTCAAATATTCTGCCGACCATGGCAGGTCTTTCATCAGTAGGGCAGTGGCAAAATTGGACCACCGATATTAACGGGGTGGGATATATAAGTATTTTAAAGAATTTTGTCGGGCCTGCGGCCGCCGCTGTCTTTATTCTTATTGCGGTATTCTGCAAACTTTCCACATTTAATGTAATTCTTGCGACGGGCTCGAGATGCATTATGGTGCTTTCCGAGGAGCACTTCGGCCCCGCATTTTTATCGGAAAAGCAGACAAAGAAAAATGTGCCATATATTTCGCTGATAATAGTAAGCATCTTTACGCTGCTTTTAATTCCCTTCAGCTTCAGGGCTTTAGTGGTCCTGGATGTATTCTTTACTATTATGGTAACAGGCTTGACCCTTGCGGCTATATGGGTTCTTAGAAGAAGGCTGGATAAGAGCGAGTACGGATTTAGAATTGCCGGAGGAGATACAGTTCACAGCATGCTTTGCTTCATGGTCTTTGCTGTTTGCCTGTTTGGTGTTCTTGTAAATGGCTGCGAGTGGTATCTTGGCGGCTTGCTTTGGACCTGCTCGATTCCTATTATATATTGCATCTCGAAAATCCTGTTTAAGGGCTGCAGCAAAAACGACGCTGAAAGCTATCCGATCAACCCCAAGACGAGGCTTGGCTTTGGCGATCTTAAAAGAATAGGATTTTTCTATGCGGTACTTGGCGCTTTTGCCGTTTGCTCGAGGTACTTTATCCAGTGGTACGAGGGCAGCTGGGCAGAGGAGTACTATCTCGAAACATACAAGACCGGTCTCTTTTCGGATTTCGGCAGGATGCTTAGCGCGATAAGTCTTACAGGCTATATTTGCATTGCCGCCGGAGCCGTACTTCTCGCAGTGACATTCACAAATCGCAAAAGCAATCTTTAATATTTTTCGGTAAGAGCAGTAAATGTAATAGCTTAGAAATAACAGCCAGAAGGCTGTTATTTTTCTTTTCCAAGGATAAAAATCGGCAAAATCCGTGAAAAGGCCAAGGATATTTACAATAAATAGGAAAATGCGAAATTCGGCCGATTTTTAGCCCCAAAATTGAAAATGCCCCTTTTTTGTGTTATAATACATAAGTTAAAACCATGTTCAAAAAACGAGAAATCGGAGGAAAATAAATGGCAAACGAAATTAAACAGCCACAAGAGTACAATGCCGAGCAAATTCAAGTTCTCGAAGGACTTGAACCGGTAAGAAAACGCCCGGGTATGTATATCGGAAGCACAGGCGAAAGAGGACTGCATCACTGTGTATATGAAATAGTTGATAACTCTGTGGACGAAGCCCTTGCGGGATTCTGCAAAAACATTACAGTCACAATCAATGAAGACGGAAGCTGCACCGTATTAGACGACGGTCGTGGAATGCCTGTTGATGAACATCCAAAGGAGCATAAGCCTGCAATGGAAGTAATCATGACAGTGCTTCATGCCGGAGGAAAATTCGGCAAAGGCGGCTATCAGGTTTCCGGCGGTCTTCACGGCGTAGGTGCATCAGTAGTAAATGCGCTTTCAACAAGCATGATCGTTGAGAGTATGAGAAATGGTCATGTTCACGAAATGAAGTTCAGCCGTGGTAAAAAGGTTCAGGACATGACAATCACAGGTGACTGCGGAAATCAAACCGGATGCAGAGTTACCTTCTCTCCGGATCCTGAAATATTCGATGATGTTGTTTTCAATTACACAACACTTGAAAACCATTTAAGAGAAACAGCCTTCCTCAACAAGGGAATTAAAATCACTCTCGAAGACAAGCGCGAAGGAAAGGCTAAAAAGGAAAGCTTCCACTATGAAGGCGGACTTAAGGAATTCGTAGAATTCCAAAACAGAAATAAGGACGCTGTTCACAGCGAAATTATTTACTATGAAGTAAAGGGTCCTGATAAAGAGGTCGAAATTGCTATGCAGTGGACAACCGCTTACAGTGAGACCATTCTTTCTTATGCAAACAATATTCGTACCACAGAAGGTGGTATGCACGAAATGGGCTTTAAGGTTTCCATGACAAGAATCATGAACGACTATGCCCGCAAAGCAAAGATACTTAAGGATAACGATAAGGACCTTGAAGGCGATGACTTCAGAGAAGGCCTTACCGCTATTATTTCCGTAAAGCTCACCGAGCCACAGTTCGAAGGACAGACCAAGACCAAGCTCGGAAATCCTGACATGAGAGGCTTTGTTGAAAAGGCAAACGCTGAATATTTAACAGCCTTCCTTGAAGAGCATCCGACTCCGGCAAAAGCAATTCTTGATAAGTGCGTAACAGCGGCACGTGCAAGAGAGGCTGCAAAGAAGGCCAGAGAAATGACCAGAAAGGGTGCACTTGAAAAGGGTTCACTCCCAGGCAAGCTTGCAGATTGCAGCGAAAAGGATCCGGCAATTTCCGAGATCTTCATCGTAGAGGGAGACTCCGCCGGCGGCAGCGCAAAGGAAGGTCGTGACAGAAAGCGTCAGGCAATCCTGCCTCTTCGCGGAAAGATTCTGAATGTAGAAAAGGTTCAGGAGCACAGAATGCTCCAGAGCGACACAATCAAGGATATGATTACAGCCTTCGGCTGCGGATACGGCAAGAGCTTTGATATCGAAAAGCTCAGATATCACAAGATCATTATTATGACAGATGCCGACGTCGATGGTGCTCATATCAGAACTCTGCTTCTGACATTATTCTTCAGATATATGCCGGAGCTTATCAAGGGCGGATATGTTTACGCTGCTCAGCCACCACTCTTCAGAGACAAGGTTGGAAACGAAATCCGTTACACCTACTCAGACAAAGAGCAGGATCAGGTTCTTGCTGAAATGAGTAAGAGTGGTAAGAAGGTCGAAATTCAAAGATACAAAGGTCTTGGTGAAATGGACGCAACCCAGCTTTGGGAAACAACCATGGATTACAACTCAAGAACCCTTGTACAAATCACAATAGATGATGCCGCAATGGCAGATCAAATCTTCACCACCCTGATGGGTGATAAGGTTCCGCCACGCCGCGCATTTATCGAAGAGAATGCACAGTACGCAACACTCGACGTATAGGAAAGGAGGAGAAATAAATGGCTAAGAAAAAAGATGATCAGATTGCAATCGTTGATACTTCCAAAGTAATTCAGCATGAAATCTATGATGAGATGAAAAGCTCATATATCGACTATGCTATGTCGGTAATTGTTGCCAGAGCTCTCCCTGATGTACGTGACGGAATGAAGCCTGTACACAGAAGAATTCTGTACGGACTTTCAACACTGGGAATTACTCCGGACAAGCCTCATAAAAAGAGCGCAAGAATAGTCGGCGAAGTAATGGGTAAATATCACCCACACGGCGACTCTTCAATATATGATGCCATGGTTAGACTTGCGCAGCCGTGGAACATGAGATACACACTTGTTGACGGACACGGAAACTTCGGCTCTATGGACGGAGACGGCGCTGCTGCATCTCGTTACACAGAAGCAAGAATGGCTCCGTTTGCAATGGAGATGCTTCGCGACATCGAAAAGAATACTGTAGATTTTGTTCCTAACTATGATGGTGAAGAAGAAGAGCCGACAGTACTTCCTTCAAGATTCCCGAACCTGCTTGTTAACGGTGCAAACGGTATTGCCGTTGGTATGGCAACATCAATTCCTCCTCACAATCTCGGAGAGGTAATTGACGGAACAATCGCACTTATTGATAATCCCGAAGCTACAATCGATGAGCTTTGCAAACATATCAAGGGACCTGACTTCCCAACCGGAGCAACCATTATCGGAAAGGCTCCTATCAAGGAAGCATATAAGACCGGTATCGGCAAGGTAAAGATCAGAGCAAAGGCAGAAATCGAAGAGGGCAGCAAGGGCTTCTCAATTATCATTAATGAAATTCCTTATGCGGTAAACAAGGCTGTAATGATTCAGCATATCGCAGAGCTTGTTCGCGACAAGAAGCTCGAGGGTATTCGTGATATCAGAGATGAGTCCTCAAAGGGCGAAGTAAGAGTAGTAATCGATTTAAAGAAGGATGCAAATCCTCAGGTAATACTCAATAGACTGTACAAGCACAGCGAGCTTGAAAGCAATTTCAGCATGATCATGATTGCGCTTGTAAACGGACGTCCTCAAACACTTAACCTCAAGCAGATACTTGAAGAATACATCAAGCATCAGAAAGAGGTTACAACAAGACGTACTCAGTACGATCTTGAAAAGGCAGAAGCAAGAGCTCATATACTCGAAGGCTACAGAATCGCTTTAGACAACATTGATGCAATCATCAAGACAATCAGAGAGAGCTATGATAATGCCAAGGAAGAGCTCATGAAAAACTTTGGTCTTTCTGCAATTCAGGCTCAGGCAATTCTCGAAATGCAGCTGAAGAGACTGCAAGGACTCGAAAGAGATAAGATTGAAAACGAGTATGCAGAGCTTCAAAAGAAGATCAAGGAATACAAGGCAATTCTCGCAGATGTTAATCTGCTCATGGGCGTAATCAAGGACGAGCTCACTGAAGTAAAGAAGAAGTGGGGAGACAAGCGCCGCACTGATATTCAGGCAGACGACGAAGAACTCGAGGAAGCAGATCTTATTCAGGAAGAAAACGTTGTAGTAACAATTTCTCACCTCGGATACATCAAGAGAATTCCATCTGATACATACAGAACACAGCGCCGTGGTGGCAAGGGAATCACAGGCCAGAGCACAAGAGAGAATGACTTTGTAAAGCATCTTATTACAACCTCAACTCACGACTACCTGACCTTCTTCACAAGCTACGGCAAGGCTTACAAGATTAAGGGCTATGAAATTCCGGAAGGAAGCCGCCAGGCAAAGGGCGTTCCTGCAATTAACTTCCTTAACCTGATGCAAAGAGAAAGAATCACTGCAGTACTTCCTATTCAGGACTTTGGTGCAGACAGATATCTCATCCTTTGCACAAAGGAAGGTATGATAAAGAGAATCAGCATCAAGGAGCTTGATACCAACCGCAAGGCAGGTCTTATCGCAATCAAGCTTCACGAGGGTGATGAGCTTATCAGCGTAAAGGAAACAACAGGAACAAGCAATGTAATCATTATTACCGCAAAGGGTAAGTGCATTTGCTTCAGCGAAGAGGATGTAAGAGAGATGGGCAGAAACGCTGCAGGCGTTAAGGCTATCACTCTTGATCCGGGCGACAGAGTCGTTTCCATGGAGCTTGCAGAAAAGAAGGAGCAGCTCCTCGTAGTTACAAAGAAGGGCTACGGAAAGAGAACTCCGGTTAAGGAATATAAGGTTCAGGCAAGAGGCGGCAAGGGCCTTCTTACCTATGACAAGAGCAAGTTCGACAAGACAGGCGAGCTCATCGGAGCAATGGTTGTCAGCGACAGCGATGATGTATTCCTCATTAACAACGGCGGCATAATTATCAGAATTAATGCCGGAGAGGTAAGCAAGCTTGGAAGAACAACTCAGGGCGTACATATCATGAAGGCTGATGAGGATGTAGAAATCGTAAGCATGGCAAAGGGTCCACGCGACGAAGAATTACCGGAAGGAGAAGAAGAAATTCCGGTTGAGGAATAGGTGACATAATGAAAAGAGTTTTTAGTGGCGTACAGCCAACAGGAAATATACATCTTGGAAATTATCTCGGAGCTCTCAGACAGTTTGTAGAGCTCCAGGAAGAAAACGAATGCGTTTACTGCATTGTTGATGAACACGCAATTACTGTTCCTCAGGATCCGAAAGAATTAAAGAAGCATATATTAGACGTTGCAGCGCTGTATCTTGCAGTTGGCGTTGACCCAAAGAAGTCAATCGTATTCGTTCAGAGCCAGGTTAGCGGACACGCAGAGCTGGGCTGGATTTTAAACTGCTGCGCAAACACAGGCGAGCTTTTCAGAATGACTCAGTTTAAGGCAAAGTCCGCAGGCAAGGAATCTGTCGGCGCAGGCCTTTTAACCTATCCGGTTCTTATGGCCGCAGACATTCTTCTTTACGATACAGACATCGTTCCTGTAGGTAACGATCAAAAGCAGCACATAGAGCTGACAAGAGATCTCGCAATCAGAGTAAACAGCAAGTATGGCGAAACCTTTGTTGTTCCTGACGGACGCTTCCTTAAGTCCGGAGCAAGAGTAATGTCACTTGATGATCCTACATCAAAGATGAGTAAGTCTGCTCCTAATGAGCACAGCAGAATTTCGCTTCTGGATGAGCCAGGCAAGATTAAGAAATCTATCATGAAGGCAACAACAGACAGCGAAGGAATAATTAAATTTGATATTGATAACAAGCCGGGCGTATCAAATCTTCTCAGCATCTACAATGCACTCAGCGGCAAGAGCATAGAAGAGCTTGAAAAGTTCTATGAGGGACAGGGCTACGGTAATCTGAAGAAGGATCTTGTCGAGGTTGTTACCGAGGCAATGGCTCCTATTCAGGAAAGATACAAAGATATTCGTGAAAGCAGCGAGCTTATCGATATTTTAAATGACGGCGCAGAGCGTGCAAACGCAATTGCGGAAAAGACTATGAAGCGCGTACGCGAACGCTTCGGACTCGGCTTATAATGAAAACTGTACTTGTAAAAACCGGAAGGCCTTATGAGGTCTTAATTGAACACGGCATCTTAGATCGCAGCGGCGAAATTATTGCGGCGCAAAGAGCGCAGCAGCTGCTGGACTTTGATTACAGCGAAGGAGAACTTATCGCTCCGGGGAAGGTTTGCATTGTAACAGATAAAAATGTCGAGGCACTTTATCTTGAAGAGACGAGAGTTTCCTTCAGGGCCGGAGGCTTCGATGTTTGCAATTTTGTAATCGACGGCGGAGAGTATTCAAAGACCATGGAGGTTGCGAACTCTCTTATCAGCTTCCTCGCGGAGATGGGCTTTACGAGAACTGATCTCGTTGTTGCACTTGGCGGAGGCGTTGTCGGCGATCTCGCAGGCTTCGCTGCATCGATGTACATGAGAGGAATTGACTATGTTCAGATTCCGACCACAGTTCTTGCGGCAGTCGATTCTTCGGTTGGAGGAAAAACTGCAGTAAATCTTCCTGAGGGGAAAAACCTCGCGGGGAGCTTTCACCAACCGATCAAGGTAATAATTGATCCGGGCGTATTTGATACTCTGCCTTCTGATATTTATAATCAGGGACTCGCAGAAAGCATCAAGGCCGGAATGATAGCAGACAGATTCCTGTTTGAAGGCTTTGAGCTTGGCAGCTTTGATATTGAAGATGTCATTGCGAAGTCAGTCGCAATTAAATCCAGAATAGTATCCGAGGATGAAAAGGAGCACGGAGTTAGAACGCTTCTTAATCTTGGGCATACGATTGCGCATGCAATTGAAAAAGCAAGCGCATATGAAATCGCTCATGGCGACGCAGTTGCCATAGGGCTTTATACAGTAACAAAGGCAACAGGCGCAAAGAAGCTTTGCGAAAGGGTTTACAGAACTCTGTCGCTTAATGGACTTCCCTGGGCCTGTGATATTCCGGCGGATGAAATTCTTGCGCAGATTGCTCTGGACAAGAAGCGCCGCGGCGACGAAATAAGACTCGTAATTCCTATCAGAATAGGCGAGTGCGAAATCAGAGAGTACAGTCTCGAAGATGCAAAAGCATTTTTAGCAAAGGGCCTTGAATGATTTTTATCAACAGCAACTTAAAAATTAACACCTTTGGCGGCACCCATGAAAAAGAGATTGGCGGGCTGATTATGGGCTTTCCGACAGGAGTCAGCTTTGAAATGGATGACATTTTTGAGCTGCTCGAAAGGCGCCGTCCGGCAGGCCTTGAAATTACAACGAAAAGAGACGAGCCGGATTTGCCGATTGTCACCTCTGGGCTGGCAAAGCTTGATGAAACCGGGCAGATGATTACTAACGGGGACCCTATTCGCGTCGTCTTTGAGAATAAAGATGTTAAGGACGCCGAAAACGACGAGGACTTTATTCCGCGTCCGGGGCACGGCGATTATACCTATTATAAAAATACGGGAAAATTCCTAAAGGGGGCTACTTCAGCGCGTTCAACTGCGCCTGTTGTGTTTGCCGGAGCCTTATGCAAGGAGTACCTTAAGGGCAGAGGAATTTTCGTAAGTGCAAGAATGACAAGTCCTGAAAAGGATGAGATAAAGAAGGCTCAGGCTGAGGGTGATTCTATAGGGGGCATTGTAAGCTGCACTATTATCGGACTTCCCGCAGGCTTTGGAAATCCTTTTGCAGAAAAAGTTGAAAGTACGATCTCAGCTTGCATTTTCAATATTCCCGGAGTAAAAGGCCTGGAATTCGGTCGCGGCTTTGAGCTTGAGGGCATGTTCGGATCCGAAGCAAATGACGAGTTTTACTTTGACGATAACGGTGAGGTCAGGACAAAGACAAACAACTGCGGCGGCCTTCTTGGCGGCATGGCAAGTGGCTCTCCGGTCGAATTCAGCGTTGCTTTCAAACCGACCCCAAGCATTAAAAAAGAGCAGAACACCGTTAACCTGAAAACAGGAGAAAACGTAACAATAAAATGCGAAAACAGGTCTGATCCCTGCATCGCAG
The DNA here is from genome assembly GCA_002315535.1 of Firmicutes bacterium UBA1764. Classification (GTDB taxonomy): domain Bacteria; phylum Bacillota; class Clostridia; order Peptostreptococcales; family Anaerovoracaceae; genus UBA1764. The sequence goes on along the minus strand of DCHA01000029.1, from coordinate 4,605 downwards.
TGCGCGGCGCAGCAGTGGTTGAGGCCGCTGCATGCATAGCGCTTACAGATATCTGCATGAGAGATTTCTCAAGGACTCTCGGGGGTCCGCATGCAAATTGCAGCGCATGCAAGTATCTATCCGCAATAGAAGAAATCGAAAAGGCGATGGAGGAAGAATAATGTCTGAATTTGGCCTTCTCGGTGAGAACTTAGGCTACAGCTATAGCAAGAAAATTCACGAATCCTACGGGCTTTATGATTACGAGCTTTTTGAAAGAAAACCGGAAGAGCTCGAGGATTTTTTTAATAACAGAACATGGAAGGGTATCAATGTAACTATTCCGTATAAACGCAAGGTACAAAGATACTGCGACGAAGAGACTCAGATTGCGCAAAGAGTAGGCGCGATCAATACGATATTTGAAAGAGACGGAAAGCTAATCGGGGATAACACCGATTATTACGGCTTTATTCATACTCTTAATCTCGTCAGAGCAAAGACCAACGGAAAAAAGGTCTTGGTTTTGGGAAGAGGCGGCGCCGCAAAATGCGTACGTGAGGCGATGAAGGACCGTCATGCAGGCACGATTTGGCAGACCGCAAAGCACGAGCTCGGCGATCTTTCCAAAATGGCAGATGCCGAAATCGTTGTAAATGCAACGCCTGTGGGCACTGCAGGAACAGGGTTCGAGGGAAAAAGTCCCTGCGACCTGTCACAGTTTAAACGGCTTGAGCTTGTGATTGATCTCGTATACAATCCCGAGGAGACTCCGCTTCTGAAACAGGCAAGAGAGCTCGGTGTTCAGTGCATTGGCGGCATGGAAATGTTGAAATTCCAAGCAGAAAAGGCCGCGCACCGTTTTATGGGCTGCAAGAATATCATTTTAATCGGCATGCCCGGCTGCGGCAAAAGCCATATAGGCAGGGTTCTTGCTCATAAGACGGGAAGACAATTCCTTGATACTGACGGCGAATTAAAAAAAGAGACAGGACTTTACTCTGAGGAGCTAATCAAAACCCGTGGCATAGAGGACTTCAGAAGGCTTGAATGCGAAGCACTTTCCAAATTGCTGAATGCCGAAAATGCTGTAATTTCAACGGGTGGCGGTATTGTCACTTGGGAGGACAGCTACAGGCTGCTTGAAAGCTCCGGAAAAGAAAAGGCAAAACCGATAATACTTTGGATAGACAGGGATATAGAGCTTCTTGGAACAAAGAACAGACCTCTTTCAAAGAATTTGGATCAGCTTTATGATGAAAGGGCCCCGCTGTATGAGGCTCTGGCAGATTTAATAGTAGATAATAATGGCAATCCTGACGATTGCGTGAGTTATATAAAAAGGATGTGTAAGATATGAAACCGGCATTAGTAATTATGGCCGCAGGCATGGGCAGCCGCTACGGTGGACTTAAACAGATTGACCCTATTGGCCCAAATGGTGAAATCATCATCGATTACTCTCTTTACGATGCAAAGAGAGCAGGCTTTGAGGATGTGTACTGCATTATCAGACATGACATCGAGGCAGATTTTAAAGAAATTATGGAAAGAGGCGCCGCAAAGCACCTGAACATCCACTACGCATTTCAGGATATCACAGATCTTCCTGATGGCTACAGCGTTCCGGATGGCAGAGAAAAGCCGTGGGGTACATCGCATGCGGTTTTGGCGGTAAGAGATATGGTTAAGCAGCCGTTTGCTGTTATTAACGCAGACGACTACTACGGCCCGGAGGGCTTTAAGCAGCTTTACGATTTCCTGAGCAAGGCAGATAACGACAAGAACGAATTCTGCATGGTTGGTTACAATGTCGAAAACACATTGACTGAAAATGGCAGTGTTGCAAGAGGCGTATGCGAGCGCGATGCAAACGATAACCTGACCCACATTGTTGAAAGACTCAAGATTCAGATCAACGATGGCAGGATTCAGTTTACCGAGGATGACGGCGCAAGCTGGACGGACATTCCTGTTGGCACAACGGTTTCAATGAATATGTTTGGATTTACCGCCGGAGTTATTAAGGAGCTGCGAGATAGAGAAAACGCAAACCTCGACAGAATCATTAAAGAAAATCCGCTCAAGGGCGAGTATCTTCTCCCGACAACGGTATGCGATATGATAGATGAATCAATTGCGAGTGTGAAGATTTTGCCGAGCCTTGATAAATGGTTTGGAGTAACATACAAAGAGGATAAGCCTGTTGTTGTCAGTGCAATGAAGGAAAAGGTTGCAAACGGGATTTATCCTGAAAAGCTCTGGCAGTAGAGGCGAAAAATGAACAGCAGATATTTTGATCATAAAATGCATGCAACAAGCAGCGCAAGAAAATTAATTACTGCGCTAAGATCGGCAGGTGGTGACACCAAGGGCTTCATGGCTGACGATCTGGTGAACACCGTGATTTGCGGAGTCATCAGTCTATCCGTAAAGAAGGCGGCCCTGGGCGAAGAAAAGTCTGCCGAAGTTTTCAGCGGTCTGATGGATACCATCAATATGAAAAATCCTGTTGTGGACATGGAGAAATTTGACGGGGCTGTCAACGTGCTTGCAAGCGCCTTTAAGACGGGCAGCGTTCGCAACGACTATCAATTTTTCTGGAACATGCTAAAGGAAGCAATGTACTGTGTTGAGGCTGAGGCCGAGGAAAAATTCGGCATCAAGCTCGAGGCGTCAACCATCAGCTATCATATTTCCAATGCCGCAAAGGAAGCTGTCGGGGCGACAGGCCTTAAGTATGCGAGCGACCAGTTAGTATTCTAATATTAAGCTTAATCGTTAATCGGCGATATAAATAATATCGCAAAACAAACACTATGAAATATTTAATTGCAGGGCCATGCGCCATCGAATCAGAAGAGCAAATATATGAAGTTGCGGGGGCTGTCAGCAGCAGCGCCAGCATCCTAAGAGGCGGCGCATTTAAGCCGCGCACCTCGCCGTATACATTCCAGGGGATAGGAAAGGATGCGCTTTCCTGGCTTGCTTCGGCCGCAAAAAAGAATAATTTAAAATGCTGCTCAGAAATTCTCGACATCAGAAATCTTGAGCTTTTCGCAGACATCGACATCATTCAGGTTGGCGCACGCAATATGCAAAACACCGCGCTCTTAAAAGAGCTCGGCCGCCAGAGCAAGCCTGTAATTCTAAAAAGAGGCTTTTGCAGCACGGTGAATGAATGGCTTTTCGCCGCAGAATATCTTATCAGCGAGGGCAATAAAAATGTCATTCTTTGCGAGAGGGGCATCAGGACCTTCGAGGACAGTACGAGATTTACTCTGGACATTTCAGCGGTGCCTGTTGTAAAGACCAAGTCCGATCTGCCGGTGATAGTTGATCCTTGCCACGCCGCAGGATCATGGGAATATGTAATACCGCTTGCAAAGGCAGCTATGGCCGCCGGAGCCGATGGCATCATGGTTGAGGTCCACCCGAATCCGGACAGAGCTCTTTCCGACGGGGCACAGTCACTGACCTTCGATAATTTTGAAAAGCTTTCAAAGGAGCTTGCGCCATGGAAGTAAAAGAAATAGTAGAGACAAGAGAAAAAATAGATAAGATCGATCAGCAGATAGCAGAGCTTTTTAACGAAAGGCAAAAGCTGTCCGGCGAAATCGCAAGGCTGAAAAAAGAAAATAATCTGCCTACTCTCGACCTTGGAAGAGAAGAGGTCGTAATGAAAAAAGCCGAGGAAAGATGCGGCGTTTACGGCAGAGAGCTGTTCAAAACCCTGATGGATTTATCAAAGAAAGAACAAATGAAATTCAGGTAGACTAATCGCAGCAAATGATATTATAGGCTTATGAAATTCTTAATTATTAATGGGCCGAACATGAACCTGCTCGGCAAACGCGAAACAAATATATACGGAAATGAAACATACAAGGACATGATAATTCTTTGCGAAAAAACCTGCAGAGACCTCGATGTCTTTTGTATCACTACCCAGAGCAACCACGAGGGCGCAATCGTTGACAGCATCCAGCAGGCCGCAGAAGACGGCTTCGACGGAATCGTTATCAACTCCGCAGCCTACGCACACACAAGCATTGCAATAATGGATGCACTAAAGGCTGTGGCAATTCCGACAGTCAATGTTCATGTGTCTAAGGTAGGCGAACGCGAAGCCTTCAGACAAATCGACTACACCGCGATGGCAAGCCTTTGCACAATCAGCGGGCATGGCATTAACGGCTACAAAGAAGCGATAGAATATCTTTATAATTATTTGAACAATAAATAAGGAGACGGGATGGACGTATTAGTAGAACCGGGAAAATATTGGGGTAAAGTAACTCTTCCTCCAAGCAAGGCAGAGATGCACAGAAAAATAATTATCGGCACTCTCGCCAAGGCCGGCCGCATCGACGGTTCAGACGACTGCGATGACACCAAGGCAAGCTTTGACGCATCCTATGCGCTGGTTAGGACCTATCCTGAAGGCAGAACTCCGGAATACAGAAAGTGCAAGTGCGGTTCATCAGCCGCAACTCTTCGCATGCTTCTTCCTGTTGCCGGAGCCCTCGGCGGTAAATACATTTTCGAAGGAAGCGAGCAGCTTGCGTCTCGCCCAATAAAGGAGCTCCTGGATGTTCTTCGCGAGCACGGCATGAATATAGAAGG
>DCHA01000027.1:6049-10877 GCA_002315535.1 Firmicutes bacterium UBA1764 | reverse complement strand
TATTTCTTATTTTTCTTTCCCTTAATTCTGGTTATTCCGAGCAATATGAAGTAGTATACCAACGCTATCGCTGCGGTAATAATCGCAAGCGTTCTGGATTTTGGTGCAATGCCTGCCAAAACAAGTAGCGGTGCACCGAACAGAATACCGAAGCTGCTTCCGAGAACCAGGTTGTTTGCGGCCGGAGTCTTAAGCTCGGGATCAAGCTCCCTTAAGAGCAGTACTCCGGAGGAAATTGTTCCTGTCATCATGCCGTACATGGACATAAGTCCTTCGCTGTAATAGCTTGGATAAACCCATTTGCATACCATGCGTAAATGAAGCAGAGTGATTATTGCTCCGGCAACTGCCATGAGAATAAACGGGAGCCACAGGCCCTTAAGCTGATCAAATTCTATTGAAGCAATGCCTGCAACAATCATTACGTCAAATGCAAGTCCGCTGATTCTGCTTAGCAGATAGTTGTTCTGGTATTGATGCGTCATCAGCTTTGCGTCACGCGTTTTTTTAAGTATCACGCGAACAAGAGTCGCAAATGCAGAACCAATAATAAAGTTAAATCCCCAAAGGAGACTGTTTACAGTTTTGCCAAGGCCTGGAGCTATAGCGGAAATACCGGAAGTAATTCCCCATGTTGCAAGATATGTTGCGAGGTAAATTCCGAGAATCATCATGATTTGAATTGACAGTCTGTCGATAGATTCGGAAATAGGAACCTCACCCTCATCCTGGAAGGTGTCAACTGTGACAGAGCCCTTCTTAAATTCCGGAGCGCCCTTTGCGATCTTTCCCCTTTTTACAAGAATCGCTGTGTATATTACGCCTACTGTGCATGCACAAAGATATCCTGCGGCGGCAATTGCAAGACCAAAGCTGCGTCCACCCGCAAATCCAAGGGCCTCATAGGTTGCCCCCATGTTGTTTGCCTGTCCCGGGCCCTGACCATATCCAAGAGGAAGAAGAACTCCGGAGGCAACAAATAAATCAGGCATAAGTGTAAAGCTTAGTACAATTGAAATGACAAGACCAATAAAGCCTTGAATCATATAAGAGCTGACAATTACTGCGCCGCTCTTCATTGCAACGAGACCGCCACCCTTCTCATTCTCACTCGGAATTCGAAGAGACATAGCAATAAAACCAATAGCAATGCCATGATATGTAATCATCTCGAGAGTATCGAGATTGAGATTAATAAGGCCTATTGTTTTTGCAATTAAAAGCAAAAATCCTGCAAGAACTGCCGTAGGCATGAGAGCTTTCTTAATGAAGCCTACTCTGCGGCAGAGCAAATTGGATACCAGGATAGAAACGGCAATAATTCCAAATTGTATTATCGCATTCCATGCTCCTGTATTTGCTGCTGAAAAATCCATTATTTACCCTCTTTTTCTTTTTGATTTAAATACTGATACTGCAAATAGTATTTTAGGCCGTTAAACTTTTCCCCACCGCGAATTTCATAGTGTTTTTCATCTGAAAAGAATACTATTGTGTTTCGCGAAACCATTCCCATACCGTCAATGATAATAGGATTACCATCAATGGCAAAGCCTTTTTCATTTGCAGTTAATATTATATTTCCGGAGAATTTTGCCTTGTGTCGCTTATTCACTTCGTAAAGCTGGCATTCATCACAGAAATCTCCCTTGCCTTCAAATATGTATTCCCTTTGAGCCTTGCAAAGCTCCGGAATATTGTTCCCAGGGCCAACATCTTCCTTACCCGCCAGGAACAAAGTTGATTCAATTCCCGTTAAATCCTCGGGAAGCTCTGCTTTAACATAAAGATCTCTCTTGATAAGATCCATGAGTTCGTCATCGCTCATAGACTTTATTTCTTCAGGACTATACACGCCGGACAGCTCAAGCTTTAAATGACCTGTCTTGCTCTGCTTAACACCCCAGCGCGGCTGAATCTCATATCCGCCAACAATCTTCACTGTTACCAGAGTTGTCTTCAAGGCCTTTACCAGCTTTGATGTGTTTGATAAAAGCTCTTCTGTTTCACCGGAAAAGCTTCGCCCTCCCTCGGGGAACAAACCTACGCAGGCTCCGTTTTTCACGGCCTTAATCATGGCCTTTGTTGTTGCGAGGCCCTGCTTACCTTTTTGATGGAGGATGGGCTCAAGAAAATTCATTACCCACCAGCCTATAAGTCCTTGTCTGGACATGTGCTCACTCGCAACAAAATGTATCGGTCTTTTTGCAGCCAGTCCAATCAAAAAAGGATCCCCGTCAGTTGTATGGTTACTCAAAAGAATATAGGGGGCTGCAATTTCTGATAAGTCCGGATATTCACAGTTATATGGTTTTAATACAAAGTTCCTACCAAGGAATCTTGTAATCGCAAATGCATTTTCAAGTCTTGACATATTTTTTACTCCAATACTATATTATAACCTTTTTGCACTTAAAATGGAGTAAAAAATGTTGCCAAAAGTGTAAATGGCAGGGTATAAAACCCTGCCATGATTTGCTTTATAAGAATCTTGATAAAAATTCTCTGGTCTTTGGATTTTGAGGATTTACGAAAACCTCACCCGGCTTTCCCTCTTCAACAATAACGCCGTCTGCCATGTAAACAACCTTTGTGCTGACGTCTCTTGCAAAGGCCATTTCGTGGGTTACAACAAGCATTGTCTTGCCCGCTTTAGCCATGCCCTTCATTGCGTCAAGTACTTCACCTACCATTTCAGGGTCCAAAGCTGAGGTAGGCTCATCGAATAAGAGGACCTCCGGCTGCATCGCAAGTGCTCTTGCAATTGCAACTCTCTGCTTTTGGCCACCGGAAAGCTGGTGTGGTTTAGCGTTGATATATGGAGTCATGCCAACTCTGTCAAGATAATGAATGGCTCTGTCCATGGCCTCTGCCTTTTCAGACTTGAGCACCTTGTGCTGACCAATAAGACAATTTTCGAGAACACTCATGTTATAAAACAGATTAAAGCTCTGGAATACCATTCCGACCTTTGCTCTGTATCGCGACTGATTTATCCTGCCTGATACCACATCCTCGCCGTGGAATAAAATCTCACCAGAGGTTGGTGTTTCAAGCAGATTGATGCAACGAAGAAGCGTTGATTTCCCGCTGCCGGAGCTGCCGATGATGCTTGTAACATCTCCGGCCTTAACATTAAAATCAATGTCCTTTAAGACCTCGTGAGTACCAAAGCTTTTGGAGAGGTGTTTAATTTCTAGAATATTTTCACTCATTTTTCACACCTATCTTTCATTCCTAAACTCTTTGCTGGTCTCATCAAATGGCGAGCCCTTCTTTGGATAATTGTATGTACCTGCTGTTGCCGCAAGCTGGTCCGCATTTACAAGCTCGTATGATCCTGCGCCTGCAAGCTTCTTTTCAACCCATCTGAGAATGAAGGAAGCAAGCAGTGTCATGCAAAGATAGCCTGCCATTTCCATTGTTGCTGATGGGAAATATTTAAAGATTGCCCCGCTGACCATCTTGTGCACTGCGAAAAATTCCGAGAAGCCGATGATGAACATTACTGACGTGTCCTTTACATTGATAATATAGTTGTTACCAATCTGAGGCATGATGTTCTTTAGTGTCTGCGGAAGAATTACATACAGCATGGTCTGGAAGTGAGTCATACCAATGGCTTTTGCGCCTTCGGTTTGACCAATATCAATTGACATGATTCCACCACGAACTGATTCAGCCATGTAAGCTCCGGTATTGATTGATACAACAACGATGCTGACAGTCCAAATGCTGCTGAATGTGTAGCCGAAGAAATACGGCACCCCGTAGTAAATGAATACGGCCTGTAGGATCATCGGAGTTCCACGGAACACCTCAACGTATACTCTTACGAGAATGCGTATTATCTTTAGTATTACCCTCTTTACTATTCCATCCTGCGGTGCGCATGGAATTGTCTGCAGAATACCGCAAATGAAACCGATAATACAACCTATCAGTGTTGCAACTATTGCAAGTATTAATGTGTTTTTAATGCCGTTTAAATAGACTGATCCGTATTTTGCCCAGATGCTTGCTATGTCGGCAAGAAGTTGTGCTAGCATTTTTTATCCTTATACTAATTATTCAGAAAGTGGCTGAACTGAAATAGCCTGTGCCATAAGTGCGTTGAAATCATCAACTGTCTGTGTGCTGAGGTAGCTGTCGATAGCATCCTTAAGTGCTGTGTTGCCCTTCATTACGGATACGCCGATGTTTACATCTTCATCAGATACTTCGAAGTCATCTCCGCTGCCTGCGAAATCAAGGATTACGAGTTCAGGATATGCAATAAGTGCGCCCTGTGCTGTCGGCATATCTGTGCAAACGAAATCACATGTTCCTGATGCAACTGCCATCAGCATTGCCGGAGCAGATTCTGCCGGGCTCTGGATATTTGCGCCTGCAATCTGTGGGAGGCAGGAGTCGTACCAAATTGTACCGCTCTGGCTTGTGCAAGAACCACCTGCGAGATCTGCAAGGCCCTTAGCGTTTGCGAAGCTGCTGGAGCTCTTTGCAAGGCATACAATTGTAGCGTAGAGATATGGGCCTGCGAAATCTACTGATTCCATTCTGTCTGCTGTCATTGACTGGCCTGCGATTACCGCATCAACTATACCTGACTGTACTGCAGGGATAAGTGAATCCCAGTCGAGCTGAACAACTTCAAGCTCCCATCCGTTTGCTTCACAGATGTTCTTTGCCATCATTACGTCATATCCGTTTGCATAAAGAACGCTGTCCTTGATTGGAACTGCGCCGTTTGAATCATCAGGCTGAGCCCAGTTGTATGGCGCATATGCACATTCCATAGCTACTGTGAGAACGCCGTCTTCAACGCCCT
>DCHA01000027.1:4857-5968 GCA_002315535.1 Firmicutes bacterium UBA1764 | reverse complement strand
GTAAATACCATTGCCAATGCGAGTAACACTGCTAAAAATCTTCTCATTTTTGTTTCTCCTTTATTACGGGACTTGCCCGCTTAGTAAAAAATCAGCCATGACTATCATGACTGATTTTGAATACTATTAAAAAACCATGGTCACGACAGCTCTCCGCATAAATGCGACAGTCTAGTGGATGTTCTCCAATAGACCAGGTAAAACACTTGGGATGATGTTTTCCTTCGGCGGCATTCCCTTTTGTCTGCCAGGCTTCCCTGCCTTGCTTTCGCTTTGCAAATTACTAATGTTTGCCGCGCCTCTATCATGTGCTATATAAAATATATGCATACACTTTAGCACTTAAAAGTGGCAGTGTCAACACTTTTTTGTGATAGGACTGCAATAAAAAAGGCTCCGGAAAACCGGAGCCTAAATCGCATAGTATTAAATTACAGCTTGTAGCAAACCTTTCCTGGGTTGAGGATGAGCTTAGGATCGAATACCTTCTTGATTTCCTGCTGGAGTCTGATGTTAACAGGTCCAAGGTTGTCCATGAGGTACTTAACCTTACCATAACCAATAGCGTGTTCGCCGGAGATCTGTCCACCAAGCTCTGTGGTCTTAGCATAGAGTCTTGTCATGAAGTCGTCAACCTGCTTTTCGAATTCGTCAAGTGCAAGAGCGCCTGTTCCTGTCTTCTTGTCGCCGGAGCATGTGTAGATGTGGAGGTTACCATCACCTGCGTGTCCGAACATCTTTACCTTGAAGTCATAGTCAGCACCGATTTCATCAGTGAATACTACGAATTCAGGAATCTTTGTTACAGGTACTACTACGTCGCACTCGTCAAGGAGAATTGTCTGCTCTTCAATTCCTTCGAGGAAGGATGAACGAGCTGCCCAAGCATCCTTAATCTTTGCCGGTGTATCTGCAAGCATTACGTCCAGAGCGCCATTTTCGAGAACGAGGTTTGCAGCCTGTTCAACGTAAGCGTCGAGTTCGTCCTGTGTATTTGCATCAAATGTGCAAAGAACATATGCGCCAACCTGTACGCCGCCGATTTCTCTTGGGAATACAGCCTTGCCGAGGAACTCTTCGGATGAAATAAGGATTTCTCTTTCGAAGAATT
>DCHA01000027.1:0-4799 GCA_002315535.1 Firmicutes bacterium UBA1764 | reverse complement strand
GAACTGTCTTGATTGCTGTTGCGAGATCTTCGTACGGGCAAACAAGGGAAGCTGTGCACTTTGGAGCCGGGATCAGCTTAAGTGTAAGCTCTGTGATAATACCAAGTGTTCCTTCAGAACCGATAACGAGGTTGATGAGGGAATAACCTGATGATGTCTTGGATACAGGAGCACCAAGCTTAAGAACTTCGCCTGTAGGAAGTACAAGTGTCATTGCACGAACGTAATCTCTTGTTGCGCCGTACTTAACAGCTCTCATACCGCCTGCGTTTGTGGAAACGTTTCCACCGAGTGTAGCGAACTTTTCGCCTGGGTCTGGGCAATACATAAGACCGTGTGTAAGAGCATCCTGTGCGAGGTCATTAAGGAGAACGCCTGGCTGAACTCTAACTACAAGGTTTTCGAAATCATATTCAATGATTTGCTTCATCTTCATTGTGCAAAGTACTACGCCTCCACATACTGGAACGCAGCCACCTACAAGTCCTGTTCCTGCACCACGAGCTGTTACAGGAATATTATTCTCGTAGCAAACCTTCATGATTGCAGCAACTTCTTCTGTGCTCTGAACGTCGATTGTTACGTCCGGCATCTTTGTACCATAGATTGGCATTTCATCACGTGAATAGTCAGGATTAATGTCTGCGCCTGTGATTACTCTGTCGCCTGCGATAGCCTTAAGTTGTTCAAGAACTTCAGGTGTCATCTGATTGTAAGCCATTTTTTGTTCCTCCTAAAAAATATCAAATAATAGCTAGCTACTATATAAAACTAAAAATGCGGCCGCCTATTTCAGGCGATGAAAAAAGGAGCCTGAGCCCTTTGGGCTCGGGCTCCTTAATAATGCTAATAAAGCCTTTTCTTGTTTTTCGATTAGAGAACCTGAATTCCGCCAACCTTCCAAACAAGGAGCATTACTACTACTACGATTACGCAATAGATGAAGCATGGAAGAGCATTTGTCTTGATGATCTTACCTTCGTTACCTACTGTACCTGTTGTAGCTGTAGCAGCAACTACGTTGTTAACGCAGATCATGTTACCGATAGCACCACCGAGGTTCTGGAGAGCTACGATGCAAACCTGTGGGATTGCAACGAGTGTAGCTGTTTCGAACTGAAGTGAAGCGAACAGTGTGTTGGATACTGTGTTGGATCCGGACATGAATGCACCAAGTACACCAATGATTGGAGCGATGATGATGTATGCGCCCTGGAAAATCTTAGCAAGACCAAGAGCCATTACGTAAAGCATAGAACCGTCCATTGGGCAACCTTCGCCAACGTTTGTGAAACGGAAGATGTTAACCATAGCAACACCGAAGAGGAGAGCGATAGCAGCGCCCTTAACCATCTTACCTGTGTCTGCCCATGCAGCCTTAACTTCTTCACCCTTCATACCGTGGATAGCAATAGCAAGGAGTGCAACGATAATGAATACGATGCCAGGGCTCCAGAGTACTGCCCAGTTCCAGTTAAGTCCAAGAATAAGACCAGAGGAACCTGTTCCGATTGTGAACTTCTTCATCCAAGCAGCAAATGCAACGCCCTTGTTCTGGCATACACGTGTAACTACGAGGATAACGATGATGATAATGTAAGGTGTGAATGCCTTTCCGAGAGGCATATCGGACTTCTTTGGTTCTGGAACTTCTGTTGTTGAGAGCCAAGTCTTGTCCCATTTGTCCTTGTCTTCAAATTCAAGAACATTCTTCGGCATAAGGAAGCCAGCCTTGGATGTGAATACTGTAACGATAAGTGTTACAAGAGCAGCTACGAGGGAAACGAGTTCCGGACCGATAAACTTTGCAATTGCAAGGTATACGATGTCGAAAATGATTCCTGTGAATACACAGAATGGAATAGCCGGACCGCAATCGCTGAACTTCTTGTTCGGTCCGAAGAGCTTGCAGAGGATACCAACACCAAAGATTGTGATGAAGAAGATACCTACTGCGTGGCAGATTGCTGTGATGAATGTAAGATCCATCTTCCAAGCTTCAGCATCAGCACCGAGAGCTGTTACAGCGTCTCTAACTACTGTGAATGCTGTATTTGTAGGAGTACCTACAGCACCGTAGCATACCGGAGTTGAGTTAAACTCAAGAGCTACGATAGCAGCTGCGAGCGGTGGGAAGCCAACACTGATGAGCAGTGGAGCAGCCAGAGCAGCTGGTGTACCGAATCCTGCAGCACCTTCGATGAATGCACCGAATGTGAATCCGATAATAACTGCGAGGATACGGAAGTCCTTTGTGATACCCTTGAACATTCCGTTAATAGCAGCCATAGCGCCGGAACGGGAAAGTGTGTTCATGATAAGGATAGCACCGAAGATGATAACGAGAGTTTCAAATGCGCTTAAGAAACCGGTGATAGTATAAGCGATCATGTTCTTTACGCTCATCTTCCAGAAAATTGCAGCAACGATCATGGAAAGAACCCAAGCAAGAGGAAGTGCTCTCTTTGCTGGCCAGTTAAATCCGATCATCAATACAATTGTAACTAAAAGTGGAATAAATGCGATAAGTGCGTACATACAATTTCCTCCTTGTAATGTTACAAATTCATTGAAGAATTTGGTTGCGTCAGAAAAAGCATTAGTTTAACCAGGGTTAGATTCTATTCACCGGTCAGAACCTTGACTGAAAAAACCTCAGACTTCTCCTCAGCATATTGATACATTATTATTGTACCACTTCATTTTTCGCGTGTAAATTAAGATTCCTATCAAAATGTCAGTTTTTTTGCGAAAATATTACACAAATATTGCAAAAAACTTGAATTATTTTGCTTACATTTTTTATGGCATTCCCGCATATCTTGAAATTTCAAGCTTTTTAAGCATCCCGTTTTTGACTTGTATACAATCCTATTTGTTACACAACAGGTGGTATATACTGTCTTTTTGTTTATACCCTTTCCCTTAAGGCTTAAATTGAAGTATAATCTATACATTATGAACTACAATAAATTAACTGCAAAAATGGCGCTTAATCTCGCGGCGCCACATACCTGGGCAGCCTCAATATGCCCATCATTGTTTGGATGTTTTGTTTCCTATTTATATGGGTACAAGCTTCCGCTGTGGCAATTTGCCGCCCTGGTTCTTGCGTGTATACTGATGCAATCGTCTGTAAACACTCTTAATGATTATATCGACTATGTCAAAGGCGCAGACAGCAAGGATAATAATCTTGAGAGAAGCGATGCCGTTCTTCTTTACGAAAACATCAATCCGAAATCAGCACTGGTGCTTGGAATTGGTTTTCTTGCCGTAGCTGTTGCTCTGGGCGTTATACTTATCGCTTCAACAAAATGCCTGATTCCTCTTTGGATTGGGATTATCGGAGCAGCTGCGATAGTGCTCTACTCCGGCGGGAAAACACCGATTTCATATTTGCCTCTTGGTGAGCTGATTTCCGGACTTGTAATGGGTGGACTGATTCCGCTTGGCTGCATTGCAGTTGCATCAGGGGAGCTTCATCTTGAGGTTTTGATTTTCTCTATTCCGTTTATCATTTCTATTGGGCTGATAATGCTAAGCAATAATGGCTGCGATATTGATAAGGATATTGAAGCAGGAAGAAGGACTCTGCCCGTTTTACTGGGGCGTGCTAAAACGCAAAAGCTGTTCACTATACTCATGTATATTTGGATTTTCTCGCTGCTCATTTTACCAATATTCCTTATCGGGATTCTGGGAATGCTGGTAATTCTTCTTGCCTTCTTTATCGGCAGAAAGGCAGTATTTAAGCTCTTTGATTCGCAGCTTGATCAGGCGCATAGAATTGAGCAGATGAAGAGAATACTCGCTGCTAACATCGTTGTCAACGGATCTTATATTGCAGTACTGGCCTTTGTCGATTTGCTGCTTTTCATCAAGCGCGAATTTGGTCCGATTTCAGATTTACTATTTTAATATATGAACGCAAAAGAAAAAGAAGAAAAAGTATATAAGGTATTCCAGGAAATATCCGAAGGCTATGATGATGCAAACAAAAGGATTTCTCTTGGCATGGAGCAAGGCTGGAAGAAAAAGCTCATCAAGCTCTTTGATGAATTTGAATATGCGATTGATGATGAATGCGAGGCCGGCAGAGTCATCTCTATTCTTGATGTTTGTTGCGGCACCGGAGATATATCTCTGGCAATAAAAAAATCCCATCCAAAATATGATGTGACGGGACTGGATTTTTCGCCTGCAATGCTTGAGGTTGCAAAGCGCAAAATGAATGATGCATATCCGGATGCCTTAGTCCCCGCAGTCACTTGGACCCAAGGCAACGCGATGGAGCTGCCCTATCCTGACGATTCCTTTGAAGGAGCGTGTATAAGCTTTGGACTGAGGAACACTCCGGACTATGAAAGAGTTATGTCTGAAATGATGCGCGTTGTTAAACCGGGAGGAATCGTGGCTTGCATTGATTCCTTTGTCCCGGAAAACGCATTTATAAGATTCTTTTACAGTATATATTTTAAGGGGATCATGCCTTTAATCGGGGGACTCTTAAAGCACAAGGAAGAATACAACTGGCTTGCAAATTCAACTGAGGAGTTTTTAAGAGCGTCCGAACTGAAGTCGCTTTTTGAAAAAATCGGCATTCAAAATGTCCGCCAGAAAACGATGATGTGCGGAGCCTGCTGCCTGCACTGGGGACGGAAATAAGGTAATATTTTAAAGATGTGGCTTGCTGAGAGGCATCTTGCCCTGTGCAAGCCACTTTTTTTATTGGCTGGCTCGCTGGAAGACGTTTTTCTTCTATGCAAGCCACTTGGAAAAATAATTGGCTCGCTGGA
>DCHA01000063.1:18282-22050 GCA_002315535.1 Firmicutes bacterium UBA1764 | reverse complement strand
CCAAACTCGGTAAACTCCTTGATAGCGCGAAGTCTCTTTTCAGCGACCTCGGAAATCTGCTTATCCTTTTTGCAGCAAAGATAAGCATATGCAATGCGATTGGTTCTTCCGACTCTTCCTCTCAGCTGATAAAGCTGCGCAAGGCCAAACTTATCTGCGTCGATGATAATCATCGTGTTAACATTTGGAATATCAAGTCCGGATTCGATGATGGTTGTAGCAATAAGTATTTGATACTTGCCTGCAGAGAAATCCATCATAACGTCTTCCAGAGCGGTCTCTCCCATTTGTCCGTGTCCTACGCAAATGCTTGCCTCAGGCACAAGCTCTCTTATTCTGTCTGCCAGAGTCTGAATTCCTCTTACTCTGTTATAAACAATATAGACCTGACCACCTCTGGCAAGCTCTCTTCTGATTGCGCCGGCAATTGTCCTATCGTCCTCTTCAACAACATAGGTCTGAACCGGGAAACGGTCCTCGGGAGGCTCTGCGATAATAGACATGCATCTGATTCCTGTCAGAGACATATTAAGAGTCCTTGGAATCGGAGTCGCTGATAAAGTCAGAACATCAACATTCTTTTTCAGATTTTTGATTTTCTCTTTATGCTCAACGCCAAAGCGCTGCTCCTCGTCAATTACAAGAAGCCCTAGATCCTTAAACTCAATCTCGCTTGACAGTATTCTGTGTGTACCGATTACAAGGTCTACCTCGCCCTTGTTTATCTTATTAATAATCTCGTCCTGCTGCTTCGCAGATCTGAAACGAGAAAGCATTTCAATATTAAAAGGATAACCCGCCATTCTCGCAAGGAAGGTATGATAATGCTGACTTGCAAGAACTGTAGTCGGAACAAGCATAGCGGCCTGCTTGCCCTGCTCAAGGCACTTAAAAATTGCCCTTGCCGCAACCTCGGTTTTCCCGTAGCCAACATCTCCGCACAGAAGTCTGTCCATTGCGCGGTCCGACTGCATGTCGGCCTTTATTTCCTCTGTTGCCTTTAACTGATCATCGGTTTCCTCATAAGGGAACCTTGACTCAAATTCTCTTTGCCATTCTGAGTCCTGTGCAAAAGCAAATCCAGGGGCCGCCTGTCTTTCCGCAGCAGCCCTTAGGAATTCGTCCGCCATATCCTTAATTGCGGCCTTTACTCTTTCCTTTGTTTTGCTCCACTCACCGCTCGACAGCTTATTAAGCCTTGGCGTAGCGGCCTCACTTCCGACATATTTCTGAAGCGATGTCATCTGGTCTACTGGAACGTAAAGAACGTCATTGCCTGCATACTCAATCCTAAGGTAGTCCTTAGTTGAGCCGCCTGCGCTCATCTTCTGAACTCCGGCAAAACGACCTACGCCATGAGCCTCATGAACAACATAGTCTCCCTTTTTTATATCGGTGAAGACTTTTATTTCGCGACCCTTTTCTCTGCGTATTCTGCGCTTTTTAGTATATGGGAAAACCTCGCTGTCTGTGAGAAAAAGCTTCTTCTCACCCGGGTATTCAATGCCCGTGGAAAGCGTTCCATCGCGAAGTATTATTCCTTCGATGTTTTCTGCGCTGAGGAAATCCCTGAGATTAACAAGTCTGTCCTGAGTTGAACATGCAATGGTAATTTCATAGCCCCTGCGCATGAAATCCTTCATATCCTTTGAAAAGATTTCCATGTGCCCGCCGTAAATCGGTGCCTGACGGGTCTCAATATACTCATCAGCATCCTCAACGCCGAGGGGATAGAAATAGTAATCAGCCTTTGGAAGCTTCAAATCCAGAGGCTCTTCGGACTCCTTGCTGCCCTCTTCAATCGAAAGCTCAACGCGGGAAGGATCATCAATAAGTATCTTGCCATTATCAGAAAGATAATCCCAAAGATTTGCTTCTTCTCCGGAGAGCTCACATGGCCATACCTCAAAGCTGTCTATGTTTTTTAAGGATCTCTGAGTATAAGGATCAAAGGCTCTTATCGCATCAATCTCTGTATCAAAGAACTCAGCTCTGATCGGGTATTCATAGCCTATTGCAAATATGTCAAATATATCGCCTCTGATTGCAAACTGGCCCGGAGCCTCGCACAGCTCCTCTCTGACATAGCCCATATTTACGAGCTTTGATATAAGCTCTTCTCTTGCTGCGCTTGATGTCATATCAAGCATTATGACATCCTGTTTAAAGGCCTTAGGGCTTGGCAGCTTTTGAAGCGCAGAGATAACAGGAGCGACAACAATAATGTCATCACCCTTTATCATTTCGCTTAGGATCTTCATTCGTCCAAAGCTGTAGGTCTTGCTCTTTGCATCATACTTAAAACTTTTGCTGAGCATCTCAGGAAAAGCATCAGGAAGAACTACAACTTTTTTGGATGAAAAAAAAGACAGGTCTGTTGCAATGCGGTCAGCCCTTGAAGGGCTTGCTGCAATGATTATTTCCTGTCCTTCTAAATTGCCTGCAAAGCGTGCTATTCTGTTTTCAGAAATTCCGCTTATTTTCATTTATGATTGTGTTTTTGCATAGAGTCTTCGATGCCGTTTTCCACTATGCAAATGACTGCATCAGCAGCCTCATTTATTGTATCTGAAAGAACCGGCTGTTCTTCCTTTGGAACCTTACCAATTACGTATTTATCAAGAGGAATTATCCCGTGATCACCAATGCCAATTCTGACTCTGGCAAAATTATCATACTGAAGATGATAGATAAGAGACTTCATACCATTGTGACTGCCGCTGCTGCCGGAGGGCCTAATGCGCAGACCACCCAGAGGCAGATCAATATCATCATATACAACGATAAGATGATCCGCTGTCTCTTTGTAGAATTCCATAATCGGACGAAGTGCCTCTCCTGAAAGATTCATAAAGGTCTGTGGTTTAACCAGAGCAACCTTTTCACTTCCAATATGGCCTTCACCAATTAAAGCCTTAAATTTTAATTTGGTAATTGGAATGCCTAAACGAGACGAAAGCACATCCATGGTCTTAAAGCCCATGTTGTGCCTCGTGTCTTCGTACTGCTTTCCGGGATTACCTAGTCCGCAGATAATATACATTTATTCTTCAGCAATATCGTAAATCGCACTGATTGATTCAAAGTTATGAATTCTTCTCATAGCCTCTGCAAGAATCGGAGCTATTGAGAGAACAGTAATCTTATCAATTTTCTTTTCTTCAGGAACAGGAATTGTGTTAAGAAGAACCATTTCCTTTATTGCGCTGCTTTGAATTCTTTCGATTGCAGGACCTGAAAGAATAGGATGTGTTGCAGCGGCATATACTTCCTTTGCGCCCATGCCTACAAGAGCATTAGCGGCATTAGTGATGGTTCCTGCTGTATCAACCATATCATCAATCATAAGACAAATCTTGCCATTTACATCACCGATAATATTCATGATTTCAGAAACATTTGCCTTTGGACGACGCTTATCAATAATAGCAATCGGGCAATTGAAGTAATGAGCAAAGTTTCTTGCTCTGACTACGCTACCGTGGTCAGGTGAAACAACTACAAGATCTTCCGGATCAAAGCCCTTCTTTAGGAAGTACTTTGCGAGTACCGGCATTCCTTCAAGATGGTTAACAGGAATATTGAAATAACCCTGGATTTGTGCAGCGTGGAGATCCATTGTGATAACATCATCAGCTCCGGATGCGCAAATAATATCAGCAACAAGCTTTGATGAAATCGGATCTCTTGGCTTAGCTTTACGGTCCTGTCTTGCATAACCGTAGTAAGGAATAACTGCATGAACTCTGCCGCAAGATGCTCTCTTAA
>DCHA01000063.1:2037-18217 GCA_002315535.1 Firmicutes bacterium UBA1764 | reverse complement strand
GGTTGAATAATGAAGATTTCTCTTCCTCTGACTGATTCATTGATACTTACACTGATTTCTCCGTCGCTAAACTGTGCAACATCAGCCGATCCAAGTTTCTTCCCAAGGATATCAACTATTTCTTTCGCGAGTTCAGGATGGGAGTTTCCTGTAAAAATCTTTACCTCAGCATCATTGGCCATTTCAATATTGTCCTTTCGTGTTTTTTATATTGTTTCTTTATACTTCGCAAGGATTGTATCAGCAATCATTGTACGAGTCTTCATATTGAGAGGATGAGCTATATCCTTATATTCCTCTCCGATTTTTTTGCTTGGCATCGCAATGAATAGACCATTGTCGCCTTCAACGATTTTAATGTCATGAACTACAAATTCATCATCAATTGTAATAGATGCAACGGCCTTCATCTTACCGCCGTTTTCCATGTTACGGATTCTAACGTCTGTGATCTGCATAATCTTTCTTTACCATATCTTTCGTTAATCAAAAGCAAGTGTTTATATTATGCCGTATTATAATGTTATGTGAATAATTGCGGTTCTTACTACTGTCAACGCTCCTATTCAAAAATAATTATACCTAAGTAGTTCGATTTTGTATACAAATTTTGGCTAGAATTTTTTGTTAATGAGATACAAAATAGTTATAAAATATTTGTTTTAATCACACAATGCCCATTCTTTAATTCCGTTGAGTCTAAAAACATTAACGGATAGAAATCCGAAACCATATTATGTCTTGCATCATCAACAGAAAGTACTATTCCGGCCGCCAAGGCTTCGCTTTGGAACTCAGCAAGAATATTGCACATTCCGCTTATTGATCCTCCGCCTCTTACAAAGTCATCTATGATAATTGCCTTTGATCCGGGCTTAACGAGTCTTTTGGATATAGACATCTTTTGAATACGATCAGATGAGCCGGAGAAATAATTGATTGATACCGTTGATCCATCAGAAATCTTAGCCTCTCGTCTGATTACCGCAAGAGGAAGTCCAAGGTACTGAGCTGTATATTCAGCAACCGCAATACCCTTTGTCTCAATTGTGATGACAAGATCAGCATCAAGCTTTGCAAACCTTTTTGCAAAAATCTTTCCCGCACCTTCGGCAAATTTAGGATCAAATAATATATCCGAAGTGAAGAGAAATCCGGAGCCTAAAACACGATCTCCTTCCGCAAAGCGATTCTTGGCATATTCAAGGAATTCATTTGCTTCCTTATCGGAAATACTTGGAACAAACTTGACACCACCTTTAGCACCAATGCTTGTTACTACTATACCCGCTTCCTGAAGCTCAATTGCCTCCTTGATAATTTTGATATCCTCGCTGATGCTGGATTTAGCGCAATCAAACTTGCCCGCAAAATAGCTTAGCGGGAAATCTTTATTGGGATTCGCCATCAGCTCCTGCATCATAATGCAGCTTCGTACAGATCTCTTCAATGCTATTTATCCTTTTCTAAAATTAAATCTCCAAGCTTGTATATATCTCCGGCGCCCATGGTGATAACAATATCGCCCTCAGACGCGTTATTATAAACAAATTCAGCCATGCTGTTAAAATCAGGCATGAAGTAAACATCCTTTTCAGGATGCTGCTTCTTTATTTCAGCAGAAAGCTCCTTTGATGAAATCTTGTAAATATTCTTTTCTCTTGCGGCATAAATATCTGCAAGAATCAACTTATCAGTGTCCTCAAAGGCATTTGCGAATTGATCGAAAAGTGCCAATGTTCTTGTATATGTGTGAGGTTGGAAGAGACACCAGATCTTATTATGAGCAACATTTTTCGCTGCGGAAAGTGTTGCTTTAATTTCAGTAGGATGATGAGCATAGTCATCAACAATCATTATTCCGCTCTTGGTTTTTCCGACTAAGTCAAAGCGTCTTTGTGTACCGGTGAAGCTTTCCAGAGTTTTTTTGATATTCTCAATGCTAACGCCAAGTGCAACGCAGGCAGCTGTTGCGGCAAGACTGTTTGATACATTATGTTCTCCCGGAATAGCAAGCTGAATGCTTGTCCTGAGTATTCCGTTCTCATAAAGGTCAAAGCTTGCGCATCCTAAGGAATTAAACTTTATATTCTTTGCATAGAAGTTGCTTGTCTCATTAAATCCGAAATATACAACTCTGCATTTTAGATCCTCTGTTACTGACTTTACGAAAGGATTTGCATCGTATGCAATGATATATCCGTTTTCAGGAACCTTTTCAGCGAATTCCTTAAAGGAACGCGTGATGTGGTCGATATCCTTAAAGTAATCCAAGTGATCGGAATCAATATTTAGAATTACTTCCATCCAAGGTCTGAGTGAAAGGAAGCTGTCCATGTATTCACAAGCCTCAGTAACGAAATAATCACCCTTACCAACCTTATAGTTGCCGCCAAATCTGTCGAGTATTCCGCCAACCAAAATTGTCGGTTCATATTTTGCATCATCCAAAATTAAAGAAATCATGGATGTGGTTGTTGTCTTTCCATGTGTTCCCGAAATAGCAAGCGATGTAGGATAATCAGCCATCAAAGCTCCTAAAGCTTCTGCTCTGGTGATGCATGGAATATTGCGCTTCTTTGCCTCAACGATTTCCGGGTTCTCCATTGATACTGCATTTGAATAAACCAAAAGATCGGTGTCCCCGAGATTCTCCGCAGCATGTCCAATGTATATCTCTGCGCCAAGGCTTCTAAGCTGCTCTATGATATTGCTTTCCTTGATGTCTGATCCGCTGAGCTTATAACCTCTTGAGAGGAAAATGTCTGCAACCGCAGAAAGTCCTATTCCGCCGATTCCTATGCAGTGAATATGTTTAAAATCCTTCAAATTCATTTCTTATTTTTTCCTTCATGCTTTCCTTTGGAATAGCCTCTGTAAATACTATCTGTTTCTTATCAAGGTCTCTGAGTCCCCTCGGAATACTTACTCCGGTATCCTCAATAGGCTTTCCTATTGCCTTGCTAACCGCATCTCCGAATTTGTATGGGCTTGCAGTTGATGCGATAAGAGTCGGTGTGTTGTCTCCAAGCTTTTTGTAAACAGCATAGGCAACAGCCGTGTGAGTATCCATTAAATAGCCGTTTTCCTTAAACATTTCCGCAATTGCATCGATTATTTCTGATTCGTCTGCATATGCTCCACTGAAAAGAGAAAAGGCATCTTTATCTACTTCGTAGTGCTTGTCTTCCGCCAGAGCCTTCATCAGCTCAGCAACCTTATCGCCGTCTCCAAGCACATGGTACAAAAGTCTCTCAAGATTTGATGAAACCAAAATATCCATGGATGGAGAATTAGTTACATAAAACTCACGCTTGGTGTCATATACGCCGGTATTAAAGAAATCGGTTAACACCTTGTTTTTATTTGATGCACAAATAAACTTGTTAACAGGAAGCCCCATTCTGTATGCATAGTATGCAGAAAGAATATTACCGAAGTTTCCTGACGGAACATCTATGTTGATTTTATCTCCGGCCTTTATTTCGCCGGCTTCAATCATTCTGAGATAGCCCCAAACATAATAAACAATCTGCGGAATAAGTCTTCCAATGTTCATTGAATTAGCCGCAGAGAATTTGATATTATGCTGCTCTGCCATTTCTAGCGCAAATTCCTTATCATTTAAGATTTTCTTTTGCGCGGTCTGTGCATCATCGAAATTTCCGTAGATTGAGAATACATGCGCATTCCTTCCCTCTGCGGTTCTCATCTGTCTTTCCTGAACAGGTGATACGGCGCCATCCGGGAAGAATACTACTACCTCGGTGCCCGGCACATTCTCAAAGCCCTTAAGTGCGGCCATTCCGGTATCTCCGGATGTAGACACAATAATTACAACAGTCTTATCTTCGCCCTCTTTTTTCACGGAGGTGGTTAAAAGATATGGCATGAGGCTGAGCGCCATGTCCTTAAATGCCGCAGTCGGACCATGATAAAGCTCCGCAAAGAAAGCTCCTCCGGCCTTTACTACGGGGACGATTTCGGATTTTTCGAACTTGTCGTTGTAAGCTCCGGCAATACATGCCTTTATTTCTTCATCTGAAAAATTGTGAAGATATCCCTTTAATACTTCATAGGCAAGCTCCTGATAGTTAAGCTTTCCAAGTGCTTCCCAGTCACCGCCGAGCTTAGGGAAAGCATCAGGAACATAAAGACCGCCGTCTGCAGCAATGCCCTGAATAATTGCCTGTGAAATTGTCATGTTAGGAGCCTGGCCCCTTGTTGATTTATATTCCATTGCTTATATTTCGCTGAGCGCCTTATCTATTCTTCTGAGAACCATATCCTTGCCCATAATCTGCTGAATTGTCCAAAGATCAGGGCTGTTGCTTCTGCCTGTCATTGCAATTCTGATTACGCTTGAGATATGACCTACATGACCTTTGAACTGATCAGGATTTTTCTTGTAATCCTTTGGCTTTTCCGCATAGCCGAGCTCTGTGCCCAGAGCCTTGATCTTTCCAAACCAAGTGCTATTATCATCTGCAGGATCATAGATTTCTTTATACTTTTCAAGAATTACCTTGAGATCATCCTTGCATTCAGCCGGCATCTCATTTTCAACGACAAATTCATCATCGAAGAAATAGCTGATAAACTTTACAATCTGCTCTGCATAAACAAGGTCTTTTCTCGGCTTCTCACCGCCGCGATCGATATCAAAGATCTTGAGATACAGTTCCTTATTTGCCTTCATGCTTTCAGCCTTTGGCTGATTGTATTCTTCGGCCCATGCAAGGCAGAAATCGTAAATTTCTTCTGCGGACTTCTTTGCGAGAACATCCTTTGAAACATCGTTGAGCTTGTTAAGATCAAACATTGTTCCGGAGTTACTCATCTTTGAAGCAGAGAACTTAAACTCATTGTAATCAGTAAGTGGATTTGCGATTCTCCATTCCTCATAGTCAGAGTTGAGAATTGTCATGATGTATTCTCTTACTGCTTCAGGGAAGTAACCCATCTGCTTGTAGAATGAAAGTCCAAGCTCCGGATCCTTTCTCTTTGAAAGCTTTCTCTTTTGACCTGTTGTCTCATCAATCTTCATGAGAACTGTGTTGTGACAGAAGATTGGATATTCCCAACCCATAGCATCAAAGAGCTGTACATGGATTGGAAGTGATGGTAACCACTCCTCACCTCTTACTACATGAGTTGTTCTCATAAAGTGATCATCAACTACATGAGCAAAGTGATATGTCGGAAGACCTATTTGCTTTAAGATAACAACATCCTGAATATTCTCAGGCATTGAAACCTTTCCGCGAATACCGTCTGTAATTTCAAAATACTTTGAAGGATCGCCTTCTGATCTGAAACGCATTACAGGTACTTCTCCGGCGTCAAGGTGCTTCTTAATCTCTTCGATGCTTGCATCTCTGTACTTTGCATATTTACCGTAGATTCCGGGGTTTTCCTTTCTCGCTTCCTGGCCTGCTCTGATTTCAGAGATTTCCTCTTCGCTCATAAAGCAAGGATAAGCCTTGCCCTGCTCTACGAGATACTTAACGCAAGCCTTGTATATGTCACTTCTGTGACTTTGCCAATATGGACCATAGCTTCCGATAGCTGATTCTTCATCCTCGCCCATAGCGCCTTCATCGAACTTTATTCCGAAGTAGCCAAGTGTATCAATGAGAACAGGAATTGCTCCCTCAACCTCTCTCTTATCATCAGTATCTTCAATTCTGAGATAGCAAAGACCACCTGTGGTATGTGCTATTCTTTCGTCTGCCATCGCGCCGTAAAGATTACCAAGGTGAATAAAGCCTGTCGGGCTTGGTGCCATTCTTGTAACAGCGGCACCCTCCTTCATAGATCTCTTTGGATATATTTGTTCGTAATCTGCCGGAGTTTTTGTGATTTCCGGGAATAATAATTCAGCTAATTCTTTATAATCCATTTTAAATTCCTTTCAATATGTCATATAACCTTTACATTTTACCAAATTAGCCATTAAAATTACAGTGATTATAAGAAATTATCTTGCAAAAACACTAATTAGCCTATATAATAATTAAGCGCTCAAAAATGAGTTAATACGGCCTCATGGTCAAGCGGTTCAAGACGTCGCCCTCTCAAGGCGGAATCACGGGTTCGATTCCCGTTGAGGCTACCAAGAAATTAAAACCACAGCATACGCTGTGGTTTTTAATTTCTTGATAGCATTTGATGAAGGAAATCGAACCCGACAGGGCGTCACTATAGCCTCATAACTAATTTATTCCTGTATTCACTATCCTCATCCTGAGAATACACAAGACTGCTGATCCTGCTCCTCAGAATAGCCAGAGACACCCCATTATCCGTATCCTCCGGGTTAAAGAGATCACCGTTGTACTCAGCAGAAATACTAATCTCACTATCCTTTTCACTATACTCAACAGTGAACTTAATGTGATAGTCAGGATTGTGCTTTAAAAGTATCTGCTGGCACAGCTCTTCAAATACAGACTGAAGTGCATATACCTGCTTTTTCTCAAGCTGCACATTGTTTCCATAGCGCTCGATTTCACTGATTGCGCCAAGGAAATCATAATTTCTTTTATCAATCAAGGTCTCAAAGACCTTAAGCTGCTTGATAAATCTTCGTGTCAAATCTCTCTGCGGATTTTCAAAAATCTGCTCAGGACTTCCATCCTCGTAAATCTCACCCTGATCCATATAGAAAACTCGGCTGCTGATTTCTCTGGCGAACTTCATTTCATGAGTAACAATCAGCATGGTGATACCTGTCTTTGCAAGATCACGAATAACGGCCTGAACCTCACCAACCATGGTCGGATCCAATGCTGAGGTAGGTTCGTCAAATAAGATGACCTCTGGATCCATAGCCAGAGTTCTCGCAATTGCAACACGCTGCTTTTGACCTCCGGAGAGAATCTTAGGATATTGCAGAGCGCGGCTGTCCATTCCAACCTGATGAAGCAGCTCGATTGCCCTGTCGTAAGCCTCCTGCTTGGATCTTCCGAGCAAATCCATCTGAGGAATCATTACATTCTCAACAACTGTTAAGTGGTCAAAAAGATTAAAGCTCTGGAAAACCATGCCTATCTTTCGGCCGATTTCATATGTCGGATAGTCAGGCGCTGTAATATCCTCACCATCAACGATAACCTGGCCCGAGCTTGGACGCTCCAGCAAATTAATCATTTTAAGCAACGTTGACTTGCCGCAGCCCGAGGGCCCTATAACAGCAATTACATCGCCGTCATTGATAATAGTATTTACATCCTTAAGAGGTGTAACATCATCATAAGCTTTTGAAATATGCTTAAGCTCAATCATCAGTCTTCACCCCTTTCAAGATACGGCTTACCTTCCTGTTGCTTGGATCAATATTTATCTCAATTCTTTCTATTAGCTTGGTAAGAAGCAATGCCATTAAGAAATAGATCGCAGCCGTCGCAATAAGCGGGAAGAAAGCTTCATAGGTTCTTGCACGAATAATATCTGTTACCATTGTAAGATCCTGCACCGCAACATAGCTTACGATTGAGGTGTTCTTGATAAGTCCGACAATTTCGCTCTTATATCCGGGAATAAAATGTGGAATAGCCTGAGGCAATATCATGCGAATAAAGCCCTTTGTATCCTTATATCCAAGAGCTCTTACTGCCAGAGCCTGACCCGGATCAACTGCTTTTACAGCAGCATTAAAAATGCTTACAACACCGCAGGCAAACATAAGCGAGAATGTTATTATTGAAACTACTATTCCTTCAAATCCAAACTTGCCGAATATCAAATAATAAAATATCATCAGTATTACTACCACAGGTGTCATTTGAAGGAATCTTGATACCCAGTCAATAACAGTGTTAATAACTCTCTTTTCTTTTCTGTATACCAGGAACAAACCAAAGCCCATCGCACTTCCGAATATAGCAGAAAGCACAGAGATTGAGACCGTAATACCCAGGCCACTGGCAAACACCTTCCAGCGCTCCTCCCTGATAAAAGTTTTTTGGAAGCTGTTTGATATGGAAGTGAAGAAATCTGAAAGCTTTGATGTTTTTTCTACCTCTGCGCCTTTTGTAATAAAAATAACGCCGCCATAATAATCAGGATCGGAGAAATCAACAAGCTGTTTTCTATCCTGCGAAACAGTAATGCAGGAACCGGCGAGGTCATAATTTCCGGCTGCCACACCCTCCAGTGCACTCTTTACACTGTCGCAATCGTATATTTCGAGTCCATATCCGTATTCCTCACAAAACCTTATGGCGATATCTATGTCATAACCAATAAACTGGTTTCCATCACTATAAATAAATGGGGCGCCTACTCCGCTGACAACAGCCATGCGAAGTACACCATTTTCTCCGGTTAACACAGAATAATCAACAGTTTTTAAAGATGTATTTTCGCCGAACCAAATATCATCAATTTGATCCAAAAGTCCAAAGGTCTTCAAATCCTTAAGAAATGAATTCATTTGACTCCTCAGCTGAGGATATTCGGTATTGTTCTTTTGAAAAGCAAATCCATATTCTTCCTTCGCTATGACTGAATGAACATGATGATTTTCATAAGGCTTTACAAGTATTCGAGCAAGAGGCTGATCAACAATATAGGCGTCAATTACCCCATCTTCTAATGCTTTGCCTATTTCTGAATTTGATGAGTAAGCAAAAATATTTGGAGAGCTGACTAACTCCTCTATATAGCTCTTATAAAGTGATCCGGACAGGTAACCAATTTTCTTGCCGTCAAGCTCGTCAAATTTAGCAGATCCGCTGATAGTTGATACATCAAACTCATCAACTCTTTTAACAACAATAATGCTCCCGCCATGATAATCAGGGTCAGAGAAATTGTAAAGTTCTTGGCGCTCTTCGGTAATAGTGATGCATGAAGCACCCATAATACATTCGCCACTATCTACTAAAGAAAAAATATTACCAAAATCCGTATCAACGAATTCAAGCTTATAACCATTTTCCTTGCAGAATCTATAGGCTATATCAGCCTCGTAACCGCAAATATTATTATTTTTTTTATAAACAAACGGTTCACCTACAGCGGTGCATACAGCCATTTTAATTGTACCGTTAACACCTGTAAGCGAATTGTAATCAATATTCTTAACAGATTCATCATCCCCGAACCAAATGCTGTCAATTTCATTAAGCGTACCATCGGATCGCAGCTCATTAATAAACACATTAAGCTGCACTCTCAGCATATCTGACTGCTGATTATTCTTTGTAAATAAAAATGCATAGTCAGACTGATCTACAACGCCAAGCACATGGTGATTCGGATACAAAGACAATGCAACCCTTACAAGTGGTTGATCATCAAGATAAGCGTCGATATTTCCTTCTTCAAGAGCTAAAAGCATTTCATTTAGAGTATCAATCTCAACTATATTGCAATTTGGAACAAGCTCTTCCAGATAATCTTTGCCAACACTCTCGGAAATAACACCTATGCTTTTCCCGTTCAGAACTGAAAAATCTGAAGCATCGGAAATCTCACTTACATCTGTTTCAGAACGTTCTTTTGTTACCAGAACCACACTCCCCTGATAATTTGGATCAGAGAAATCCATACTCTCTTTACGTTCCTCTGTAACACAAATGGAAGTGCCTCCGAAGTCAGACATGCCGGTGGAAACGGATGCGAAAAAGCCTCCGACATTATAGTCTGTTATATTAATCTTATAGCCGTACTCTCTGCAAAATCGAACAGCCATATCGACATCATACCCTACATACGAATTGTCTTTTAAATATGCAAACGGAGCACCAATGGTTGTCGAAATTGCATATTCAAGCGTACCATTTTCTCCGGTTAAATCAGAATAATTTACAACTTTTAGGGACTCATCGTTCCCAAACCAAATACTATCGAGTTCATTAATTGTTCCATCAGATTGAATTTTTGCAATAAAATCATTCATTTGAGCAATTAAGACCTTGGTTTTCTCAGTACCCTTTGGATATATATATGCATACGGAGACTTCATAAATTCTCCGGTAATATATTGATCAGTGTATGTCTGACCCAAGAGTCTTGCCATAGGCTCGTCAATAATATAGGCACTAATCTTGCCCGATTCCAGAGCAAGCGCCATATCAGCATTTGTATTATAATATTCCACTACAGCGTCAGGAATATATGTATTTATAACAGCATCAAAAACGGTGCCTAATTGTACACCGATTGTCTTGCCTGAATATTTAATTGCCAGTGCCTTTAAAGAATCGCTATCAACCTCTGAATTCTGAGTTAGGCTTGTGCTTAATGTTGAAGAGGCGGAATCGCCGGTCGAAGGCACAGAGGCCTCATTCTTCTGGCTTGAGCATGCGGTAAAGCTTGAAAAAAGCATCGCAATAACCAAAAGAATGAGAGTTATTCTGCGTCTGTTTTTAATCATATAAAATCTTAAGTAATATTAGTGTGCACTAAAAATTTTCGGATTTTATTTCGAAATAAGCCTGTGGGTGTCCGCAAACAGGGCAAACCTCCGGAGCTTCTACACCATATTCAAGGTGACCGCAGTTTCTGCAGTACCAAACAACAACCTTACCCTTCTTGAATACTTCGCCGTTTTCAAGATTTTCGTAAAGCTTAAGGTATCTTTCTTCGTGAGACTTTTCAATCTTTGCAACGAAATTGAATGCATCAGAAAGTGCAATGAATCCTTCTTCCTTAGCTGTTTCAGCCATTTCCTTGTACATTTCTGTCCATTCCTCGTGCTCGCCCTCTGCAGCGGCAACAAGATTTTCTTCTGTTGTTCCGATTCCGTTAAGAGCCTTGAACCAGAGCTTTGCGTGCTCCTTTTCGTTCTGTGCAGTTTCTTCGAAAAATGCAGCTATCTGCTCATATCCGTCTTTTTTTGCCTTTGATGCATAGTATGTATACTTGTTTCTTGCCATTGATTCTCCGGCAAATGCCTTCCAGAGATTAGCCTCAGTTTTGCTTCCTTTTAATTCCATTTTCTTTCTCCTTTTCAATTTATTTAAATTATATTAAAATATAATTCATACAATTATTATACTATTAAATTTCAAAAAAGAAATGCATATTAAACGGTGAAATAATGAAAAAAAGAATAACCAGGATTGTTATTTGTTTAGTTTTAGTGCTTAGCCTGATGCCGGCTTCGGCTTTTGCCTTCAGCACGGGAAATGCATCTTGGGAAGCAGCAAAAAAGGATATTTATACCGCACTCAAGGAAGGAAAATCCAGTGTCGATATAAAGAAATACAACATAAGTACAGGGAACATAGACACCTTAGTTCAGGAAATCAGAGATCAATATCCTGATTTGTTTTTCGCTGACCCAAACAGGTATTCTTATGTCGGAAACACTGTATATGCAATTCAGATTTCATACAATGAGCTTAATACTGCCGAAGCAAAATCCGCCTACGAGCAAGCTGTAAATAATGCCCTGCTTTCTATTAACAGCAAAATGACAGATCTTGAGAAGGCACTTGCCCTTCATGACTATCTTGTAAAGAACACTATTTACGATCCTAATCCAACACTTGCATCCCATAATGCATATGCCGCTCTGGTCACAAAAAAGGCTGTATGCGATGGATATTCCAAGGCTTACCTTGAGCTTTTAAACAGATGCGGGATTGAGAGCTACATAGTCAGATCGGTTGATATGGACCATGTATGGAACCAGGTTCACATTGGCGATTACTGGTATAACATTGATGTCACCTGGGATGATCCGACTCCGGACAGATGCAATATTGTCAGCTATACCTACTTTATGTTAAGCGACAACGCAATCAATGCAAAAGAGCATTACAGCTGGACATATTACTATGAATGCACCGACAGTACTTATGACAGAACAAACAACTGGGATAAGATAGCAAACAATTTGCCGAAATCCAGTTCAATTTTCACAGATGTCTTTGACACAGACTTTTTCTGCAGCGCTGTACTTTGGGCATACGATAACAACATAACAAAGGGCATGACTGACACTACATTTGGACCAAGCAGCACATGCACAAGAGGCCAGGCCATGACCTTCCTTTGGAGAGCCGCAGGAAAGCCTGAAAGCAGTCTGACAAGCATTCCGTTTACAGATGTCAAGCCGGGGGACTACTTCTACGAAGCCGTTGCATGGGCATATGAAAACGGAATCGCAAACGGAACCTCAGAAACAAAATTCGACCCGTACATGACATGCAGCAATGCTCACATTGTTACATTCCTGTACAGAGCAAAGGGCTGTCCAAGCACAACGATAGATCCTGCCTACAGTAACACCTACTATGCAGAGTCAGTCAGCTGGGCTAATAATGCCGGGCTTCTTACTAAGATCCCCGGAGACCTAATAGTACTTGCGAACTCTCCGAGAGCTTACATCGTATATTTCTTATACCTGACAAAGTAAAAAAAATGATTCCCGCATCAAGATGCGGGAATCTATTTTTTATATTACCATGCATTTAAGCTCATCCTTTGTCAGCTGACCGAGCTGCTGATTCACTATCTGAGCATTATGGAAAACCAGATATGTTGGCGTGCTTAATACTCCGTACCTTGCGGCAATTTTTTGAGCCTTGTCGACATCTACTCTGCAGCATTTCACATACTCGAGCTCGCCTGCAATTTCCTCAAATACCGGAGTCGAATACTGATAGCCTTCACTCCAAAGAGCATAGAACTCTACGAGTACAACAGGCTTTTCCGAAAGCTTTACCTCTTTGGTGAAGTCTTTATCTGTTAATTCAAATACCTGTCCCATATTACTTTTTCCAGAGTCCGTGGAGATTGCAATATTCGTATGCGGCAACAAGCTTTTCGCCCTCAGCGAGTACAAATACTGCCTGTGGTTTTTGTCCCGGCTTTAATTCCTTTCTCTGGTTGCCGTATTCAGTTTCAACAACAATCCACTGAATGTAATGCTCTTCAAGCATAGGATGTTCAACACTGCCAACTGTTACAGTGACAACATTTCCATTCTGTTCTACTACAGGAACATGCTTTTCCATTGCGCCGTCGCTTGTGTTTGCTGTCATAATTGTCATAGGCTGACCACAGCACTGAACCATTTCGCATTTGCTGGTCTGAACTTCTTCTAAAATCTTTCCACACTTGTCACACTTGTAAAACTTCATAATATATCTCCTTTACTCAAAATATACTTTCCCGTCATGCATTGTATCAATAACTGCAAGACTTTGTACTTTAATACCTTTTTCACGAAGCTTTGCGGATCCGCCCTGATGCTTCTTTTCTATTGCGGCAGAAAAACCGACAACCTTTGCCTTTGCCTGTTCACAAATACTAACCAGCGCAAGTCCCGCTTCCCCTCTTGCAAGAAAATCGTCAACGATAAGAACTCTGTCTCCTTCACTGAGGAAATTCTTTGAAACTCTCAGAATAGAGCTTGTGCCTTTTGTAAATGATATTGCTTCTGCTGTATAGCAATCCTCTATCATTGTACTTGGGGCCGTCTTCTTGGCAAATACAACCGGTATATAGCCCAAAGCTCTGGAAGCGGATTGAGCAATAGCAATTCCACTTGACTCAACAGTCAATATTTTTGAGGGATTATTTTCCTTAAAAATCCTTGCAAGCTCCTCACCCATCTCATCCATAAATTTTACATCCAGCTGATGATTAAGGAAATTATCTACCTTCAAAATATTATCACCTATGCAGGTACCTTCCCTAAGTATTTTTTCTTCAAGAGCCTTCATTACAGTTTCCTCGTTCTTAATCTTAATGCATTACTAACTACAAATATTGACGAGCATGCCATCGCGAGTCCTCCTATCATTGGGCTGAGAAGCATGCCATTTATAGGATACAACAATCCTGCGGCAATTGGAATACCGATGCAGTTATAAAAGAATGCCCAAAACAGGTTTTGCCTGATATGCTGCATTGTGTATTTGCTGAGCTTAATAGCCTTTTCAACATCCCTTGGATCGGATCTCATCAAAATGATATCAGCTGATTCAATGGCAACATCGGTGCCTGATCCTATTGCAAGGCCTACATCAGCGACACTTAATGCCGGAGCATCATTTACTCCGTCACCTACCATCATAACCTTATGGCCTTCGCCTTTCAGATTATCAATTTCGCTGCCCTTGCCGCCCGGAAGAACTCCGGCAATAGCCTTATCTATTCCGATTTGATCAGCTATTATATCTGCAGTTTCCTGTTTGTCACCGGAAAGCATCAGAACTTTAATTCCGAGGTTTTTAAGAGCCTTTACAGCATCAATTGATTCCGGCCTGATTTTGTCTTCACTGGTATCAATATCGCCCCTGATTATGCCCTCAGTCAAGGTGCCAGTCTTATCAAATACAACCGTATCTACAGTTGATGCAAGCTGTAAAGCCTCGCCCGAGCGAATCAGTATTCCATTTCTTGCACCCATTCCGGTTCCAACTATGATTGCTGTTGGCGTTGCAAGTCCAAGAGCGCAGGGGCAAGCTATTACAAGAACGCTTGTAAACACTCTCAGAGCAAAGCTTAGGCTTTGGCCCGCAATAAGCCAAATCACAAAACTTAGCAAGGCTATAGCAATGACTGCGGGAACAAATACAGCAGCAACCTTATCCGCAATGTTTGCAATAGGAGCCTTCTTTCCCTGGGCATCCTCAACAAGCTTAATAATCCGTGCAAGAACGGTATCATTGCCGACCCCGGTAATCTTCACATAAATGTTATCAGAAAGATTTATGCTTCCTCCTATAACGCTGTCCCCTTCGGATTTTGGAATAGGAACTGATTCACCGGTCAGCATAGACTCGTCAAGCTTAGTGCTTCCGTCAATAATTGCTCCATCCATAGGAATAGCCATGCCCTTTTTTACATAGACAACATCCCCGACGCACAGATCCTCTGCGGCAACTTCAAGCTTCACCCCGTTTTCCACCTTGATGGCCTTTGCGGGAGTCAAATCCAGCAGAGCCTCAATAGCGCCCTTTGCCCTTTTCTTACTCTTTGCCTCAAGATGCTTTCCAAGCATAATTAGGGCAAGAACGACTGCGCATGACTCAAAATAAAGAGTATCTTTACCAAGGCACATACTGACAACACTGTATATAAAGGACACGGTGCAGCTGAGCGAAACAAGCGAATCCATATTCGGGACTTTATGTATCAAAGCCTTAAAACCGGAAATGAAATATTTTTTCCCTATTATCATTACCGATGCCGCAAGAACAAGCTGCAGCAAGGCAAGCTTTGGGGTCCTTAGGTACATACTCCCCATTGATATACAAAACTCGATTCCCGCAAGTATCAATGCCAGAGTAATATTAGGCTCCTTTTCAGCTTCTTTCTTTTCGCTTAATTCATGAAGGCTGTAACCAATGCCTTTTACAGATGAAAAAAGCGCATCCTTTCCTGTTACAGTCTCATCGTATTTAATTGTTAGTTTTTCAGTAGTGAGATTAACCGATGCGCTTTCGACTCCGGGAAGAGACCTGCATAGCTTCTCAACGTTTGCAGAGCAAGCAGCGCATGACATTCCACCAACTCTATATTCTTTTTCGGTCACAATTATTCAGCAGTATCGCTTTCTGAATCATTCACTGACTTGTTTGCGGCTTCCTCTCTGTCAAGCTGAATACCCTTAAGTACGCATGCAGCCATTACGCCTATGCAGAAGAATATTACTCCGGCAGCGGGCTTCTTTTTTGGTGTAGCCTTTTCAGGAAGCTTTACTTCCTCTTTCTTCATTTTTTTCATTTTAATTTCCCCCTTATCTCATTTTGTCGGCAATAGCTGAAATCTTTGCCAAACGATGATTAAGACCCGACTTTGTCAGCTCGGGTTCGAATTCCCTTGCAAGCTCTGAAAGGCCCAGCTCCGGAAATTCAAGTCTTTTTTTAGCTGTTATAAAAAGCTTATCGGGAAGCGTCTCAATTCCCTTCACCTCGTCAATAAGCTTAATATCCGCAATTTGCTTTTGAGCGGCGTTAACCGCTTTATCAAGATTTGCAGCAGTACAGTTTATAATTCTGTTGGCTTTGTTTTTCATATCCTTGGTAATAATCACATCCTGGAATTTGAAATAAGAGGATGATGCCCCAAGTATATTAATAAAATCAGAAATCTGCTCGCCTTCCTTAATGTACACCAGGAATTTGTTTTTTCTTTGAGTAATCTTGGATTTCAGGCCGAAGCTGTTAACAAGCTTGGATAATTCCTTCGCTCTTTGCTCGCTGTCGGTCGG
>DCHA01000063.1:0-1960 GCA_002315535.1 Firmicutes bacterium UBA1764 | reverse complement strand
GCCCCTCTAAGCGCAGCCTTTTTATCGCATCTTTTCTTGATTACATCTGCAGAAATCCAGTCATCAAAATAGTTGCTGCCCTCTTTTACACCAAGCATTCCTACTTCTCGTAAAATCTGCTCAGCATTCATCTCTGCAGTGATATTAAGAATCAAAGTTTTATCTCTGTTAATTGCACGTGGCTCACCAATTGAAAGAGCTGTCTTTGCACCAAAGTATTCCTTTACAAGGCTAATAAAAAGCCTCGCAATGGCCGGGCTATCAATATAAACTCTTATACCCAGCTTACCATTCATAATGGTGATGCTTCCGGCAAACCTTAAAAAGCCTGCTATTTCAGCAAGCTGGCAGCACTTCCTGTCAGGGATTATCCTTGCAAGCTCTAGTTTTGTTTCAGATGAAAATGACATTATAAATCCCTGTGAATAAGTACAACATTCTTACCCATAGCCTTGAACTTGTCAGCAAGCTCTGAAGCTATAGCGACACTTCTGTGTTGTCCGCCGGTGCAGCCAACCCCAATAACCAAATGATACTTTCCCTCTCTTACATAGCACGGAATAATATCCGTAACAATGCCACATATTCTTGCGACAAAATCTCTGGCTTCAAGTGATCTTAGCACATAGTCCTTAACCTTCTTGTTCTTTCCGGTAAGCTTTTTAAGACTCGGAACATAGAATGGATTCGGAAGGAATCTCGCATCAACTATCCAGTCAGCCTCAGCAAGAACACCGTTCTTGTATCCAAACGATTCAACGGTAATAGTAAAGCTATCCTTAGCTATTCCCGGCACTAAAAGTGCACTGATTTCGTTATTCAAATCAGCGCTCTTCATAGTCGATGTATCAATAACATAATCTGCTTTGTCTCTTAAGGTTTTAAGCAGCTTTCTTTCCTTGTCTATGCTTTCGGAGAGTGAAGCCGACTCAGCAAGAGGATGATTCCTTCTTGTCTCCTTGTATCTCTTAATAAGACACGCATCAGATGCCTCAAAGAACATGATTTTATAATTAATGCCACGTTTTTTAAGATCCTCAAGCCTGTCATTTAAATCATTAAAGAATTCCTTGCTTCTTATATCAACAACAAAAGCAGCCCTGTCAATATCAGCCCTGCCGCTTTCAACAAGCTTTACAAAATCAGTCATTAGCTGAGGAGGCATATTATCAATACAGTAATAACCTAAATCCTCAGTAAAATGCATTGCGTGTGATTTTCCCGATCCCGAAAGACCTGTAATAATTATCAGTTCCATAAATTTATTATCCTCGAAAGCGGCAGCCCCGCTGCCATTATCCTCTCCATTGCTTTATCACAGCATCCGACATTTGAAGGAACATGTGCATCGCTGCTTATCGCAAACTTAACATCATACTTAGCCGCTGTTTTTATTCCCTGAACAGACAGTCCGTTATGATGATTATTTATCTCCATTATTGTATTCGTTTTTTCGCAGGCCTTTGCTATCTCATCGATATCAAAAGCAGCCTTATCTCCGGGATGCGTCAACATCTTGATATTGTTTTCATACAAAGCTCTTACAACCAAATCCGTATTATATGCCTTATTTGAAAAGAGCTTTACACAGCCACCAATGCAAACCCCTATAGCCTTTAAAGGCTTCTCTCCAAGTACGCCGTAGTGATAGCCCGCCAAAACATAATCAAACAACTTTTGATCTTCAAGGCTAACATCCAGTCTTCCTGAAGGATTAATGATATTTGCCTCAACTGAAAGCTTTATATCAACATTAGGAAACAGGCTTCTAGCCTCGTCAATATCCCTTCTCATGTCCGGCACTTTTGATAAATCCGTCCCGAACAGCTTGTGTCCCGGACCATGATCGGATATTCCTATCATAGAAAGGCCCTTTTCACTTGCACTTTTTACATTATCCAAAATGCCGCCCTTGCCATGAGAATAAAGCGTATGCGTATGTAAATCGTAACGAAGTTTA
>DCHA01000030.1:653-4176 GCA_002315535.1 Firmicutes bacterium UBA1764 | reverse complement strand
GTATCCACATTCACAAAGGGATATGAAGATGGTCACTTCCCACTCGGAACAGCTGCTTATGAAAAGAGAGGCGTTTCCGCATTCGTTCCTGAATGGATTCCGGAAAATTGTATCCAGTGCAACCAGTGCGCATTTGTTTGCCCACATGCTTGTATCAGACCAGTTCTTCTTACAGAAGAAGAAGCTGCTAAGGCTCCTGCAGGCTTCAATACACTTGCAGCATCCGGTAAGGAACTTACAGGACTTAAGTATAGAATGCAGGTTAGCCCGCTCGACTGCCTCGGCTGCGGAAACTGCGTAGACGGATGCCCGGCTAAGGTAAAGGCTCTCGTTATGAAGCCGCTCGGAACTCAGGAAGCTGAAGCTGACAACTGGACATACGGTGTTGGCATCGAGCCAAAGGTTCTCATGGACAAGAAGACAGTTAAGGGTTCACAGTTCGCTCTGCCATACTTCGAATTCTCCGGAGCTTGCGCAGGTTGCGGTGAAACACCTTACATCAAGGTTATCACACAGCTCTACGGCGACAGAATGATGATTGCAAACGCAACAGGTTGCTCATCAATTTGGGGTGGATCTGCTCCATCAATGCCATATTGCAAGGACAGCAAGGGTCACGGCCCATCTTGGGGTAACTCACTGTTCGAAGATAACGCAGAATACGGACTTGGTATGGTTGAAGGTGTTAACCAGATCAGAAACCAGGTTAAGGATTGGGCTAAGGAGCTCGCAGCAACAACAAGCGATGCAGCAGTAAAGGCTGCAGCACAGGCTTGGGTTGATGGCTTCAAGAATGGCGAAACATCCAGAGCAACATCTGAGGCTCTCTATGATGCACTTGCAGCAGCTAAGCTCTCCGGAGCAGAAAAGCAGCTCGCAGATGACATCATGGCTAAGAAGGACTTCCTCGTTAAGAGATCTGTATGGTGTCTTGGCGGTGACGGCTGGTCATATGATATCGGCTTCGGCGGTGTAGACCACGTTCTCGCAAGTGGCGAAGATGTAAACGTTCTCGTATTCGATACAGAAGTTTACTCCAACACAGGCGGACAGTCATCCAAGTCAACTCCGACAGGTGCTATCGCTAAGTTCGCAGCATCCGGTAAGAGAATTAAGAAGAAGGATCTTGGTATGATCGCTGCTACATACGGCTACGTATACGTTGCACAGTGCGCTATGGGTGCTGACAAGAACCAGTTCATGAAGGCAGTTCAGGAAGCAGAAGCTTATGATGGTCCATCCCTCATTATCTGCTACGCACCTTGCATCAACCACGGTATCAAGCAGGGTATGTCCGAGACACAGACCAACGAAAAGAAGGCTGTTGCTTGCGGTTATTGGCACCTCTTCAGATTCAACCCACTTCTCAAGGAAGCAGGAAAGAATCCGTTCACACTCGACAGCAAGGAGCCTACAGCATCCTTCAGAGAATTTATTATGGATCAGGTTCGTTACAGCAGTCTTACCAGAGAATTCCCTGACGAAGCTGAAGCACTCTTCCAGCAGGCTGAAGAGAATGCAAAGGATAGACTTGAGGGCTACAAGAGAATGGCAGCAATGGATTTTGAATCAAAGTAATCTCCAATCTCAACAAAAAATTCATATAGAGAAAACAATGTAAAAATTATCCCCATTACCGTTTGTCGGTAGTGGGGATAAAATTTTTGTCGCTTATTTAATTAAATTCAGTCCTCTTGAGAACTTTGATCTGTCCTCCGGAGTGAGTCCGTATTCCTTTGCGAATTCATCGCCGAGCTCAAGGAGGCTTTTTACATTTCCTACATAAAGCTCAAGCTCAAGCTCGAGAATAGGGGTTTTGCCGTTATCGGTGATGATATCGCCGTAGTCAAGTGCAAGCTCAACTATGCTATCCTGATATT
Organism: Firmicutes bacterium UBA1764; assembly: GCA_002315535.1. Lineage (GTDB taxonomy): Bacteria > Bacillota > Clostridia > Peptostreptococcales > Anaerovoracaceae > UBA1764. Next base: position 2,296 of record DCHA01000030.1, on the reverse strand, counting down.
TCAGCCTGATTTTGCGTCTTAAAAAGCTCATTTCCATGAGATTTACAAGAGGCTTGCTGTTTATTATCTCAAGCAGCTTTTCGCCGTCTTCACTGCCCTTGAAGAGCTCCGGATTCGGAGCAATAAAGCTTTCATCATCAACGGGAACATTAATCTCGTTTCTTTCGTGGAAACCGTTATTGCTGCATCCGCCCCATTTGAGTGTGGCAAACTTATGCTCGCCTTCAGCTCTGACTCTCACGGTCATATTATGCTTAGATAAATCTTTATCTTCTGTATCAAAGTATACTGCCTTCATGACAAGGGATTCTCTGGTAGCCTCGTCGCCGTATTTTGTAATGAGACTATTGGCCCAAATACGATCGGAAACTTCCTTATCAGGAATGCTGTATTTCATTTCTTGTTCCATTTTTTTCGCCTTTCGGATAATAACAGGAAGAAATATAACATTTTAATATGGTTTTTGCAAGAGAAATATGATATAATAACAAACTGTTTCCATATGGAAATAAACATCATCAGGAGGAAAATTATGACATCCGCATTAATTAGTAAAGAAAACAGTGAAGCAAAGTTCACTATGAGCTTCACAGCCGAGGAGTTTGACGCTGCTACAGCTGCTGCATATAAGGCAACAAAGGGCAGATATGCTGTCGATGGTTTCAGAAAAGGTAAGGCTCCTCGTGGCATGATCGAAAAGTGGTATGGTGAGGCAGTATTCTTTAATGATGCTATTGATACACTTCTGAATACCAACTATCCAAAGGCACTGGACGAGCTTGGAATCGAGCCGATTTCCCGTCCGGACGTTAAATTCAGTGAAGAAAAGATCGAAAAGGGTAAGGGCTTCACAGTAACAGTTACTGTTGCAACCGTTCCTGAAATCGAGGTTAAGGATTATAAGGGCATCAAGGCTGAAAGACCAATGCGCAACATTACAGAAGAAGATGTTGCTAAGGAACTTGAGCTTGCTCAGAAGAAGAACGCTCGTCTTACAACAAAGGAAGGCGAAGCTGCAAACGGTGATACAGTTGTTCTTGATTACGCAGGCTTCTGCGGTGAAGAACAGTTTGAAGGCGGCACAGCTGAAAACCAGATGCTCGAGCTTGGTTCAAACACATTTATCCCGGGATTTGAAGATCAGCTCGTTGGATGCAAGGCCGGAGATGACAAGGAAGTTAACGTAACATTCCCTGAAGTATATCATTCAGAAGAGCTTGCAGGTAAGCCGGCAGTATTCAAGTGCCATATCCACGAAGTAAAGTATCAGCAGCTTCCGGAGCTTGACGATGAGTTCGCAAAGGATGTTAGTGAATTCGATACATTAGAAGAATATAAGGCTGACCTTAAGAATAAGCTTCTTGACAGCGCAAAGAAGGCTGCAGAATATGCAGGTAAGAACGCTGTAGTTGAAAAGCTTATCGAGGCTAACCCTGTAACACTTCCACAGGTTATGATCGACGATGAAGCAAAGAACATGGTTGCTGAATTCGCTCAGCAGCTTTCATATCAGGGACTTGCAATTAAGGAATACTGCAAGTATCTCGGAAAAGACGAGGATGCTCTTGCAGATGACTTCAAGCCACAGGCTGAGTCAAAGCTTAAGTCAAGACTTCTCATTGAAGCAGTTGCAAAGGCTGAAG
>DCHA01000030.1:0-560 GCA_002315535.1 Firmicutes bacterium UBA1764 | reverse complement strand
AAGGAAATCATGCTTGCAGAAGGCAATGAGCAGTATCTTAAGAAGGATATCTTAAGCCGCAAGGCAGTTGACTTCCTTTATGAAAACGCAAGCTTCACTGATGTAGAAGAAAAACCTGCTACAGTAACAGAAGTAGAATAATTATTATTAAAGACTGGGCGGGATCTTATAGTCCCGCTCATTTTGTTTAATTATCAAAAATGGAGGTATTTTATGAGCTTAATTCCAATGGTCGTTGAACAAAGCGAAAGAGGAGAAAGATCATATGATATTTATTCTAGACTTTTAAAGGACAGAATAATTATTTTGGGTGAAGAGATTAATGATGTCAGCGCTAATCTGGTTGTTGCACAGCTTTTATTCCTTGAGTCCGAGGATCCGGATAAGGATATCAGCCTTTACATCAACTCTCCGGGGGGAAGCATCAGCGCGGGAATGGCAATCTATGATACTATGCAGCTTATCAAGCCACAGGTATCTACCATTTGTATAGGAATGGCCGCATCAATGGCAGCCTTTCTTCTTGCCGCAGGCGAAAAGGGAAAGCGCTATGTTCTTCC
>DCHA01000072.1:44066-52755 GCA_002315535.1 Firmicutes bacterium UBA1764 | reverse complement strand
ATATGGACAAGGCCGTTTTTAATGCCGACCTGTTTTTGCTTTTGATTGAGTGCAACAAGATGCGGGTCTCTGTATTTTTTCGGATCCCTCAGCATTCCCTGCATCTCGTGGACTGCCTCGATATAGTCTCTGTATCCCGCCGCCTGCTCGTACTTCATTTTATCTGATGCGTCCTGCATCTTTGCGTTTAGCATGTCCAGGATTTCTGCGTCATCTCCGTCAAGAAATGCCAGAGCCTTCTCAATCCTTTGTCTGTACTCTGATGCATCAGTCTCACCTGTGCAGCAGCCCGTGCAGCGCCCTATATGATAATTAAGACAGGGCTTTGAGCCCTCCGAAAATTCGGTCTGTCTGCAGCGCTTCAGATTATATGTTGAATTGAGCAGATCAATGACCATGTCAAGTATGCTTACAAACGGATACGGCCCGAAATATCTTGCTCCGTCGTTTTGCAGCCTTCTTGTTTTTATGATGGTCGGATATTTTTCATTAATACCGACTCTAATATACGGATAGGATTTGTCGTCACGAAGAAGGATATTGTATTTCGGCCTGTACTGCTTAATAAGCCTGCACTCTAAGATAAGCGCATCAACCTCGCTGGCGCAGGTGACATATTCGAACTTCTCAATATGAGACACCATCTTGCGAACCTTTTCAGGTTGATTCTTCGGCGACTGGAAATACTGGCGAACTCTCTTCCTGAGCGAAATCGCTTTTCCCACATAAATAATCTGCCCCGTCTTGTCTTTGTGAATGTAGACTCCGGGGCAGTCAGGTAACTTTTTCAATTCTTCGTGAATGTCAAAGTTCATTATTCTGTTATATCATCCTGTTCTTCGTCGTTGTCATCAGCCTTCTCATCTGAAATCTCCGCACCATATTCTTCGCCCGGATGATTCTTTTCCCAGGCGAGGCGAAGCTCTCTGTCTCTTGCCTCCATCTCCTGGCGCTTGATTGCTCTGGCAGCCTTGCGCTGAATAGTGCGCTTTCTGTCGACAAGAATAAGCAGAACAATGAGTCCGGCGAGCACAAGAGCGCACAAAACGATAATGGCGACAATCTTCTTAACGCTCATCTCGTTAAAGCCCATTCTTGCGAAGAAGCCTCCGAGCTCGACATCCTCTGCGGTAACGACGTCATATTCAGCAACGAGCTCAATATCGCTCATCACCTTAAGTGTTCCGACCTTAGTCCCTGCCGGGGCCGGAGCCACAACAAACTCATCAAGCGTTACATAAGTCGCAAGGGATTCTACCTTCGCATTTGCGGGAATAGTAACGTATGAAATATCCTCAACTGCCAAAGGAACACTTAAAACCGTTCCCTTTTTAACGGCAATTGTTCCTGCATTATAGCCGTCGTCAAGAACCTTTACGGTCTTGAAATTTTCAAAGCCATAGTCATAAAGCTTGATTGAATCAGCGTATCTTTCTGTTGCGCCGTCACGCAGAACAACTGCAAGAAGCGTAGTATCCTGCTTGGTTACAGCGCTGACAAGGCATGCTCCGGCACCTGAAGAATAGCCGGACTGAATACCGATGCAGCCCTCGTACTTGCAGAAACGAAGAACGTTATTTACATAAACTCTGCTTGATGGTGTTTCATCGTATAAAAGCAGATTGTTGTTTGAAAGATATCTGTACTGCGAAACATTTGTCGGCTCGATAACCAGAGTTTCCTTTGATACTACTCTGCGGAAAACCTCGTTCTGCATGCAGTAGCTTGCAATCTTTGCGAGATCCTCTGCTGTTGAATACTGGTTCTCATCATCGGTTCCCGCAGGGTTTGTGAAATTGGTATTCTCACAGCCTATCTCCTTTGCGGTTTCGTTCATGAGCTCGACAAAGGCCTCAACGCTTCCGCTTACTCTGTTTGCAACAACATAGGCCGCATCATTTGCATTGGTCAAAACCATTGCAGAAATCATGGTGCCCATGCCAAGAGTTTCGTTTGCATACAAATCGAGACCGCCGCCCGTGATTCCTTCAATTTCCTCAGCCTTTACCGTTACATACTCATTCATGTCAAGATTGGTAATGCCCAGGTATGCAGTTAGCATCTTTGCAGTACTTGTCGGCATAAGCCTTGTATCAGCGTTCTTCTCATATAATACTTTCCCTGTTGTCATATCAATAAGAATAGCCGACTCTGCTTTTAGGTTTAGTGCATCGTCTGCGTAGACAGGTGCCGCGCATAAAAGCATGCCCAGTATTAATATAATGCTGATAAGTTTCTTCATAATCTACTCCTAAGCTCTTGCAGAGCCTTAGCTCTGTGGCTGAATTTATTTTTTACATCGACCCCAAGCTGTGCGAAGCTTTCCTCGTAGCCATCAGGGATAAAGACAGAATCGTACCCAAAGCCCTGTGTTCCGACTTCACTAAAGCCTATGCTGCCGTGGCAATAGCCCTCGCAGACCTGCTTTCTTCCATCAGGATAAACCAGAGTTATTACGCACAGGAAGTATGCCTTTCTCTTTTCCTTGGTATCTGCGCCGACTCTTGCAAGCTCTGCCAACAGCTTTGCTCTGTTTGCGGCGTCATCTCCGTGCTCTCCGGCGTAGCGCGCCGAATATATTCCCGGAGCCCCGCCTAAAGCCTCAACAAAGAGCCCCGCGTCATCTGCGACTACAGGAAGCCCTGTAAGCTTCATGACGGTTTCTGCCTTGATAAAGGAATTCTCCTGGCAGCTCGAGCCGTTCTCTTCTATCTCAAGGTCTGCGAGATTAACGTCTGCCATTGACAGAATATCTATTCCAAACTCACTTACCAATTTATTCAGTTCTGCAAGCTTACCCTTGTTTTGGGTAGCCATTACAATTTGCATAACTTCTCCTGATTTATTTTTAGCCTACAACAATTCTTATTACGACAGGATTATTGTTCATCACGATCTTCCTTTGTTACGGTTGCGCCGAGTGCGAAGACGTCCTTTTCAAGCTCAGCAAGCTTGTTCTTAAGCTCGCTCATGCGCTTTGCGGAAACGCTCTGGTCAACCGCAAGGTGAGTGCTGTACAGGATATTTTCAAGCTCGCTGTGCATTGCGGCAACTCTGAATCTCAGCTTGTCGATTTCTTCGCCCGAAGCGAAATCCATTTCTGCATTCTGACCATCTGAGATTTCTCCGGCCTGAAGATTATATTCATCATAGCCGTGAACTATCTCGCAGTCCCAGCCCTTGTTTGCCTTTACGTACTCTGCAAAGCCCTGCTTGGCATCGGATTCACCGTGAACTAGGAAAATCTGCTTTGGCTTTTTCTCAAAGCCGTTTAGCCATGCGAAGAGCGCATCCCTATCTGCATGTCCGCTGAAGCCCTCGAGATTATGAATCTCTGCGGCAACATTTATTTCCTCGCCGAAGAGCGTGACACTCTTTTCTCCGTCAACGAGTCTGCGGCCCAGGGTGCCTTCGGCCTGATAGCCTACGAACACGATACTGTTTTTCTTGTCCCAAAGATTGTGCTTTAGGTGGTGGCGGATACGACCGGCATCGCACATACCTGATGCAGAGAGGATAATCTTGGGCCTGTTATCGAAATTGATTGCCTGAGATTCCTGGCTGCTGGCGGTAAAGTGCAGGTTTTTGAAATCAAGAGGATGATCACCCTTTAGGATGTACGCTCTTGTTTCGTCGTCATATGCCTGAGCATTGTCCTTAAAGATTTCGGTTGCGGTTGTTGCCATAGGGCTGTCAACGTAAACCGGAACGCTCTTTAAGAGCTCGTGCATTGGGCCCATTCCGTCGTACACTTTATTTAGTTCAAACAGCAGCTCCTGAGTTCTGCCTACCGCAAAGCTTGGGATTACTACATTTCCGCCGCGCTGTACGGTTGCAACTGCAATGTCAAGGAGCTTGCTGATGCTGTCTTTATTTGATTCGTGTAAACGGTTGCCGTAGGTGGTTTCCATTACAACGTAATCTGCTTTGTGAATTATTGTCGGGTCCTTTAAAATCGGTCTTCCGCTCATTCCGATATCTCCGGAGAAAACCAATTTTGTAGTACTGCCCTCTTCATCGCAAAATACTTCGATTATTGCGGATCCGAGGATATGCCCCGCATCGTTAAACACGATTTTCATTTCGTCGTTGAGCTCTATGAGCTGATCATAGCGCACAGGGCGAATGAGTGAAATTGTTGCCTCTGCGTCGTTTGTTGTATACAGGGGTTCAACGTTTGGCTTGCCCGCTCTAAGATTTCTCTTGTTTTGCCACTGGCTGTCCTGCTCATGAATATGAGCGGAGTCACGCAGCATTACAGGAAGCAAATCAGCGGTAGCGTCGCTTGCGTAAATAACGCCCTTAAAGCCCTGCTTCACGAGAAGCGGGAGCCTGCCGCAGTGGTCGATATGGGCATGTGAAATAACCACAGCCTCTATTTCTGATGCATTAAACGGGAATGGCTCCTTATTTAATGCCTCCATTGCCTTTCCGCCTTGGAACATTCCGCAGTCCAGCAATACCTTGTGTTTTTCTGTGCTGATAAGGTGGCAGCTGCCCGTTACACCGGTTGCTGCGCCGCAAAACTTAATTTTCATTATCCTTGCCTCTTTCCGATTCCCCACACCTGCGGACGAGTGCGTCCTTAGGTTCCATGCACGTCAAAAGAAGGGTATAAACCCACGAAGTTATTATACCCTAAAATAGGTAAAAACTCAAGCCGAGGGGCCCTCGCGGGTTCGATTCCCTTCATCTACAATTCCAGAAAAAAAGATAGACCCCGATGGGGTCTATCTTTTTTTCTGGAGCGGGCGAAGGGAATCGAACCCTCAACCTAGCCTTGGGAAGGCCATATTTTACCACTAAACTACGCCCGCGTATTGCATGCTCCGGCAGAAGCCCTGCATGCATTGCGATATTTATTATACTACATTTCCTCTATTGCGAAGCCCTTGCAGCGGAAATTCATCTTGAGAAGATCCTTGAGGTCCGCATACGGATCCTTGATCTGCTGGAGCACCTTATAAGTGCCTTCGGTTCTGATCATGAGCGGAAAATCCTGCACCTTGCCGTTCTTTGTAATGAAAAAGACATCATAGTTTTCCTTGTCGTTGCTCATCAGGCATCTGATTTCCTTTTCGGTCTCAAGGTTAACGTCCTCGGCAAAAATCGTCCACATGTGCTTGCTGATGCTGATAGCTTCCATGATTTTTTCAAGCTCATGGCCGTAATCCGGCTTGTGCGCAAAGCTGCTGCAAACAAAGCTTGCCAAATATTCATTAGCAGAGCTGAGAGATTTAATTCCGAGCTCTGAGCATTTATCACATAAAGCCTGCTTGATTGCATAGTAAAGCTTTTCGGATGAAAGCTCGATCTCATCAAAGGCGGTCTTTACAAATATTTTTGCATCCTCCAGAGTAAGGCGATTATAGCCGCCTCCGTCAAGCGCGATAACCGCAACAAGATTTGCGATGTCCTGCTCCGGGCTCGCCGGCTTGCAGTGCTCGAAGTCTATACAGTAAAGCTGGGTCTGCGGAGTGATAATAAAGTCCGAAAAGTCCATATCTCCGAGGGAAATCTTTGCGGCGTCTCTGAATCTTTTGTACCAATCGAGGAACAGCTTAACATACTTAATAAAATCATAGGGATTGCTGAAGGTCTCGCGGAGCGCTTCGTCGAAGTTGCGACCCTCGATGAATTCGTGCTCAATAGCCCCGTCCCAGATTCCTGAAAGCTCCGGAGCAAGCCCTAGTCCCTTAATCTTTTCATAAACATTCGACTCTTTGACAAAGCTCATGCGCGAGCCAAATGTTTTTACAACTTTATTCTCTTTTATCTCAATTTTATTACTCATCTTTTATTTTGGTGTGCCTGACAGGAGTCGAACCTGCGGCCTTCGGAGTCGGAGTCCGACGCTCTATCCAGCTGAGCTACAGGCACAGACCATACACCCTTTACAAATTCTTTTAATTGCGCCCAACTATTATATAGAAAAGGCACGCAAAAATCAATTTAGTGTGCAACGCTTTTGAAACGCTGAAATGATATAATGAATAAAATGATATTATGGTTAATAATGAGAATTATTTCATTCTGATAAAAGGAGAGACGAAATGCCACCACTTTCAAAGGAACAAATTATCGAATCAAGAATACACAGCATCCAAAGGCTTACCAGTATCTATAAAAAGTATATAGATGCCAATTATAAAATTCCGAAGCAAAAGGATATCGAAAAATACGCAAAGAATGATGCAAACTATGAAAGCGATTTTTCTAAAGAGGTTTTTGACATTCTGAAATCAAAAAATGATGAGGCATCAAAGCTTGACAACGACAGACAAGCCTTCAAGGCTCGTTTGCTTCAGAATGAAATGCAGCCGACCAACAGCCAGCTTGACGATTCAGTGATAATGGACAATCTTGAAGCAAATGCCAAGATTCGTGAAAAGTACAAGGCCGGCCCGGAGGGTGACAAGAACGAGCTCGCTCAGCTTGAAAAATACTGGCAGAGAATGCTCCGCATGGATCAAAGACAGCTTCAGTTCAATCCTGACGACAAGCCGGAGGATGTAGTAAGAAAGATGGAGAACACCAGTCTCCTCTTCAGTTTTAATACACTTGATGACAGAAAGAATCTTTTAAGCGGCGAAAAATTTAACAAGAAGGAGTGGGACCTCCTTGAAGAAAAACGCCAGTTTGTGCAGTACGCATATCAGTTCAGGGTTGCAAAGAATCAGCTTGAAAACAATCTTTTATTCAGGTCTTTAATTGGCGTGGATTTTCTGAAGAAAACTCAGGAGGAAATGAACGCTATTAATCAGAACCTGCTCTTATACCAGGCAGAACAGGAAATGCTGATTACAGCCGGAGAAGAACCTGACCCGGATTATGTAAAGGCTGATGTAAATGCACTTGTTGACGCATTTAGTGAGCTTCGCTCCTTGCACTCAGCATACAAGGTGTACGAAAAAATCGGGCCTAAGCAGGAGGAACTGTTTAAATTCTTATGTGATAAGCACATGTTTACAAACAATGGCTTTAACGCTCTATGCTTTGACAAAAACGGTAATCAGATTGATCCTACAAAGGCCATTGATGATTACCTTGTTAATGATGCCGAATTCACAGTAGGCTACAGCGTTGAATTTCTTAATGACAGCTATAAAGATACGTTCATAACCTTCATCCCGACCAAGACCGGAATCAAGACAAAGGAAGAGGCGGCCGAAAAGCGTATCGACCTTGTAACGAAGAGACTCCAAATCTACCAGCAGAACATGCTTAAGAAGGCAGAAGAGCTCGAGCTCAGCAAGCAGCAGGAAGTTAAGGAAGAAGAAAAGTCTGAAGATAAATTTGAAGAAAAAATGGTCGAGGATGAAATTCCTCAGCCACAGGAAGAAAAGTCTGAAGAAAAGCCCAAAGAAGAAGACAAGGCTCCGAAGGAAAAAACTGAGGAAATATTTGAAGAAAAGATGGTCGAGGATGAAATCCCTCAGCCGGAGCAAGAGAAGGCTCCGGAGGAAAAGGTCGATGAGCCTCAGCCTGAAGTTAAAGAAGTTAAGCCTGAAGCCAAGCATACAGAAGTCGAATACGATTACACAGTAAAACCGGCTTACACAGAGCCCTTTGCTGTTCCGATGATGCAGACAATTAAGATGACCACGGCTCTGGCAAAGGATAGATTCAACCAGGCTAAGGATCAATTAAAAGCTCTTAACAACTGCTTCGTAAAGGAAAAGAAATTCCAGTTCAGTGCAGATGAATACCGCAAGTTTACAGCAGACCCAAGAAAGCTCAACATTCACAATTATGCAAAGCAGTACGAATTATTTGTTGAGAGTCTCAGTGTCCCAAACAATCCAAACCTGACAGGACACAGCATCACGCAGCTTTCAAACCTGATTCCAAAGGAGCTCCAGCAGTCCTCTACTAGGGACATCATTCAATACTTTGTAAGCAGAGCCTACAACGCTGATATCAATTGGCTTATGAACACCAATGATGATGAGCAGCTTGCAAAGAATATGGCAAGCCAATATGCAAACCTCAAGATAGCAAGCATGGGCAAGGAAATACTGACTGCCGCTGAAAAGGAAGGCATCAAGGTGCCCGGAGATGTCATAGCTACAATCAAGCAAAACGAAGACATGATGTACGCAAAGTATCAGCTTGTACAGAAAAAGCTGATGCTTCTTGCTGACGATAATTATGCCCTATTGCCAGATCTGGAAGAGCATAGTATTTCAGACTCCATGGCAGCATCATATGTCGCTACGCTTTCACAGGCTAAAGGCGGCGATAAGTTTGTTCCGACCTTCCTTAAGTACATGCAGTACTCGTCTGATATCGAAGCTGCAAAGAAAGAAATTAATGTATATGAGAAGCTGCAGCAGGAGGAAGCCTTCTTCGAGCTTGATACTGATAAGGCTGAATGCTTCATACTGGCGAATGACAAAGTTAAACAGGTAGGCTTCAGAGAAGCAATTAAGGCCGCAGCCAATGGTTCGCAGATTGCTGTTTTCGAATATAGAGCTGAAAAGGCTCGCTCCGGCAAGACCATACTCGTAAATGAGGATGGCAGCCTTGAAATTGAGACAAGAAGAAGATACGCAATTATTAAAGACGTAGAGGGAACTCATGTTGAAAAAGAGTTTGAAAGAAAACGTCTTGAAGAGCTTGTAATCAACAATCGCGTAAAGAAGGAGCTCGAAGAAAGAACCAAGCTTCTCAAAAATCTTTCCGAAGC
>DCHA01000072.1:41602-43967 GCA_002315535.1 Firmicutes bacterium UBA1764 | reverse complement strand
GTAAACAGAGACAAGTGGAAGAATATTAACGAGAATGTTAACGATTATCTGCCAAGTGAGGATGATCTTCGCAAGCATTTCATGATTAAGGATGCTCTTAAGCAGATAAAGGCTTACAAGCACACCGAAGTCAAAATTGGCGAAGAGACATACAGCATCGCAGATGCTCCGTGGATGATGTATCAGCTCTTTGATGCGCCCTCCTCCAATGAGGCTGAGCAGCAAAAGATTGAGCAGCACAACAAGGAAATCTATGAGGCCTTCGATTTTAGAGATGATGTTTATAGCAAGCTCGATGAATTGGAAAAGAATAAATTCACAGCAGAAGGCAGAAAGGCACTTGACGAATTCCGCACGGGTGTTTTAAGCGAACCTCTTAAATATGTTAAGGATCCTGCCAGAGCCACCCAGGAGGCCGAAAAGCTTTTCAAGAAAGTCCTTACAGAATGCGACCCGAAATGGTTTGACGATCTTTCAGATGAACAAATCGTCTCTGATTGGGCTAAGAAGGCACCTTACTTTGCATTGTTTGATGATGCAAACTTTATCAAGAGCATGAAGACCTGGGGCGTTAAAATCAGCCGCAATGATATGGAGCTTTACAAGGCTGAGCAGCAGATTATTACGGGTAAATTAATTGCTGCCAGAGGCAGAGTTGAGGCTCTGGCAAGTTCACATATTCATGAAGCGCTTAATACAGGGCTGAACACATCAGAGTTATTCGTTGCAAGAAGCACCCTGAGAGAAAATGTCACAAAGAAATTCTCTGAAGCTAATTACGCAATAGAAAATCTTGAGCAGGCAAACAAGTACGGGAAAAAAGCTGATGATTTCATCAGATTCCTAAACGGATTGGGTTGCCTTGGACATCCTGATAATATTTCAAAGGGCAAGAGCTTTTACAATAAGAACGGTCTTCAGCTCGGCATTGGAGATGCAATGGTTCGAATTCATCAGAACGCAGGCAAACCAAAGAATCTCCGCGTCGGAGATGACAATATTGTTTATGTAGTTGATCACACGACCAAATCATGCAAGTGCGTTCAGCTCAATGACAAGGGCGAATATGCAAGCACTGATGCTAATTACAGTGAATTCCAGGACAAAATAAAACTGAGTGAATCCAAGACAACTGTTGTTGAAGAAGGAAAGGCTCTGGATAATAAAAAGCTTGGCGTAACTCTTACAATCCAGGCACTTGAGCATTTTAAGAAGAGACTTGATAAAACTGACTTCCCGATATTTGTCGGAAACAAGACACAGATTTCCGAAATGAGAAAATCTCTTGATGAGGTGCTTGACCTTTATAAGAATTTGAAGCTTGTCCCGCTCGAAAGTGATATCAGCAAGCTGACAACTGCGCTTACCAAGTTTAACGGAAAGATTGCAGACTACATTTTGTACAAGGAAGAATTACATCACCTTGATGCAGCGCATGGATACCCGGATGGATATCTCAGCAATACTATCAAGGCTCAGGAAGAGCTTTCCTGGAGAGCCTTTACCAGATTAGACAGCGCATATCAGCTGCAGGCACTTACCAAAGCATTGATGCCGAATGTTAAATCTGATGTTTTGGAATTTGCGCTCTACAATCAGCAGCAAAGAATCATGCACCATGATGATATCGTTATTAATCCAAAGAAGCCGGAGCTGAAAGCTTTATTTGACAAGACTCTGGCAGAACTTAGAATTGCCAAGGCAGACAGAGTTCAGCAGATATCAGAGGGCATGGAGGCAATGGAATACTTTGTTGGATTCACCATGTCAACTGACAGCCTTGAGGAAGGACACCTTGATCTTAAGGTACTGAACTATGCAGATGACCTGCTTGTATCAGCATATGACTTTGAGATGAACAAGAAGAAGGCTGTCTACTCTGATGCGGCAAAGGAAAAGATTTATAATAATCTTGCAAAGCTTATTACAACTAATATGCTTTGCACCTTCAGTGAAAAAACTGACTATCAGGCAGTTAAGGATCTTGATTTAAGCGGATTTGATAAATCTGATAATTTAGACTTAGACATCAACAGACTTGCGCAAAGCGAAGAAATGAAAAAGTTCTTCCCGCCTGAGAAGCTCACTCCGCTTGCAGTTGTTCAGCTTGTCAGCAACAGAGCAAACATCTTAAAGGATTTTGCAAAGGTTAACGGAATAGACCCTGCAACACTTATCAGACGTTACCAGGTTGAGCGCGGCGCGGTTATTGAGACCATAACCAATCAGGGCGTTAAGAAGCTCGACGTAAACCTCATGCCAACTGATAAAGAATTCAACAAGCAGGCAATGCAAGACAAGATCGACCAAAAGGTTATCGACCTCGGAGACATAGACACATTCCTAAAGCAATAGAACACCAACC
>DCHA01000072.1:39151-41556 GCA_002315535.1 Firmicutes bacterium UBA1764 | reverse complement strand
AAACCTCAAGGCTCTTTTAATCTTATTTACTTTCCAGCGTTTCTCTATCAATAAGTCCATATCTGCTTGATACGAATGCAAGTGACAACGGAATACAGAATACATTTATAGCTGTAACGAAGAAGTCAACTACAACCTCAATTGCAAGTACAATACCGATGGTCGAAAGTGATATGCCCAGCTGACTGAATATCATCGAGAACGCAATTGATCCGGCTCCAGGAATAGGAGGTGCTGCGCACGCGGTTATAGCCATTACTATTACCGCAATAACCATCCAACTGATGGAAATTTCAACTCCTGTAGCGCTTGCAATATAAAGAGTCATTATTGCATAGTATGCGGCAACAGTGGATTTCTGGATTACGATTCCCAAAGGAACGCCAAAGCCAATCATTGACTGACTTACTCCAAGCTTTTTACATGCTGTCGTAATTTCATTAAAGGTTGCGGCAGTTGATGCTGTAGTAAAGCCGTAGAATGCGGCCGGTAAAATTTTCTTTGCAATTAATAACGGGTTTACTTTTACTTTTGCTGATACAACTGCGCAGAACAGCACTGCATACACAAGCAGAACCGGAATCAGTACTGCGATAAACTTCCATGCAGTTGCAACAATTGCAAATCCGTCTGACCATACCAAATTAATTAATACCAGAGCAACGAAAATCGGAATCAGATTCCCTACAATTTGAAGTGTAAAGCTGACAACATTATTAAACTGCTCAATAGCATTCGCAATTGAGCGAGATCTCTTTCCGAGATACAAAAGCGCAATTCCAACAATCACAGCCATTACAATAATCTGAAGCGTATTGCCGTCTGCAAAAGGCTGGATGATTGTTCTTGGGAACATTCCAAGTATCAAATCGAGAATCCTGAAAATCTGAGACGCATCGGCTCCGGCAGTTGAAAGATGGAGTCCGAAGAACGGAAATGAAAGCATGGCAAAAGCTGATGAAATAAATGCGGATACAACATGGAATACCATGAGGCTCTTACCAAGCTTATTAAAGGTTGCAACATCGCCTACACCGTAAATACCCCAGGCAACCGATAGGAAAATCAGTGGGCCAGCGATGCACGAAAGTATATTAAGGAAGGTGCTGTAACACGGCTCAATAATGTATGTGAGCAAGGTTTGCACTATGCTCGCCGGCAGCAAAAACTTTCCGAGAAAGCCCACAGTAAGTGAACACGCAATAATAATCGCAAGCTGAACCATAGGATTCATAGTAGGCTTTTTCAGCTTGATGATTACGGTATTAATGCCCGCGTTAAAATAGTATTCCGGAGCGTTGGACAGAATATTGAGAATCGAGTTGCTGTAAACGTCCTCAACATCAACCTTAAATGGGTTTACAGAGCGATTATCAACGCATCTGAGCGCAACATGCGGAACCCCGAATCTTTTATAGGCATGAAAAACAAATTCCTTGCTTTCGCCGAATTCTGATGCCCAGGTCATAAGAGTATTTTCAAATGCAAGACGCTGTTTAATGGATTCCTTTCGGTCCATCTTAAGCTCCTCGCAAACCTTGAAAAATTGCTCTGATGCTTTATCAATATCAGATGATATGAATGTGTACTTTTCCTGAATAATATGCATAGTATGCCTCGTTAGTAAAAAATAAAAACGCAAGCTACAAAAATTTAACTTGCAATATATTTTAGCACACACTTTAGCAATTTACCACGTTAAATAAGAATAGTTTTTAAGCGCAATTTTTTCTGCAATTTAATGTATAATAATATTATTAATTATTAGCCATAAATATGGAGGGCTAAACAGGAATGACTATAAAAGAATTATTGGGAAATGTACTTAACGCCACCGATGATGACACTCTTTTCTTTTATATAAAGAACGGCTTTGTTACACGTGGTCCCATCGAATACAGAAATGAACACTTTGACGTAACAGATCTTGAGGATGCACTTGCTAAAATTGAGAAAGCGGTAGACTCCGGAGAAAACGTTTTTGTTTCAGTGCCTGAAAAGGACGGAAGCATTACAGAATTCAAGCTTGAAACTCAGGATGGAGAGCCAAAGCTGTTTAAGATGGTCCCACAGGACACTGTTCTTGCTGTTACCGTCGCTATGAGAAATTCCAACGCATCGCTGAACTCCGCCGGAGACAAGGATTACGATACTCCGGAATTCAAGGACTTTAGAGCGTCACTTAATAATCTCGTTGATAAAGGCATCCCTGCAACCGAGCTGGCTTTCCACGATGCGCTGCTTGACACTGTAGTAAAGAGTTTCCTTTTTACCGTAGACATGCTCGACAAGGATATGAATCCAAGGCAGAATGCGTGCTTTACCGAAGCGGCGAAAATCCAGGAAATATATAATTCCATTTACTACAAGAGAAAGCCGTCAGTTGATGTACTAAATCTCTCAAT
>DCHA01000072.1:38463-39003 GCA_002315535.1 Firmicutes bacterium UBA1764 | reverse complement strand
TTAAGGGCTATACAAAGGAGCAGGTACACGACTTCGCACATATAAACGCTCAGGAAATTTATGAAGCGATTCAGGAAAACCTGAGCCCGATTGAAAACTACGCAAATGACTAAACATAAAAAATGAGCTCACATGAGCTCATTTTTATTCTACCTTCAGATACTGAATCAATTCCTGACTGATGTTATTGCTGTGATAAAGCATCAGCACAAGGTCGATATCCCTCGCGCTTGTAATTTCCTCAAAGCTGGGGCAATTTGCATAGCGAGGATCGACAACATCAATCTCCGTAAACATTTCACTGAAATAGTCTGTCATGCAGCACTCATAGCTGTCCTTTAAAATCAGCACGTGCTTGTCCTCAGACGCAAACTCGTTTTCAATTCTCAGATAACCAAGGTTATATGTCGAAAGCTTGTTGTAATCAAGCGGGTCTGATTCAAGGCCCGATGCAACAATGCTGCTTCTTGGAACCTCTTCACCGTTAAGACTCGTATAGTACTTAAAATCCTCTGCATTAGTCGCAACGTAGAACGGAAT
>DCHA01000072.1:31229-38403 GCA_002315535.1 Firmicutes bacterium UBA1764 | reverse complement strand
AGACCCGTGAGGTCAGTCCAAATAAAGTCGCTCTCAGTCGGAACCGACGAGCGCTTGATTCTGTTGGTATCCGCGAGACTTTCAGCAATATATTCAGACGCAACAAAGGCGCCGTACTCATTCCAGTGCATATCAGTCTTGTAGAAGAACTTCGCCCTCTCCTCGAGCGGAAAGGCCTGCATGTACGAGCAGCAGTCAATAAACGAAACCCTCTCAGACTTGAGGCAGTCAATCAGCTTATTCTTATTCTTCTCGTCAACCACAGTCGTAACGCTTGGCTCGCTGTCTCCGAGTATCAGGTTCTTTTGCGGAACCATGATATAAATGAACGGAAGCGTGCTGTCCGCGCGTCTTGCCTTTATAGTCTTTGCCAGAGCCTCAACTGCCCAGTCCTCTGTTTCATAAGTAAAGGTGAACAGATAGTCGCTGCTTAAGACATAGACATCCTCAACAATAGTATCAATCTCTGTATCGGTTTCAACTTCATTTTTGTTTTGAAGTATAAGATTTCTCCATGGGAACTGGTCGGAAACATAGGAATCAAATTGCTTTCCGTATTCATCCCAGCTCTTGATATCATAGAGCCTCGGGTGCTGGATTAAATCCTTTTCCTCATTGGAGTTGTATGACTCCGGCGCCGTAAACAAAAATGCCGCAAACACGCCAAAGATAAACAACATGAAGCAAATGATTATCGGGTAAGTATATTTTTTACGTTCTTTCATATCCTACCCTCCTAGAAGCTCTGGTATATAAACGGTGTGTAGCCGTTAATTACAAGGTAATAACTTGATACACCAAGAACCGCAAGCATGAACACACACTTTGCGATTGTGGTAATCATGCTGTCCTCCGGGAAAATCTGCTTTGCGCAGGTCTTTGGGAATGATGTGCAGCCAACAGCCGCAATCAAAATCCATGGGAAGGTGCTGTACCAATAAATGCTTGATATGCCGCTTACCAAGGCCTCGGACTCACCGATGAGGTAGCCGTAGAATTCAATTGCATCAACTGTGCTCTTGGAATTAAAGAGAACCCAGCCCATCATAACGATGAAGTCGGTAATGATGATGCCAAGCACTCTCGGGATTTTTTCGCCCCACTTTTTCTTCTTTTCGAAGCTGAGGAAAAGATAAAGGAAGAGGCCCCAGAAAACGTAGTTCATTCCGTTGCCGTGCCAGATTCCCGTTGCAAGCCAAACAACAAAGAGGTTGAACATGGTTCTGCTCTCGCCCCTGCGATTGCCGCCCATTGGGAAATAAACGTAGTCCTTAAACCATCTTGAAAGCGCGATGTGCCAGCGGCTCCAAAAGCTTGTCAGAGTTGACGCTTCATATGGATACATGAAATTCTCCTGCACCTCGAAACCGAGCATCTTGGAAAGGCCTATAGCCATGTCGCTGTATCCGGAGAAATCATAATAAAGCTGAAGTGAAAATCCTATAATTGCTAGCCATGCCGAAGCGGTCGCATAGCAGGCATCAGCCCAGCAGTAGCTGGTCATCTCAGCAAGAGAGCCCGCAATGATAAGCTTCTTGCCAAGGCCGATGACAAACTTAAACATACCGTCTGCCACCATGTCTGCATTGACGCTTGGCCAGTCGATTTGCTGCTCAAAATCCTTGTATAAAACAACCGGGCCCATGATGAGCTTCGGGAAAAATGCAATGTAAAGCGCAAGCTTTGCCGGGTTTTTCATAAAGCCTGCATCTTTTCTTGCGACATCAATGCAGTACGAAATTGCGCTGAGCGTATAGTAAGAAATACCTACAGGAAGGCTTTCCGTCACTCCCATGAACTTGAAAAGCACAAGGAAGGCAACATTCCAAACTATCGCAAGAGACAAAGTGTTCGGGCGGCTGCTGAGCATAAAGCCAAAGACCCAATTGATGAGAATTGAAACAAGTAAAAAGACAAGGCTTTCAGTGCTGCCCCAGGAGCAGATGAAAAGACTTGCAAGTAAAAGCAACGCAGTTCTCATGCGCAGCTTGCAAATGTAATATATAACTAAAAAGATTGGTAAAAACCAAAAAATGAAACTGATACTATTTAAATCCATGACGATTTAGTATAACACAAAAGCGTGTCAAAAAATTGACTAAGTTGATGAAATACCATAAAATATAATAACTATGAAGAAAACATTAAGCCTACTGTTGATATTTGCCCTGCTGCTCAGTTTTGCAGCCTGTGGCAAGGAAAAAACAGTCTTACAAAATAATATTGAAGAGCCAGTTGATTTATCTCAGATAAATTTCAACATGCTTCCTTTGGACGATCCTGTTTATGAAGCAGTCAGCCGCGGCATTCCGTCAATCGAAAAGTTCATCGAGTACAACCATATTCTCGGTAACACAATCGACTACACCTCGGTTTCATCAGAGGACTTCTGGAACATCGTTGCCATTACGGTTGCGTCCTACTCCGGAATAGATGAGTACGCAAGCGTTGATGTTACCGGAGCCTACCACATGAAATGGAACACCATGCTTGAATTTGCGGACGCCTTTATGTACGACACGATCTTTAAGCATTCGGTTCCAAGCTACAAGACAAGCTACGCCGCATCCGCGGATCCGGGAACAGGAGTAATCGATTTGATTCCTCTTGGCGTGGACAACTACGACGCAAGTCTTGAAGGTATAGAGCTTGCTGAAAGCAACGAATATGACTACATAGTGCATATAGCTCTGGCAGGAAGAGAAAGCGATACCTACATACACCACTACTCCGTATACCTCGCGGATTGGGCCAGATACATTAAAGAGTACTATGATGTAGAGGATGCCGGAGGCCACATCTTCCCATACATGATTGTGGGATACAAGCTTGACTACTCAGTCGACACAGAGGTGTACGGTGCCGGCGAGGAAGAAACAACAGAGCCTGCAATAAGCGACTCTGCAAAAGCCACCGGACATATTGATTAAACAAATAGCAGCAAATAAAAAAAGTAGACACGGCTGTGTCTACTTTTTATTTTGCATTTAACTACTCTACGTCAACGCTTACAGGCGGCTTCTTGAAGAGTATATCGTAGATTACCGGAACGATATACAGGGTCATGAGGGTCGCATATGCAAGGCCTCCCATGATTACTACTGCCATGCCACCGCCAAGCTGTGATCCGATATCAGAACCAAAGAGCAGCTTGCTCATCGCGAGAATGGTTGTAAGTGCTGTCATCAGAATCGGACGCATACGAGTCTTTCCTGTTTCAATCAGGGCCTCGCGTCTTTCCCTGCCCTCAATTCTCAGCTGGTTAACGTAATCAACAAATACGATACCGTTGTTTACTACCGTACCCATCAAAATCGTGAAGCCCATGAGGGACATGATCGACAGCTGCTCACCCATAATGAGAAGGCCTGCCATACCACCGGTAAATGCAAGTGGCACTGTGAAGAGAACGATAAACGGTGAGAGAAGACTCTGGAACTGCGCAACCATTACCAGGTAAATGAAGAGCAGACCAAGTCCAATCAGCTTGCTCATTTCAATAACCATGTCGTTAACGGTTTCGGATTCGCCGCTCATTTCAACGCGGTAGCCGACCGGAGCCTCGTATTCCTCAATCAGAGGAGTGAGCTCTCTGGCAAGAAGTGTTGCATTCTTACCCTCTTCAACAGCGGCGCTGACTGTGATGTAGCGGCTGTTATCGCTTCTTGTAATTGTGCCCAGAGTTGCCTCTTCTTCTATGTGTGCGAAATCGCCGAGCTTGTAGGTTGTTGTAACCGTGTCGCCGTCGCCATCAACCTTGCTTACATCAAATTCGTAGTCGAGCAGATTATCCTTTGTGAGCGGATGTGTCGCATCCTGAATCTCGAGATCAAGGCTTACTCCGTCAATAGTAATCTGCGTTGCGGTTACTGTGTCACTGATCTTTGTGTAAAGGTCAGCATATACCTGCGCAACAGTCAGGCCAAGGCTCATAGCCTTGTTCTTGTCTATCATCAAATGAACAACCTTGTCGCCGTCCTCGATACCGTTAGAAATATCGATGTAGCCCGGAACCTGCGCAACAATGTCCATTACGTCCTCGCTGATTTCAAGGCATTTAACAACATCGTTTCCGTAGATATAAACTGAAAGTCCGGAGCCTGTCAAAAGCGAAAGATCCATTTCATTTGCGGAAATGCTCGTCTCGCAGTCAAGTGGTGCCAGAGCTTCCTGCATGTCAGCAACCATTCTCTTTACCATCTTTTCTGATGGATTGTCGCCTTCGATCTTTACGTAGCAAAGGAAGGACCCGTAGCCTTCTATGCCATCGCTTGCGGCTGAAGAGAACATTGAGAGCATGCTTTCTGCGGCCATAGCACTTGCAGCCTCAACGCCGTCAATCTTTGATACGGCGATAACTGCCTTATCAACAATATCGTAAGCCTCCTCGCGAGTCTTATCATCATCAAGAGTGATGGTGATAACAAGAGGCTCTGCGTACATATCAGGAATCATTACAATGCCCATCTTGATGATCGCATAAACGGATCCCGCAAGAAGAGCAACGCTGACGAGAAGAGGAACGACCTTGTGGCTAAGGCACCAGCCAAGGCTTCTTCCGTACTTATCCATGAGCTTGTCAAAGAGCCTGTGATCCTTTTCTCTGGAATTCTTAAGAAGCGTGGAGCCTGCGGCAGGAACAACGCTGAGCGCAATCAGCAGCGATGCAACAAGGCAGTAAACAACGCTTGCGGCCATTGGAACCAGCAAATCCTTTACCATGCCTGTCGTAAATATCATCGGCAAGAATACGCAAATTGTTGTAAGTGTCGATGAAATAATCGGTGCCGCAACCTGTCTTGCTCCGGTTACTGCGGCCTGAGCGGCGCTCATGCCAAGGGTCTTGAGTCTGTAGATATTTTCGATAACTACAATTGAGTTATCTACAAGCATACCAACGCCAAGTGCAAGTCCCGCAAGGGACATGATGTTAAGCGTAATTCCGGAGAAGTACAGCGCAACAATCGCAAGCAGTATCGAAAGCGGCATACTGATTGCAACAACAAGTGTCGGTCTGTAGTCCTTGAGGAACCATGCGAGAATTACTATAGCAAGGGCTGCGCCGATAATCATACTGTCAAGAATACTTGAGGTAAGAAGATCGATGTAATCACCCTGGTTAAAGAAGTCAAGGCTGTGAAGGCCCGGGAACTGTGTCTCAAGCTCTTCTGCGGCTTCGATAACAGCATCGCCTACTTCCTTGGTCGATGCAGTGCTGCTCTTGTAAACTGCGAGCAGAACGCTGCGCTCTCCGTTAATCTTTGAATAGCAATTGCCGGAGTTATCTATAACCGTAATGTCTGCAACGTCTGTCAGTCTAATATCTCCGATGTCTGCGATGTTGCAAAGAACAACGTCGTTTAAGTCTTCAACGCTGCTGTAGTTTTCTCCAACCTTGAGAAGCCAGCTCTGGTCGTTCTCATCGTCGATGTAGCCTGCAGGCATTGCGAAGTTCTGTGCATAGATAAGCTGTGCAAGAGTTGACAGCTTAAGAAGCTGATCTGCGTTTGCGGTCTTTAAGATTTCATTCTTCTGTTTATTAAATGACTCGACTGATTCATAGTATGTTTCCCAGCCGTCATTGATTTGCTTTTGTCCGTCGCTAAGCTGCTCGTCTGCGCCGTCAAGCTGCTCCTTTGCGGAGTCAAGCTGCTTCTGAGCACTTTCGATTTGAGCGTCTGCGGATTCCATCTGAGCATCAGCGGATTCGAGGCTAACCTTTGCAGTGTTAAGCTTTGCGACTGCGGCGCCCCAAAGGCCCTGCCAGCCTGTGCTGATTTCCTTCCACTGCGCATCGGTAATGGTAGCGGAGCTGTAGGATACAGGGCTCATGTCAAGAGCCTCGCGAAGCCCGTTATATGCTTCGATTATTCCGTCGAGACCGTAGAGGCCTTCGTTTGCTTTGTTAACATAGCTTTGAGCGGTGGTAACTCCGGCCTTTGCCTTATCGAGATTCTCGTTTAAGGCATCGAGCTGTCCCTGCGCTGTTGCGAGCGCGGTCTGATACTCGGTGTTTGTCGGGTCCATGTCAACTGCGGCCTGCGCCTGTGCAACGCCCTCTTCGGCCGTAGCCTTTAATTCGGTGAGGGTTGTAACATAGCCCTTGGCCTGGGAAAGTCCGCTCTGGGCCTGAGAAAGACCACTCTGGATTGCGGATGGGCCTCCGGCAGAATCGATTCCTGCGACGCCTGCTGAGAGCATGTCGAAGTTATCAAGAAGGGATGCTTCGGCCTTCTTTACATCCTTGAGATTATCCTTTATTTCCTGCTTGTTCTTTTCGAGATCTATCTTGCTCTGCTCGAGCTCTTCAACGCCGTCGTAGTATTCCTGCCACTGATCGGGGAGCTCGGCCTTGGCATCATCGATTTCCTTCTGGCTGTCAACGAGCTGCTTCTTTGCGTCATTCAGCTGCTTGTATGCCTTGTCGAAGGATGAATTTGTCTTTGCGAGAATTCTGTTGTTGAGGTCATCGACCTTTTCTTCGTTCAGCTGAACGTGAATTGTCTGCTCAACCATACCCATCTTTGTAATGCTTGCAACGCCGTCAACTCGCTCGATTGCAGGAATGATTTCGTCGTTCGCAAAGCTGGTCAGTTCAAATATATCCATGCCGTCGTACTGGAAACCAATGTACGCAGTAGCGAGCATGTCCATGGAAACCTCCATGATTTGCGGAGTGCCAACGCCGCTTGGAAGATCGGCCTCAACCGGGTCAAGTGCACTGAATACCTTGACCAGAGCGCTGTCCATATCGGTATCGTCCTCGAATTCAAGCTGAACCGTTGAATAGTTTTCTGCACTTGTTGAGCTTACCGTCTTAACGCCCGTTACCGTTCCGAGTGCCTCCTCGATCGGCTTGGTAACGTCAGATTCAACCTTTTCCGGTGATGCACCGGGATAGGTTGTTATTACAATCAAGTATGGCAGTGATAGGCTCGGCAAAAGGTCAGCCGTCATCTTTGTGAGACTGACAACGCCCAGAGCGATTACCATTATTACCGCAACTAAGACAGTGAACGGTTTTTTAACACTTTGCTTAATCATTTCTTGTTTCCTGCTTGGTAAAATGTCATTACTAATTAATACTTTATTGTAACATTTTTGCGAATATTATTGTAGAAAAGCCGACTCTTTTTGAAAAAATTTGGCGCACCCGCGGCCACACTTTTAAACC
>DCHA01000072.1:25158-31188 GCA_002315535.1 Firmicutes bacterium UBA1764 | reverse complement strand
CTCGGGCTTCGTGCGGTTTAGCGTTTGCGATGGCCTGGCGGTGCGCCAAATTTTTTCTTTTTGAGTCGGCTTTTCTTGATTTATAAAAACAATAAGCCCCTGGGACACTTGCAGTCAATTGGCTGCACTCAGCGAGGGTTCGAAACCTGCTGAAGCTCGAGGACGAGAAAAATTCAGAAACCAGCGAGTCGACGAAGTCGTGCTCGCGCCAGTTTCGAATTTTTCCGACGCAAGAGCTTCACGCATGGTTTCAGAAACTCGATGCTGCAGCCAAGGGACTGCAAGTGTCCCCGGGGCGTGAAATTGTGATTTATAATGATTCGTACATGGCGACGCCTTTAGTGTAAAGCTTACCGATCGTAAATCTGGTGAGCAGCGCGAGCACTACGATAAGGCCCGCGAGGTAGCCGTCGATTGGAACGAACCTGTAAAGCACGCAGACATAAGCGGCGCCGACAAGAAGCCCGGCAAGCGGGCCGGCAATAAACGCAATCAAAACTGCAACGCTCTGCTTAACCGGCACATTCTCGTTGGTCCAGTCAAGCTTCGGATTAACAAGCCCCATCAAAAGACTGCATGAGGCGTGAAGCCTGATGAACAGATAAGTCACCAGTAGCAAGAAAACCGTCTGCGACAAGTCAAGCCCAAGCGCGAAGCCGCTTGCGAGTATAAACACGAATGCAACAGGTGCTGTCAGCAGTATCTGCATATTGCACTTTGCATTCAAAACATCCATCGTATTAACCGGAAGCACCTTAAGTATCCAGAGATTCTTCCCCTCAATTCCAACCGACGCAGCAGCAGTTGCGCAAGTTCCGGCGAGGCCCCACGCAAATAGCAGGATGAGCAATGGAGCTGCGCCAACGAGCCTTCCGAGAACTGCCTTGTCCAGACTTGCGGCCAACGCAAGAAGATTTCCAAGCTTTCCGCCGCCGGCCATTAATGCAGTTGCGCCATCGCTTAGACTGCCGGAGCCGTCCCCTGCCAGGAAGTTCATTGCCTCCATAAGGCCTCCGAACATCTTTGCCTTTATCAGCACAAATACTGTAGCGCCAATCAAAAGAATTATTCCAAATCCGCAGTTAATCATATAGCTGGGGCTCGCAAGGAAGCGGTCAAACTCTTTCTTCAGCAGCGCCTTCTTCGGGCTCTTCTGCACAACAGCCTCCTGCTTGCTCTGTTCTTCGGCATCAAAGGTCTTGTTGATGCCCGCATCGCTCATGGTCAGAATCTTTTCAAGATTCCTTGTCAGTATAAAATATACGACCGCAAAGATTACAACGCTAAATACAAAGAAGTATCCCAGAGCTTTGAAATCTCCGGAGGCCGCAAGGCCAAATGAATAGACCGGTCTTGCAAAAAGATTAGACTCAATCAGGCCACCAATCTCGAGACTGCTCTCGGTGAGCTTGGTGAGATATTTATTGATGTTGAAATAAAAGTAATAATACGCGCCGAGGAAAACGAACATAAACGCAGTCGTAGCAAGGCTTTTGCGCTTTATGTGCTTTCCTAAAAATGCAAGCAGCCATCCCAGCAGAGCGGAAATCGCTGTCACAATCAGGCCTATGCAAATAATCAAAACGATTACGCAGATAACGACATTGATGCTTATGGATTCGGCAATGAATTTATTTTGAATAAGAGCCGGAACCATCGGAACAGCGGCAAACAAAACGCTCATCGCAAAGATCAGCATCGTTCTGCTTGCGAGAATGTACGCAGGCGGAATCGGCATCGAAAGTAGCAGCTCGTTGTCGCGCGCTTTGAAAATAATCGAGCTTGCGGTAAAGCTGTTTCCAATTATGCTTAAACCAATCGCAAACACGCCGACGAGGCAATAGTAAAGCCAATCAAGCCCAAGCGGAATGAGGCTCTGCCCAAGCATGTCGCACATGCCCAAAAAGGCCATCGCAAGCGAGAAAAGAACGAAGGCCCAGAGCACGACAAAACCAATAATAGCGCCCTTTGAGCTTGCGCCCACTTTTTTCTTTTTGTTATTAGCCGGGCCCTTGCGCCCTGCTGCCAGGGAGCTTAAGAGCCTCAGCACTTCTTTTTTAAATAAAGCTTTCAGCATGCGCGCCACCTACTTGCTTTCTGCGCCGCGCTTTGCAGTGTCAGCGTTCGCATCATCAAGCTTTTCGTCATCGTAGTCCTCGAGCTCAAGGAACAAGGACTCGAGCGACTCGTCGCCCTTAACCTCTTCCATGCTGCCCGATCTAAGAAGCACACCGTCTTTAATAATTGCAATTTTGTCGCAAAGCTTTTCAGCAACCTCAAGAACGTGAGTCGAGAAAAATATCGCTCCTCCGCCCTCGCAGATTTCGTGCATGATTTCTTTTACGTTGTGTGTTGCCAGCGGATCCAGTCCTACAAAGGGCTCGTCCATAATTATCAGCTTCGGGTCATGAATCAGCGCCGCAATAATCGCAAGCTTTTGCTTCATGCCATGTGAATAAGCAGAGATCGGTTTTGACAAATCCTTTGTGATATCAAAGGCGTCGCCATACTTGGAAATTTTCTGATTTCTCTTGTCAGGGCTGACATCATAAATGTCCGCAACAAAATTCAGATAGGCAATGCCTGTCATGAATTCATAAAGATCCGGGTTGTCCGGAATGTATGAAAATATTTTTTTGCAAGCGATAGGCTCGCTCTTTATTGAGTATCCGTCAATCGTGATTTCGCCCTCGTCAAACTGCAGCAGCCCAACCACAGACTTGATTGTCGTGGTTTTGCCCGCGCCGTTGCGACCGATAAAACCGTATATCTCGCCCGGCTGTATGTGCAGGCTCAGATTATCGACTGCTTTGAAATCACCATATGTCTTTGTTAAGTTTTCAATTTTTAACATTTCATTCCCCTTTTGAAACAAATTATGAATTATGTTTATACGCCGAGCATGCGCGACGCAAAGCTTTGCTGCGTAAGGCTCCGGCACACGAAACTAAATATCAAGCTCGATAGGCTTGTCGATTTCCTTGGAAACGTACTTTCCGTCCTTCTTGCGCTGGCGCACGCACTCCATCAGCAGGTACTCGATTTGCCCGTTCACCGACCTGAAGTCGTCCTCTGCCCACGCGGCGATGTCGTTATAAAGTTTTTCCGAGAGCCTCAGTGGGACCTGCTTTTTTTCTGCCATTAGTACAAACTTCCTGAATTAACAATTGGTTGAGCGTCCTTGTTGCCGCAAAGAACAACGAGCAGGTTGGATACCATTGCGGCCTTGCGTTCTTCGTCGAGCTGAACTGTGTCGTTTTCTGCGAGTCTTTCGAGCGCCATTTCGACCATGCCCACAGCGCCGTCAACAATCATCTTTCTTGCATCGATGATTGCGCTTGCCTGCTGTCTTTGCAGCATTACTGCGGCGATTTCCGGAGCGTACGCAAGATATGTGATTCTTGCCTCGATAACCTCGATGCCTGCCTCTGCAACCTTGGACTGAATTTCATCCTTGATGCGCTTTGCAACTAGCTCTGAAGATCCGCGAAGGCTGCCCTCGTCTGCAACGCCGTCCCCTGTGGTGTCGACTCCGGGCGCAATATCATACGGATAAATTCTAACTATATTTCTGACTGCGCTGTCGCACTGAAGCGACAGGTATTCCTTGTAATTATCAACGTTAAACACAGCCTTGACCGGATCGATGACGCGCCACATAACGGCGATTCCGATTTCGATCGGATTGCCCAGGCAGTCATTGATCTTCTGGCGACTGTTGTTGAGTGTCATTACCTTGAGCGAAATTTTCTTGCTCGCAAACTGAACGCTCTGTGTGCCGGAGCCCTTTACCGCGAGCTCGAGTGCACTTTCGCTGCTGACATCTCCGGACTGATTAAGCTTGGTGCCTGCGGCAGGATTTACTGCGCTGCAGAACGGGTTAACCCAGTAAAAGCCGTCCTCTCTGAGGGTGCCGTAGTACTTGCCGAAGAGCGTCAGAACCAGCGCCTCTTGCGGCTTGATAACCTTGAGGCCTAAGAAGAATATCCAGCCAAGTGCAAGCCACAGAGCGGATGCTATGATCAGGACGATGCTGAGTGCGCGCATCGCGATGAAGCTGATGCTGCCAAGCACGTAGCTCATGTACATTATCGCTGACATGTTGATACCGATGATGAGCACCGGAATTGCAACGATGTATGCGAGGATGCAAAGTATCATCACAAGCATGCCCTTCTTTTTGGTAATAATCTTTTCGTT
The DNA here is from genome assembly GCA_002315535.1 of Firmicutes bacterium UBA1764. GTDB lineage: Bacteria > Bacillota > Clostridia > Peptostreptococcales > Anaerovoracaceae > UBA1764. The sequence continues at coordinate 26,988 of DCHA01000072.1, read as the reverse complement.
CATTTCTTTAATCCTTTCCCTTTGGGTTATTGAGTTTATTTTGATATCATAATGATATCACGCATTTCAGGTTGATTCAAGTATTTTGCTGGCGGGTTAACAGTTTGGCGCAAAATTCGCCCAAGTGTTTTACAGTTGCACGCATTTTTGCCTAAACTGTTAAGGTTTCTGCCGGAGGCTTAACAGTTTGGCCGAAAAACAGGGTAAGTGTTTTACAGTTACACACATAACCGGTCGCACTGTTATGATTCAGCACTGGAATATAACACCAAGCGCCTTTTCACGCCTGTTTGTAAAACAGTAAGCAACAATCAAAACAAAACTGTTAAGGTGCCAGGCACAAACCTAACAGCTAGGCGTGTTGGAGAGCAAACTGTAAAACAGTTAGCCGGTTTTTAAGGCGATGTGTTATGTTGGCAATAAAAAAGCGCGTCTGCCTTAGACAAACGCGCTCCGGCATTCTATCTATTGTAGATATCCCGTCGATGCCCGATATTAATAATGAGAATTGTAACTACATCGTCACGAATCAAAGCCAAAATTCTGTAATCGCCGACACGGTATCGCCACTGCCCTGCTTTGTCAGCGGCCAGAGCCTTCCCGTGTATTCTGGGATTCTCGCATCCTTCAATGTTCTTTTTAATCCAGCCGGTTATCAAAGAAGCCGCCGGCTTGTCGAGCTTCTTAAGGCCCTTCAAAGCTTGCGTTGTAAACTCAACATGATATATCAACGTAATCCGAGCTCCTTTTCAACCTCATCCAAGGAATAAGTTGTCGGATCCTGTTGATATTCTTCCATAGCCCTATTAAATGCGGCCAGATCATATTCATCTTCTATTTTTTCCATTACCGCTTGCCTAAACAAATCGGACAAGCTTATGTTGTGAAGAGCTGCATAATTTTTAATTAACACAGTATCTTCCTCTGTTAATCTTAATGATATTGCCATAATAGCGCCTCCATCTTGTATTACATTGTATTACACAAATCCGATACAGTCAATATTCTTGCGGTCGATTATCGCAATAATCAATACACACAAGCCCGCACGCTCCGGCAACTATTCAATACCGAAAGCATTATCAATCATCAGCGATATCAGTTGCATATTAATGTTGCCGTTTTCATCATCAAAGCTCAGCAGCAAATTCTGCCCCTGCACAAAACCGGCGGCCCTGTATTGCGCCATTTTTTCAAAGTGCCTTTCGGCATACTCCGGGACAGACAGCAGGCCGACATGCCCAAGACCTCGCGGCCCAGCTTTGCGATTCGCAAATTCTGATCACGCGACGGATTCATCGCGCGCTCGCCGCCAAGCGCCGCGTAAGGATTGACTACTGCCGGAGCCTCCAGCGCATCATAGTTCTTCGGCAAATCCTTAAATATGTCCTCCGGAGCGAGCGGTTTCATGCAGGCTCTGGCATATTCGAGAACATCGATATTCTCTTCGACGCGGGTCCGCATTTTGCGGAGATACTCCTCGTGCGCAAGCCTGTATACAAGATCTTTGTCGCTCGCGATTCCCTGCAGGCGGCGCTTGCCATCCTCATATGTAACCTTGAAATAGGCCACCGACGATGCGTTCTTTGACACCATCAATGTCCCCGGCGCCGCCTTGCTGAGCGCGTTTCCAATCCCCTGATTCATTCGCTTTAATTCTGTCAGGGCATCATCAATTTTCTCTATTGGATTCATCTTTTCCCCCTGGATTGTTATCCCCTGCGCACGTACATAGCTTACGCCTTCTTGTGCATTCTTGTGACTTCTTGTCCCTACTTGCGACTTCTTGTGCCTACTTGCGACTGCTTGCACCTTCTGTGCCTTCTCGCT
>DCHA01000072.1:19286-25082 GCA_002315535.1 Firmicutes bacterium UBA1764 | reverse complement strand
TGCACCTTCTGTGCCTTCTCGCTCCCACTTGCACTCCCTTTAATTTACAGGGATATTATTACATTAAATACTTCATATGTCAATAGTGTTTCCATATTTTTCTAATCAGAAGTTGCGCGACCTGGGATGTTAACAGTTTGCACGAAAAACAGGGATAGTGTTTTACAGTTAAGCACATAACCGGTCGCGGTGTTATGAATCAGCACTGGAATAAAACACCAAGCGCCTTTACACGCTTGTTTGTAAAACAGTTAAGCACAATATGAAGTGAAGTGTTAAGGTTCTCACAGAAACATTAACAGTTTGTACGAAAAACGGGGCAAGTGTTTTACAGTTGCACGCATAACCGGTCGCAGTGTTATGAATCAGCACTGGAATATAACACCAAGCGCCTTTTCACGCTTGTTTGTAAAACAGTTAGCAACAATCAAAACAAAACTGTTAAGGTGCTAGGCGCAAACTTAACAGCTAGGCGTGTTGGAGAGCAAACTGTAAAACAGTTACGCCCGATTACTCCCTAACTGTTAAGGTTTCTGCCGAGAGCTTAACAGTTTGGCTGAAAAACGGCTCATCTGTTTTACAGTTGGACTGTTTTTAAGGCGAAGCGTTATGAATTGTGCCGCGGGTTAACAGTTCTTCGGGGAAACAGAGCAAGCGTATAACAGTTCAAAAATTATAAAATAATTATTGGGAATATTAACATTATTTAACATATATGATATTCTACCATTGAGCATCGTATTACCCTTGGTAAACGGCAGGCGGTTGGTTCTGAAAGGAGGAACCTATGCGGATTACGCTTCATGTATTGGGATTAGTGATCACAATCATCGTAAGAAAGCAAAATCGCCACTCGGCAAAGTGACGATCTTGAGAAATTAATGTTTTTCAAATCATAAACGAGCTAACCGTTTGTCGCGGTGCTCATCTTTATTATATAGTACTTGTCTCTAAACAGCAAGCTTATTATCATACCGCCAAGTCTTTCAAAATCTCCACCAGCTCTTTCGGCGAGCTTGTGGACACCGTTACCAATGAAGCGCCTAATCTCATCAAGGCTGCGCGTGGGCATGCCAAAATGAGGCAAACAGTGATTCATGCTGTCTGCAAGGTCCTCGAGCGTATTCAGGATTGTCCCGTCCATGTCAAAAATTACAAGCTTGTATTTCATATTATCAGTTTAACCAAACGTGCGTCCTAAATCAATGTGTGTTCCTAAGCCCTACTCCTCAGCGGTCTTATCCCACTCATTCTTCTTGCCGCGCTTTTTAATAAGCCCAACGATGAAGCCTATCACAGCAAGGCAAACCCAGCCAAGGCCGGCGTCACCAAGCGGCAAAATATCTCTAATTTTCAGCGCAAGCTCAATCAAATCTTCGTTAAACGGACCCGAAATAATAAAGTCCAAAATCGAAACCGGCAGAACAAAGAAAATCGTCGATCTGTAAACAGTTCTCGATCCGCCAAACCTCTTCTCGAAAAGCGCAAGCAGAATAATAACAATCGCAAGCGGATAGCTGAACATCAGCGCCGGAATCGAAATGCTGGTAATCCTGTTCAGACCCAGATTCGCAACGAGGAACGAAATAACAGAAATCGCAATCGTCCAGTCCCTTCTCGAAATGAACTTAGGCCACATGTCCGCAAAGGTTGCGGCGCAGCTCGTAACAAGCCCAACCGTCGTCTTCAGGCACGCAAACGTAACGATGATCGCAAGAATCACAGACCCAAAGGTCCCGAAATAATAATGGCCGATTTCGTAAAGTGCCTCGCCGCCGTTCGCACAAACCTCGAGCACACCGCGGCTCTGGGCGCCAACAACAGCCGTCGCCAGATAGATGATGCCCATAAATGCGCAGCTGTAAATGCCCGCATGAATCGTCTCCTTAGCGATGTCGTCAGGATCCTCGATGCCAAGGCGCTTGATTACGTCAACGACAACGATGCCAAAGGCAAGTCCTGCCAGAGCGTCCATTGTATTGTACCCTTCGTAAAGTCCGGTGCCGAACGGGTCAGTGATGTAGTCCCCGCTTGGCGCTACTCCGGCAATCGTACCCATCGGCTTGATGAGCGCAACGATAACAAGAATCGCAAGAGCTGCAAGGAAAATCGGGTTGAGCCACTTGCCGATGTACTTCATGATATTGGTCGGTCTGAGCGAAAACAGACAGCCGACAGCAAAGAAGATGAACGAGAAAATCAGAAGCGCGAGCTTGCTGCCATCTTCAAACAGCGGCGCAATGCCGACTTCAAACGAAACTGTCGCACATCTTGGGATCGCGAAGAACGGCCCGATGGTCAGGTAAAGCATCAGCGCGAAAACCATGCTGTACGGCTTGCTGACCTTTTGCCCTAATTCGTAAATACTGTTACTGCGGGTTTTGCCCAGCGCCGCAACACCAAGCATCGGAAGTGTAACGCCCGTGACCAGGAAACCGAGAATGGCTCTCCAGACGCTTGCTCCGGCCATCTGTCCCATGAGCACAGGGAAGATCAGATTTCCTGCGCCGAAGAACATGCCAAATAGCATACTCGTTATGATTATTGTTTCCTTGGTTGTTAAACGTTTTTTCATTTCTATCAACTTTCTGAAATAGTTTTCGGGCAAAGCCCAGCATTAATTTGGATTGTTTTCGGGCAAAGCCCGTCAATAAAATCTATACATACAAAAGGAGCCAGGGCTGTCAGCCTTGGCTCCTGAAGTATCACTTTATCTTTGCCCGCCGCGGCGAGCCGTTATCTTATCTTAGACAATCATAAAGCTTTCTTCACAGACAGGAGCAAGGCTCGTTGTCCACGACGACCACAAAAACACCGCCCACCACGCGGTTAACAACGACGTTATTCATTTTTGCAGTCTTCATTGAAAGCATTATTTATATCCTTTAATTTCTTTGCGTAAAAAATCGCACGACCCATTATAACACAGAATCGGATTTTATATACACTTTTTTTACACGTACTCTCTCGGCACGCGCTTACTGATTGCGCAAATTATTTCATAGCCGACTGTACCAATGCTGTTTGCCAGATCGTCGGCAGTGTAATCCTCGCCCATGAGAATTACCTCATCCTCGAACTTCGCGTCAAGCCCTGTCACATCAACCATCAGCTGGTCCATGCAAACACGCCCGATGACCGGAGCCTTCTTGCCGCCTACAATCACAACGCCCTTGTTCGAAAGCAGCCTGCTGTAACCGTCCGCGTAACCAGTCGGAATTGTCGCAACCGTCATGTCGCGATCAGCAATAAACGTGCGCCCGTAGCCAACACTCTCGCCCTTCTTCACAGTCTTGATCTGCGCGATGACCGATTTCCAAGTCAGCGCCGGCTTAATGCCCTCAGGCAAAACATTGTCATAGTCAGGCTTCAGGCCGTACATCGTAATCCCGAGTCTGACCATGTTGCCGAACGGCTCGCAGTAAAATCCGCCCGCCGTGTTCATGCAGTGAATGTATTTCAAATTGAGATCCGCAACCGATTCGCAGACAGCCTTAAACTTCGCAATCTGTCCGTCCGTAAATTCTTTTTCTGCCGGAGTGTCCGCAACGCAAAGATGCGAAAACAGTCCGGTCATGTCAAAGACCTCATAGTATTTTCTGATTGCCTTTTCGCAGAGCGAAACGTCGTCGCCGTCAAGGCCGATGCGGTTCATGCCTGTATCGACCGCAAACTGCACCTTGAGCTTTTTGGATTTCTCCACGCTTTTGAAGGCTCCGGCAAAATATTCTGCGAACTCTTCGGAAAGAAGAGTCTGGGTCACATCGTAGGAAAGCAGCTGGGGGATGGCCTCGACCGGAGTGTAGCCCAGCACGATGATCTGGCCCTTGGCGCCGGCCATGCGAAGAGTGACCGCCTCGTTGATGTTCGAGACAGCGAAATTACGAACGCCCATCTGGTCGAGCCTTTTCGCAACCTGCTGGTCGCCGTGCCCGTAAGCGTCCGCCTTCACAACCGCCATGATTTCCTGGCCCTCGGCCAGATGCGACTTGTATATATTAAAATTGTTTTCGAGGGTATCGAGATTAATCTCAACCCAAGATCGTTTAAGCATATTAATCCTCATGTGCGCGAGGGGTTTGCCGCGCTGTCTAACAAATTATTATAGCACAAAGTACGGGAGGAAACAAATAATGGTAATAAAAGCCGGAGTCATAGCGAAGCATAACAGTTCGGCCTTAAATCGACCCAACTGTTTTACACTTTGCCGCTAAAAGCGCTTATCTGTTAAGGTTATTGATGCAATCATAACACTTCGGCCTTAAATCGGTCTAACTGTTTTACACTTTGCTTCGTAATCCAGACATCTGTTAAGTTTTGCTCCGGGACCTTAACAGTTCAGTTTATATTGTGGCTAACTGTTTTACAGACAGGCGTATAAAGGCGCTTGGTGTTATTATCCTATGCGTAACCATAACAGTGCAGGCGGTTATGTATGTAACTGTAAAACACTTGACATGTTTTCTAGGCAAACTGTTAATACTCCGGCGAATAATGCTCCGGCGAAAGCTATAACAATTTGGACAGTGTACTTTTCAGCCAAACTTCTTCATTTTAATGTATAATAATTAATCAGGAGATTTCACATGGACAACTATTCGCGCAGCACGCGATCAAAAAGAAAACATAAATACACGCTGAGGTTTAAAAAGCTTGTCGCGTGGGTCATCACCTTCGCGATTTCATGCGCCTTTATTATTGGCGGTAATGCGGCGTTCAAAGATAAGGCCGGAGTCTTCAACATCGAAGGCGCCTACGCTGACCGCGCAAAGATTACCCGTATGGCCGACTACGTCGATACCAGCGACGAGCTCGGCTACGACACCGGATTTGAAAGCGGTTACCAGTACTTCTACGCAGAAATTACCTCCGGAGAATTCAAGGGCCAGGAGGTCCTCGCCGTGCAAACCTTTGACAGCCTAAACGGCACCAGCGATGAAACGGTCAGACTCGGAGACAAGGTTATCCTGTACAACTACGGCTACGCCGAGGGAGACGCCGACTGGATCTTCGGCGGCTACAGCAGGCTCGACACCATCATCGTCTTCGCCTCGCTCTTTTGCATCGCGCTGCTGATCTTCGGCGGCATCAAAGGAATCAATACGATCGTCGCTCTGGCATTCACATGCCTCGCAGTATTCGCGGTCTTCATCCCTGCGGTCCTCTCCGGGCAAAACATCTATCTATGGGCGTGCATAATTTGCGTTTTCACAATCCCGATGACGCTGATGATCACCGAAGGCCCGACCAAGAAGGCCCTGACCACGATACTCGGCTGCGCCAGCGGCGTCGCAATGGCCGCCATCCTCGCACTTTCGCTCGACAAAATAATGAGGCTCACCGGCGTCACCGATGAGCACTCGCTGTACCTGACATATTTCGACCCGCCGATCAACCTGCACGGCATCATCTTCGCGATGGTCGTAATCGGCGCGATGGGCGCGGTCATGGACGTTGCGATGGACATCTCGTCGTCGCTTCACGAAATTCACATCAAGCTGCCGGAGCTCTCCTTTGCCGAACTCTTTAAATCCGGAATGACCATCGGCCGCGACGTCATGGGAACGATGGCAAACACACTCGTGCTTGCTTATATCGGAAGCTCGCTCTGCTCCGTGCTGCTTATGATTTCTTATACGACGAACCTAAGAGAGCTGCTCAACAAGGAAGGCATCATCGTTGAAATCATGAACGGCCTGACCGGATCGTGCGCCATCCTGCTCGCAATCCCGCTAACCAGTCTGATCTGTGCAGCGGTGTATAAGAAAAAATAAACCAATCGGGGTCAGGTCCCAA
>DCHA01000072.1:0-19254 GCA_002315535.1 Firmicutes bacterium UBA1764 | reverse complement strand
TTGGGACCTGACCCCGATTGGTTTACGATTGGTTTATCCAACAAGTCCGAGACTTGGTACGATTACGATCAGGCTGGCGATCACTACGCCTAGCGCAATTGCGGGGAAGGCGGTCTTGATCCTCATGTTAAGCATGGCGGCAACGAGGGCTCCGGTCCAAGCACCAGTGCCGGGAAGCGGAATCGCAACCAAAAGGCAGATGCCCCAGAACCCGTACTTGTGCACCAGCGCGCTCTTGTCATACGCTCTCTTTTCCAGGAAATCAACAAAGCGATGCGCAAAAGCAAAGTGGTCCCTCATCCACCATAAAACCTTCTTTGTGTAGAAAATCAAAAACGGAATGGGCAGCAGATTGCCGGCAATAGCAAACAGGGCAACCAGGAAAGCATTCCCGCCTGCCGCAATGCCATATGGAATCGCGCCCCTCAGCTCGAGGACCGGAACCATCGCTATTAACAGTACCTTTATCAAAACTTCCATAATCCGTTACTAGTCTTTATTCTTGAAAGTCAAAACCCCTTTGATAGTATATTTGACTATTTTAACAAATATCGCAAATAAATCAAATACCTTTGACCTGTGCATCAACCTTCTGCGGTGCAGGCTCGCCAGGCTGCGCAGCCACCGGAGCATTCATCTGCTTGGAATAATCAACAAAGGCCTTCAGCGGCTTATCCGCAGGCATCGAATTAATCCTTGCGACCTGCATGAAATTCCCCTGGCCAAACGATTTCTTAAACTCCTTGCTCTCCAAAACATTCTTTGCAAGCGCATCTTTTTGTGCATCTGAAAGCACTATCTTTTTGCTCTCAGCGAGCTTCCCTGCAATAGACCTAGCCGTGTTCTCCTTAATCGCCTGATTCGGATCCTTGACATTACTCCGCCCCAGCTTAATCAAATCCTTAAGCGCACCGCACGCTTCAACTCTGGCCTTTCTCGGTCCGTTATTTACAACCTTCTTCTTGCAATGCTGTTCGTACGCCTCAATCTTCGGCGTAATTCTATCAAACAACAATCCCATTTCAGAGCTGTCCCGTCCCAGCATATCAGGCAGCCTCTTTTGGACATCATTCACTGCATCAACAAGCTCCCTATACGCATCAGAGTCCTTACTGAAAGCTCCGGACTTGGTGTTCAGCTGATCCGAAACAGCCTCAAGGCAGCGCGTATACTTGGAAATATCCTTAGCGCTGATTCCATCCGTAACAGTCTTCGAAATCTTTTCGTATGCCGGAGGCTCATTAATAGTAAGCGTTTTGCAATCCTCAAGAACATCCGACAACTCAATCAAGCCCTCGCCGTTTTCTGCATTAGTAATTTCCTTGGGCGTCAATTTGCCGTCCTTCATCTTATAATCTCTTGCAAGCTTTCCCGCGTGCGGATTTCGCACCTTCAAAAATTTCACAACCTCGCCGCTTGGCGTAGTCTTCTCCTCAACCCCAAGCACAGTAAACGCATGGCCATAGTGCATGCCGTTTTTAGTCCTCGTATCTCCGGAATTATCCGGAGCCTTATTTGTCGAAAGCGTTACAGGGTTCTTGTTATCTATAGCCTTCTTGATCTGATTATATAAATCCAGCTCCGTCTGGTTATACTTGCCGTCGTATTTTTGGTGAGGCATATTCTTTTGATACGTCTTGTCAAACGCCTTCTCCATCGTATCAAGCAGCTTGTCATACTCGGCCTTGAAATAAGGATCACCCAGAACCGCATCACGCAGCTCCTTACCCTGGTCCTTATCTACCGGAATCGAGCTGCCGTTTTTCAGACCATCGAAGAACTGCCGGAGCCCTGTCCAATCCGAAGGCTTCCTAATGCCGGCCTCCACGTCGCTGCGAACCTTCTGCTCAAATAAAAACAAATCGTTTTCAAAAATATGAGCAATCTTTGATGAATTCGAACTATTTATAAGGTACTGTCCTTTTTCATCCTTAGGCATATCCTGCGTGCTGCCGGTGATCATCTTGTAAAAAGCATTCGTCACCTCAAGAGAATCCTTCTTTCCAATCAGAATATGATTATAAGAATTAATCTGAGTCTGGTTTTCAAAAATACCTTCTTCTATACCTGCATCAAGGATTGCCTGCGCCATAACATCAATGGGTTCCGTAGCCTTCCCGACCTTATTAATTTCCTGCATGCTCAGCACATTTGCCTTATAGGCTTCACCAAGCAAATGCTCAATAAATACACCTGTACTGCCGCCATCTATATTTTTATATGTAGGCTGGTACTTGTGAAGATTTCCCCTCTCATCAATCAGCCATGGACATTCAGTATGGCTCGGCAGCTCATGCTTTGGCAGCTTAGAATATTTCTCATACATAGCGTCCAGCTCTTCCATTTTAGGCAAAGCCTTGGTGTACTGATCCGATTCGTATTCGAGCGTCCCTCCACTTGAAAGTCCCGATGCGGCGTAGGCTCTTTCCAAAGTCTGTACCCATGCCGAAGCCTGGGCGCCTCCGGCCTTAGGTGCAATCTTATCAACCTTGACATAAAGCGGTGTGTAGGTTTCACCCTCGCCACGGCCATTGCCGCCCCCGAGATTCTTCTGCCAAAATCTAACCGTCACCGTGCCGTCGCCGTTGTCGACCATGGCCTCTTTGATTTTGTCGGCGTTGTCGATTGCAATCGACGAAAGGCTGGACACCAAATAGCAGTCGCCCAGAGCGCCCTGCTTAATATCGCTGTATGACGGATCGTGCGGGAACAGCGGCACGTCCTTGTAATTCACATCGTAGTCGTCCGCCTCGTTCTTGCGAATAAACTTCTGTCCCGTCGCATCAACCGCAATATCCTTGTCTGCAACGGACATAAGATTACCGTCGATCTGCCCGTCAAAATATGTTCCGAAGCCCGCAACCATCAAAGAGATGTTGTCATAGTTTGCGTTCTCTCCGGCAAGCTCTTTGGCCTGGCCCTGGATTTTTTCGTTGAGCTCGCTCAGCTTTTTCTGAATGCGGTCATACAGCGCCGCCTCGTCAGGAAGCGGCTTGTCGCCGGTATTCAGACTAGCGTTATATATATCAACGGCCCTGACATCGATCTTGCCGTACTCCTTGATACTTTCCATGACGTCAAGGATCTCGTCAATATCGGCCAGAAGCTCCGGATTATTTTCCGACACCTTTAGCTGCTGTAATATTTTCTCGTTTTCTTCACAGCGAGTAATCAGCATCGCCTTGTTCATATAGCGCATGTCATCGTGCTTGCCAAGCTGGCCCTGCTGCCTCATGTACTTAATGCTGGCATCATCCACTTGCTGTTTTTCAGCCTGCCTCTTTTCCTGCTCGGCGCGATTAAACGCGTTGAATTTGGAAACAGTATCTCTGAATTCCCCCATCATATCGGTAATGCCCATAGGTGATTTCGGCTGGCCCGTGACAGGATCATTCAAACTGAAATTCTCAACGAAATTGCTTTCTAAAGCAATCTGATTATAAAGCTTTGTAAAATCCGTACCGTAAACCTCCGGGGCAATTAAATGCATCGCCTGGAGGGTTTCCTTGTACTGCCTTTGTAAAGACTTTATTATGCCGGAGCTAATCTTAATCTGCTCGTGCGTGTTTGGATCAAGCCTATACAAAGAATCCGTGAACTGCTGAATAACCTTAAACTTTGCCGCGATGAGTTTTACTCCGGCATTAATGGCCTGTCCGTATACGGGATCAGAATATCTTTCAACTATTTTGTTAAGCTGGGCCTCGGCCTGCTTGTTGTTTGATAACATGAACAAACCCTTTCAATAATATAATCTCTTACATTATACATTATATCGCCCCGCCGTTTTAGAACCGTTGCACAAAAGAACACTCGGGAACAGGTGATTATCCACGGCGAGGTTTTGGGCTTTGGAAAGTAATTGTACTGGTCAAGCTAAATTGTAATGGCGTTGTCCGTTTTATGAGACTTTTGCAGGAGGCAAGCCTCCATTGAAAGAGTGTGGTCGCTGGTTGTTGTACCAGCCATAGGCGTAAGCTGCGATTTCCTCGTACAGTTGTGCTTCCGTCCAATATGAATGAATATTAATCAGTTCTGCCTTTAGTGTATTGAAATATCGTTCCATAGGAGCATTGTCATACGGGCAACCAGGTTTGCTCATACTTTGAGTAATGCCAATGGATTTGCAGAATTCAATAAATTCTTTTGAAGTAAATTGACTTCCGCGATCAGAGTGTAGAATCATACCGGTTTCACCATCAACTGATGCAATTGCTTTCTTTAGCGTTGCAATTGCAAGCTGCGAATTAATTCTATTGCTGCAAACGCTTGCAACCACCCTACGGTCATAAAGATCAATGATTGTACAGTTGTAACGTTTCTTGTGGTCAGCAAAATATATGTATGTAAAATCAACGCACCATTTCTGATTCTTTGCGTTCGCATTGAATTCTTGCTGCAATAGATTTTCAAATATTCCAAAGGGTTTAGACCCCTTAGAATAGCGCTGTTTGGGCTTTCGTGTTACGGATTTCAAACCAAGCTCTTTGTTCATATAGTTATGAACTGTATGAGGACTTAAATTGATGCCTTTGTTAGCTAGCAATTGCTGCATCATTCTGTATCCCGGCTTTCCACCGGCATCATGATAGATGGTCTGTATGGTGTTTAAAATGAAAGCTTTCTTGGTTTGACTGGCGTTCTTGCGATGCTTTCTGTAATTGTAATAAGCATTTGGACAGATTCCAAAACGCTTAAGAAGCCATACTGTACCAAAACGCTTGGAATACTTATCAATGAAATGATATATGCTTACTTGCTTTCCTTCGCGAAGAACGCCGCTGCTTTTTTTAGGAAATCATTTTCCTTTTTTAGCTCTTCGTTTTCCTCTTTTAGGCGACGAAGTTCTTCCATATCAGCAAGTTGCTGGGCCTTTGCTTCGTCTGCAGCATGTTGTTTGCGCCATTTCGTTATCCAGCGACCAATAGTTGTATGTGGAATACCAAACTCCGATTCAAGGCTAGCATAGGTTCTACCATCCTGTATTCGAAGCTTAATGATATGTTCTTTAAATTTTGGATCAATGTTATGCATAGTTTTCTCCTTTTGTAGATATTTTACAAAATGGACAAACCTATTACAACTTTAGTGTAGCAGCTCATAGTTCACAATTAGAAGAAGAATTCAACGCGCAATTGGGAAGTAACTCGTACTATATCTGGTTTACTTACCGAAAAATCGCTATTATCGCGCTGCAATTGGGAAGTAACTGCTTCTGTAGCCGCGTTACTTACCAAAAAACTGCCGCGAAGTGTTTTGAATTGGGAAGTAACTCGTCCTGTAGCTGGTTTACTTACCGAAAAGAGCCAATCGCCCTAAGGGGCTCTTGGGGCCTGCCAACATAGCATGTTCGGATTATAGCTGGCACGCCGGCCGTGTGTGGGCCGGTGCCAGCCCTCCATGCTCTGGGCAGGCCGGGGAAAATAAAAAACTGCCCTAGCGGGCAGAATAAAATTTCCATAATTTCACTTGCATTATTTGTAAATAATGTGATATTATTCTTTCTAGAAAGAGAACCTTAACGGTGGACGGCTTGCTCTGAATTATTTTTTCGGAGGGAAAGCCATTATGAGTACATACGAGATTATTGCTACGGTTGTTGCCATAGCTGCTCTAATTGTTGATGTAATGGAACTCCTCATCAAACTAATCCAGAGAAAGAAACAGTAATAAAAAAAATTACTCCGTCCAAAACTCTCACAAAGTTAACGGAGTAATCTTTTAAACTTCAACAGAGCAACCGTTCATCGGTTCTCTTTCTGCATTCATTTTATCATATTCTGTTTAAGATACAAGTAGCAATTCTGTTTCAAAAAGATCCACTCGGGGACAGGTCTCGATTGGTTTACTCTATAGTGCTTCTGACGCCCGGAATCAAAAAGTCCGGGTGCTCCATGCCGCAAAAGGCGGGGAGCATGCACGCCAGAAGATAATAATCTTCTTTTGAAATTTCGAACCCGAAGATGTCCAAGTTCATACACTGGTTCTCGTCGCGAGTGGCCTTTGGAAGCACCACCACTCCCGCCTGATTCAGAAAGCGTAGCGCAAGCTGCGAAACGCTGACACCGTATTTTTCCGCCATCGACACAACAAAGCCATCGTTCATAAAACGCCCGCGCGCAAGCGGACTCCACGCCTGACAAACAAGTCCGTTATCCTGCGCAAACCTAACGGCCTCTGCCTGTGTATAGCCAATGTGCAGCTCAAGCTGATCAGTAACCGGCTTTACCTTGCATACATCCAAAATGTGCATCACATGATGCGGCAAAAAATTCGAAAGCCCGATGCCACGAATCAGCCCCTTCGCGTAAAGCTCTTCCAGCGCAGCGTAGGTTTCCGACAGCAAGTCTTTCCAGCCTTGGCTCCGGCCGTACGGCAAATCGCCCTGCACCAAATCATAGCCTGGCACCGCATCACACACCGCGTACTGCCTCGGCCAGTGGATGATGTAAATGTCAATGTAGTCAAGCCCCGTGCGATCCATCGACCGATCAAAGGCCCTCAGCACATTGTCATGCCCAAGTTCATCCAGCCACGCCTTGCTTTCGACCATGTACTCGCCACGATCCAGTCCGCTTTGCGCCAGAGCCTTCCCCACCTGGGCCTCGGTCCCGTAAATCGAGGCAGTGTCAAAAAGCCTGTAGCCATTGTCCAGCGCACGCTTCACCACATCCGTGTAATCCGCGCCCGCAGGATTGTAGCACCCAAAGCCCACCGCCGGCATCTTTATGCCATTATTTAAAGTGAAACATTCCATTGAATTATCCTCGCTAATGTTACCAACATATTCAGTATCATATCTTCCTGTTGAATTCCTCTTGCGTTATTCCACCAAGCTGCCTTGATAATATTTCCTTCCAGAGCGCCTTCGGAATCTCGCCGGAGCCCTTTGACACCTTTGTTCTGAGCAAGGTCCCGTCTGCCAACATCTTTCTATAAAAAAAATGGTCAGTGTTTTTATACAACTCCCAGCCATCCTTTTCACAGAATCTTTTTAACTCTTTCCATTTTGGCATACCAGCATCTCCTTGACCTTGTCTACATTATCAAGTGATAACAATCTAATAACAAAAGGCAAGTGCCCTTTCCTGTTTGGAGTCCTGCTGTACAGTCCGAACTCATCATAGTATTCATGAGCATATTCCAGCAATGATGCCGCCAAGTCAGTTTCCGCTTCCTCCAAAGAATCGCCCGAAGCGATAATATCCTCGATTTCAGTATTGGTTATTACATATATCTTATCTTTCTTATCATAATGTGCTGAATAATGAATAACAGAAGACGATAGAATACTATTCAATAATTCAGCGCCAACAAGCAAAGTTACATCCTTCGTCCTATTAATAAACTGAGGTCTATCATATATTGCCTTATCAATTGTGTCAGAAAAATTACTGCGTACCACTGTTGCAGATTGATAAATCCTATCCATATAGATTCTCCTTTCTTCAATCAAATTCATATTAGTACAAAACGTACGTTTTGTCAATTATGTACTAACATGCTTTTGCCGGAGTCATAACATTTAAGGCTAAATATTGCCGAAGTGTTTTACACTTCGCCTCCGCATTCGCCTAATTGTTTAGGTCTACGGTAGTAACATAACACTTCAGCCTAAATCCTATCAAACTGTTTTACACTTTGCCTTAAAACTACGTGTACTGTTAAGTTCAAGCCCTTAACTTTAACACTTCATCCAAAATTCACCTCAACTGTTTTACACTTACCCCACTTTCCAAGAGATCTGTTAACATTCCTCTCAGAACCTAAACACTTCAATCAATTTTCACCTCACCTGTTTTACACTTGCCCCGTTTTCCAAGAGATCTGTTAACATCTCTCCCCGAACCTTAACAATTCAGTCAAATTTCACCTCAACTGTTTTACACTTGCCCACTAAATTAAGGTCGCTGTTAAGTTAGACCCACGCACCTTAACAGTTTTGTTTTGATTGTTGATTACTGTTTTACAGACAAGCGTAAAATTGTGCCCCCTGTTATGTTCTTGTCCAAAACCTTAACAGTGCAGGTGGATATGTATGCAACTGTAAAACACTTGACACATATTTCAGGGAAACTGTTAAAGCAAGCTGTTAATACACCCGGCCTGCCCATAGCATGGAGGGCTGGCACCGGCGTCACATATAGCCGGCGTGCCAGCTACAATCCGAACATGCTATGCTGGCAGGCCACAAGAGCCCCTTAGGGCGATTGTAGTTCTCCGTAAAAAAATAGACAGGTCATCCAAAATGACAACCTGTCCTCGTCACGCATTGCTGTAAAAATTATCCAAATTAGACCACGGAACCTGTCCCCAAATGGTCTACTTACTCAAATACTCCTCGAGCGTAATTCCCTTAGCGCTGATCTTCTTTGCGGCACTAACCCCAACATATCTTAAGTGCCAAGGCTCGTACGAATAGCCAGTGATATCTTCCTTTCCCTCCGGATATCTAATGATGAACCCGTACTTCGCAAGCTTCTCATGAATCACCGCGAACACCTCAGTCTCCTTCATCATGTCCTCGTTTTCAACGACCCACTCGCCGTCAACCTTCGGCACAATATCAATCGCAAGCCCCGTATGATGCTCGCTCGTGCCCGGCACTGCAACAGTCTTCTTCGCGTATTCCTCGCCGTACTTTTCAGTGAACTCGGCCATGATTTGCTCTTGCTTTTCGACACTTCTGTATCCGGAGTCAATGCCTATCTCAACACCCTCATTAAGCAGAGCCGCCTTCAAATCCTCATATGCCGCCAGAGCCTTCGCCTCGATCTGCGCCGTGCTGTCGTACACAGTCCCAACTTCCACAAGCTCAATAGTATCAACAAAACCCGAATCAATCAGATTGCTCTTATTTACAAGAACCAGATAATCAGCCTTGTCAGCCCCGCAGCCACAAAGCCCGACTACCGCCATTACCACTATCATACCTAAACATAATAACTTCTTCATAACTTTCACCTCATTTACCGGAGCTTTCTTTCTGCTCACCTTTTTTCGCTGTTTTTTCAATAGTATGAATCGTCTTTAAATACTCTTCTTCCACAGGTGATAAATTCTGGACCTGATATTTTCTATATTCCATTTTTGCCTTTTCCATCGCCTGTTCATGACTGACCGTCCCAGCATCAGTAAGAAGTGCCTCTCCGGCGGATGTCAAAATACGATCGAGATTTTCCACATAATCGCTCATATACATTGGCTTATGTCGCATTGCTTGAATTTCAGCAAAATCGAAATATCCCGAAACCAAATTATTTAGAATTTTCAGTTCATCCGAAGAAAGATAATTCTTTGCAACGGTAATATCCTTTGCAGTTGGAAAGTCCCCCGCAAATGACGTCAGCCCCATAAACGGTTTTTCTGCATCTGCACGCTCAAAAATAACCTCAGCGGCCGTATGCCCGTGCGCTGCAAAGTGGAGCTTGTTCTGAACCATTTTGAAAAAAGCAACAGATTCTTCACTCTTAGGATTATAATCCACGCTGGTTGCATAAAGGTCAAGCACCTGACGATACATCACCTTCTCAGAAGAGCGGATATCACGGATGCGATCTAAAAGCTCATGCCAATAATTTCCTCCACCAAGATTTTTCAAACGTTCGTCATCCATGGTGAATCCCTTAATCATGTACTCATTTAATCGCTCTGTTGCCCAACGACGGAATTGTGTAGCAATAGAGGATTTGATTCGATATCCCAGAGAAATAATCATGTCAAGATTGTAGTGGTTTACCGCGTATGATTTACCATCAGCAGCAGTTGTTCGGATTTTCCGAACAACTGAAATCTCATCCAATTCTTCTTCCTCAAAAATATTTTTAATATGCTCGCTGACATTAGCCTTGCTTGTTTGATAAAGTTCACAAAGCTGTGCCTGCGTCAACCAAACAGTTTCATCCTGGAAATGAACATCAATCTTGGTGTCGCCATTTTCAGACTGGTAAATAACGATATTGCCTCTGTTTTCTTCTTGTATTTGCATCATAATATTTCCTTTATTAAACCACGGAACCTGTCCCCAAATGGCTTTTTTACACCGGGAACAATATCTTACTCTCATATGAATCTTCAATCTTGCACAGGTTTTCTTTAATGCCGGAGCGTGCCGCATCTGCATCAATCTCGCCGGCAATAAAGCTGCCCAGCAGCTCTATATTCTTGCTCTTGGAATCAATTTGATTATCAAGATTACCCGCAATCTCAGCCAGGTACTTTTCAGGCAGGCGCTCGCGAAGACGCCTGTACGCCAGCACATAATCTTCAAGCGCCGCAATCAGTTCCTTCGCGCCACGCGCATCATCCCAAAACCCCTCATACATCCGCGCAAGCTCCGGCGCATCATCACGTCCGATGTGCGCAAAGCGGCCCTCGAGCCTCTGGTGCTCCGACGCAAACAGTCTCATCTCATCAGCCAAATCCCCGAACAATTCATCAATCGCGCAAACCCAAGACGCCTCAGCATCATAGCCAGCAGGATCCCGCGCAAAATCCGCCCCAGTATACAGCGCGATCTTTGACATCTCCACGCGGTCCATCGGATTCATAAAGAAACACGAAACACCCTCAATCGCCTCCGACGCATCAATGTCAATCGGCCCCAGAGCCGGCTTGCTCGGGAGATAATCATTCACCGGATAATTCCACCAAAGCCCAATCGGCCTATCCCCGTACACCGACCTAAACAGCGAAACATCCCCGCGCGAAAGGCCATCCGGGCAAACCTCACGGCCAGTGAAAAGCACAACGATATCCTCATCAAGCCCCGCCGCAAACGCCGCAGAATACGGCTTCACCTCGCCGCCTCTAAAAATATTCTCCGTGAAATATTCCGTC
This sequence comes from Firmicutes bacterium UBA1764, assembly GCA_002315535.1. GTDB lineage: Bacteria > Bacillota > Clostridia > Peptostreptococcales > Anaerovoracaceae > UBA1764. The sequence continues at coordinate 8,415 of DCHA01000072.1, read as the reverse complement.
GGCACCGTGATCAGCGGCCCCACGCCCTCATAGCGGCGCACAAACTCGCGATTCACCAAATTCAGCAAAGCCGCCTGGCGCCCGCCATCCGCCGCCTCAATATCATCAAAGAACACCGCAAAGCGTCTAAAGCCCAGCTCGTGCATTGCCGCAAGCTTTCCAATCAGCACAGCAGCGTCCTCTTCAAACGCGCCATCCTCATAGCGAAGCCCCATGCCCGGAGACACAGCAAAAATAAGCTCGACGCCACGCTCCCTCGCGAACGAAAGCAGCCGCCTCAACTCAGCTCGCTCAGACTCCGGATACGGCAAACGCCAAAACTCCCTGTGATACGGATCATTTTTAGGTGCATAAATGTACGTATTCATGCCCACTCCGGCCATGAAATCAATCATGCTGCACCTGTCCTCAAAAGTCCAAGCCCGCCCGTAAAAACCCTCGACCACGCCATATATTGGGATACTCTTAATTATCTCTTTTTCAAGCATCCCAGCAGCAGCCATTTCTTCCGGCTTATAATCACCATCATATTCAGCAAACAACTCATCGATGGACGGATAATCCTTATCCGAATCAGACTCTACGGACAAAATATCCTCAATAGGCTTCCCATAAAAAGCCTCAAGACGCTCCTCTAAAGATCTGTGTACCGACATCCACCTGATCATCGACTCCACATATGCCGGAGGCTTACTGCGCCCCTGCTCCCACTCCTGCAGCGTCCTGACCGGAATCTGATACTTCTTGGCAAAGTCAGCCTGACTCAGCCCCTCAGCCACCCTAATATCCTTTATTTCAACTTTGTGTTCCATATAACACCTCTTATACGTGATTCCCGTATAAATATATTATACGGGATTCACGGACTTGTTACAAGAATTTTTTAATAACGGAGTGACCAAGTCCCGACATATCCCCACATATGCAAAGCGAAGGACCAGCCGGCCCTCCGCTTTTGGTTTGCCATATGCTATGCGTTACTCTCGCATAGGTTTACTTTGTTTCAAGAACTCCACAGAATCTCTGAATCATTGTTGCTGCTTCAGCTCTTGTTGCCGTACCCTGAGGTCTCAGCAGTCCGTGATTGTCTCCACCCATAACCTGCTTCATAATTACCCAGTGCATTGCCTCACTAGCCCATGAGCTAATCTTATTTGCATCAGTATTAGTGATGAGGAACATCCATGAACCAGTGAATCCCTCGCCCTTGAGCTTCGCATATCCGTAAAGAATTTGTGCCAGAGCCTCTCTTGTTATGTAATCCTCCGGCTTGAAAGTACCATCCGGATTACCCTTTACAACACCTGTTGATGTAGCCCAGCGAACGGCATCGGCATACCATTCAGTTGCCTTTACATCCGTGTAAGTCATGTTGTAATTTACAACAGGGCTGCCAGCCATTCTCCAAAGAATAGATACAATCTGCGCACGAGTAATCTTATCGTCCGGGCCGAACTTACCTGCATTGATGCCGGCATATCCGTTCATGTACTTATTATCTAAACAGAAATGAACACCATCATGATACCAATCGTTAACTTTAAGATCCTTGTATACATAAAGCGGGCATGTATTATCCTTGCCGCATGTTGTGTAATCCTTTACCTCGTCCTTCTTATCATCTTTCTTAACCGGAGTGATTGGGACATAGATTGGAGTATCCGTGTTACCACTTTCGTTCGTTGCTATATATGCAATACCGTATGTTGAGAACTTCTGTGCATAGATATAAATCAATGAATGTGCTTCATCAACATAATACTGTCCGTCTATATACGGTGCCAATGGCTTTGCATTAAGCTTTGTAAAGGCCTCGGCAACACTATCATGATAACGGTACACCTTAATATTATCCTTGCCGTTCATGTCATATGGAACAACAATTTCAATAACATTATTTGTTTCAGTAATTACATCAGTTGGTTCAACTGTTGCAAAGTTTGTAATAGCAGAATCTGTTACATACAGTTCAACTGTGACATCAAAGAATTCAATAACAAGGTCATCAACTACAGTCGTTGAAGGCGTTGATGTCTCTTTACGCTTATCGTCTTCAGCCTTTTCAGTGATTGCCTCAATTGCCTGCTGAGAATCCTGTTCCTTTGCCGAAGCTGTCTCCGGAAGAACCTGTTCCTCTGTCTTTTCAACTGTCATCAAAACATATACATTCTGATCCTCAATTTTCTTACTTTCAGCCTCTTCGTTAAGACCTCCTACAACTACCGGCTTGGTGTCCTCACCCTTTACTTCAAGAACAGAGTTTACATTTCTATCAGGCATTGTAACATTTGCCGTTGTTGATTCGCCATTGATAATAATCTGTGTACTTACAACATTACCCTGAGTTACAACTAAGTTATATGTACCGTATGGAATATCAGATAATACAATGTCGTTAGCTACATAGACTGAACCGCTTAGTGTTGGGATAATGTTTTCTTTAGACTGAATAACTGTCGGACCATACTTCACTTCAACCTTAATTGCCTCATTTGTTGTGCTTGTAATATTTGCAGTAACAGTACCAACAGCCTGAGCCCAAACCGCATAAAGATCTACCGCTCCACTTGCTGCGACATTAGATACATTCTGTTTATCTGGATATACAACCGGTCCATCAGCTCTTGTTGCCCATCCAACAAAGTTGTAGCCGGACTTTGTAAATGTATTCGCACTTAATGCCTGCGCAACATCGTATGTAAAGCTCTGGCTTGACATATTGCCGGAGCCGGTATTGGCATTAAATCTTACCGTATATGTATTCGGTGTCCACTGAGCGTAGAGTACTGCACCAACACTGATGCTACTTCCCACACTGTAACTTGAGCCATTTCCATCAGCCTGAGTATTCCATCCAGCAAATGTATAGCCAGTGCGGCTAAGTGTTGCACCAGAAGCTACTGTAATAGTGCTTGATTGAGCAGCAGTCTGTGAAGCAACAGTACCAACACCATAGTTGGCATTGTAGCTTACAGAGAAGTTTGAGACAGTAAATACGTCAGAAGCCACTGCATCGCTAGCAAAATATAGTTTATTTTCTCTTTCACGAATAAATACTTTATAATCGCCAGCATTGAGACCTGAAAGTGTAAATGTTCCATCTGTTAATGTCGGGACGCTAATCCAATTTGTATGCTCGTCCACAGAATCTGAAACACAGTATTCAAGGTTCTTGGTTCTGTCTGCCTCAGCAATTGTAACAGTTAATCCATTAACCGTTGGGGCTGTAGGTGCAGCCTTTGAGCCCTTCTTTACATTAAATGTTATTTGATCAGTTTCGGTTCCGTCTGACAAGTAAGCCTTCATGAAATATGTTCCCGGGATAATTGAACCAGGAGTAATATTAGTCCATTCAATAGCTCCAACGCTTGTCTGAAGGAATGATGTTGCACTGTAATATATTCTTGCAGTTGCACTTCCCAAATTACTAACTGATGGAGTACTTACAGTTGATCCCATATATGCATAGTCACTCATTGTAAGAACAGATTTTACTTTTCCAACCTTATACGGATATGTTCCCTTATTGCTGTCTGGATTGTCTATACACTCATAATTCTCGGCAAGATCAGTTTTTGCAATAAATGATGAAAAATAGCCGCCAGAAATAACAATAGTACCATTTTTTTCTTTTGTGTAAGCAGAATCTTTTCCTTTGTATGCCCCATCAGTAATTGTTAAATCTCCAACTGTATCGCTACCATTATTATCAACAATAATAGTCCCTCCTGTCAAATTAGTGATTTCACTATTTGCGGTTAAAACAGCCGTTGTCTCAACAAGAAGTACATTATTACAGTTTGTAATAGTATTTCCGTGGATTTCCAATGTTGTGACAGCATTCGTCTTATTTAAACTTATAATACCATTTTTAGTACATCCCACAAATGTGTTATCCGTAACAACTATAGTAGCCGTACTACCATCATTGGTAATGGGAGAAATAACTCTAGCACGCCCAATATTATTAAACTGGTTTCCACTGAAGATACTACCCTCGCGAGTATAGGGGAATACGCCACCATAATACTCGTTGACAGTATTGTTAGTAAATTCAACTAATACGTGATCCCCGTTCGCTGACGCATCATGAGTAACGATAGCAGATGCGTCACCTGTATCATCTGCAAAAATGCACCTATCAATTAATATTTTCCCTTTAGATTTTTCCTTAACATTAAATAGACCATAAAGCTCTTTTGTGCTTTTATTGTGGATTTCACAATTCTTGATAATGAAGGACTTATCGGTAGCATCAAAATAGAAGATCTGATCGTCACTGCCAGTATACGTAATCTGCTTATTATTACCATTTATTGTAACATTTTTATTAATTGTGATTTTATTGCCAACAGTGGCATTCCTTAGCAACTCAATGGTATCACCATCGTTACATGCTGATACTGCAGCCTCCAAACTGTCATACTTTACATTGCCGATAGCAGCTATATCATTAGGATAGAACACACTGCCTTTAACATCATATTCAGTCTGACCATATGTTAGTTTTGCACCACTTACTCTCTGTTCTGCCCAGCACCCCTCGCCAGGATCTGTCAACCAAAGAGTTGTGCCACTAATAGCGAAATATCGGCCATCAATTTCAACGCCCTTGTCAGGGAAATCATCAGCCTTAGTGACCCATTCAAATTTTGAATTGTCATCAGCAGAACAATTATTAAATACAACCTCCATACTATTGGTGTTAAGCAACCCAATCATTAAAGCTGCTGAATAGTTTGCTTTGACCACGGATCCTTTAATGACACAATCCTTTAATAGCACAGTATTCCCATCATCATTTTGACCAAGATATGCACCAGTTTTTGTTGCCCCTAAAACATTGCAATTAACAATATCAACATCTTCAAAAGCCACATTCCCATATGACATTCCAACAACCACGCCAACCTGAGAACCGGTAGGGGCATTAACATTTGCGGAAACAAAAGAAATAGCGCTAATCGTTAATGATCCTGCTTGCTGACTAATAAATCCAACTCCATAGTCGTATGACTTTGAATTCTCAGGTACTGTAATGGTCATACCTTTAATTGAATGACCATTTCCATCTATAGTGGTTCCTGATAATGCTGACCCACTTTGGTATGCATTTATCGGAGTCCACGGATCCGATGTCATGTCAATGTCATTATCAATTTCAATGATTTGATTTGCGTATTTTACATTACCATTATTAATACTATCGCGAAGCTCTTTTAAACCAGCAAGATTTACTACATGCCACGTGTTGGTATTTACAGAATCTTGATAAAAGTTATCGATTACAGTCCACGTCTTAGGGTTTGTATCATTTTCTATTACCGAGCATCCACTTGCAACGTAAAGAGTTGGATCATTAGCATATGTCCCCCCAGAGACACCTATTCCGATACTATTAACAGTTCCCTTATGTGTGATACCTGTAACATTATGTGTTCCACCCTTAATATGATAAACAACGGTGTATTCAGCTACTATGCCATTAGTTTCACCGTCGATGAAAGTAAATGATTTATTGTTATCGATGTTGATTCCTCGATAATCACCTTCAATTCCAGAATAGTACGTTCCCTTATTTATTACTACCGTGCTGTTTTTTCCCGCTACAACTGCAGTATTCCATTCGTTCGAATTTTTAGAACGCATGTCAATATAACAATCATTAATGTTAACGGTTACTTCTGCAGGAACATTAATTCCACCTCTAAGGTACTCTGTACCAGATGCATCTGCAGACCTCAAGATTCTCAAATCATTAAAAGTAACATCTCCACGAACATTAAAAACATATCCGTTTTCAGAACCACTCTTTATTTTTGCACTTATAGTGTGTTTATCTCCATCTATTGTAAACTTTCCTCCGTCAATACAGTAGTGTCCATAATTACTAGTTCCTGTATTAACCTCAACACTAATATCTTTAAGTAATTTTAGAGTACATCCAATATATTTGTCACCTTTATCAACAGCCTCTATTGCAGTAGCAAAAGAATTGAAATATTCTTTAGTTTTCCCATCACTCAAGGTTACTTCAGCCTCATACTGCTCCCCTGCCCATGCCACTGCAGACATAGCTGTGATTACCATTGCCAGTGTCAATACTAATACTAATAATTTCTTCTTCATACTTTTCATCCTTTCCGCGAATGTTTTCTTAAAAGAAACTTAAAATAAAAAATCACACACTCTAACCTAGAGCACGTGATTACACTATAACGTGTTCAACTCTTTCACAAATAATCGCTTGTATCGAAATAATTTCTCTAGCCATTATTATTCCGTTCCAAAATCTCCAATTATTTTAATTTCTATATTATAACACATCTGTATAAAAAAGTACCCCCCCCCATTGCAAAAATATTTTGGAAATAATTAATTATTTTTCGTAATGAATAATGATCTCTTTTTCCATAATATCACTAAAATATGATATAATATTCACAAGGAAGCTTGCCCGACAATATAACTCATGGGAAGCAACGCACTGTAGTGCTTTTAGAAAATTAAAGAAAGGAAACACAGCTATGAAGAGACAACTCCGGATTCTATTCGTTACTACCCTTGTTATCATAATTTCATCACTCAGCTGTATTTCGATTGCAATGGATCATCACGTTACACGTGGTGATTTTTTTACGGCAGTCGCAAGGGGCCTCGAGCTTGACGGCATGTATCTTGATGCTGCCGAAGCCTCCGGCCATACTACAGTCCTCGGGCATGCACGCTTTAGTGATTACGACTATAGTGATCCTCTAATTAACGTCCTAATTTCAAAAGGCTATCTGTACGGCAACACAGATGGAACACTCACGCTCGAAAACGAAATTACACGACAGGAAATGATATGGTTTATGGAGCGCCTTATCTGGCCGACAGAAAAGGTTATTGTTAATACTCCGGGAAAGACCAAATATATCGCAGTGCCTGTCGAAGTAGAAAAAGTCGTTGAGATTGAAAAGACTATTGAGGTTGAAAAAGAGGTTGAGAGGATTGTTGAAAAGATTGTCAAAGTAGAGGTCGAAAAGAAAGAAACCACACCTTGCGCAATTCACAAATACGCACTTGACGCTAGTGGCAAATACACCTGCGTGGCTTGTAAAGAAGAATTGCGATTTGTACTGACACAATTCAGAAGAGCTAGTGGCGATTGGTTTAAGGGATTGAATCTAGGCATACTGAATACTGATAAGGCAAGTTATAAGGAGCCTGTTGATGAATACGAGATTAAGGAATTTTACAATTATTCTAATGCAACACTAAACCCAGATGGGGCAATACTGGATGATGCTCTGATCAAACCAAGCATAGCCTTTAATGCAAAAATTTATATTGTATCAGGCGAAACCCTGAAAGAGGAAATCAACTTTGATGAGCTATTCGTTAGATATTGCGGGAAGACCATCACGGGATTCTATCATTTACAATTTGAAGATTTAGGAGAAGATGATGAGAGCCAAAAGCCGTACTTCATTGATGCAATGGTGGTGTTGTCAAACAATTCTTTCTGAAAAGGAACTTCAGTTGGTTTCCTAAAACTGTTAACGCTCCGGCATAAGAAATATGATCGCACGTGGTTTAATAGGTGTAAAATTATTCATGGTATTTGTGCGAAATATAATGCACTATTGAGACGAAAAATGGAGGTGCCTAATCATCATGTGGGCAATTTATGCAATTTTATCCGCGGTGTTCGCGGCGTTCACGTCAATCCTTGCGAAGATCGGTATCGACGGCGTGAATTCGAATCTGGCGACGGCGATCAGGACCGTTGTCGTCGTGCTTTTCGCGTGGCTCATGGTGTTTATCACGAACACGCAGGGCGGCGTGGTCGACATTTCAAAGAAGAGCTGGATTTTTCTGATTCTTTCGGGCCTTGCGACCGGAGCCTCGTGGCTCTGTTACTACAAGGCGCTGCAGCTTGGAGAGGCGTCGAAGGTCGTACCTATTGATAAGCTCAGCGTGGTAATCACGCTTATTCTCGCGTTTACCTTCCTGCACGAGCAAGTCACGGCAAAATCGATCATCGGCTGCATACTTATCGGGGCCGGGACACTGATTATGGTGTTGTAGGGAGATTGGAGTAAAATCGCGAAAATAATTTCCAAAATTTCACTTGCATTTTTTGTAAGTAATGTGATATTATTCTTCTCAGAAAGAGAACCTTAACGGTGGACGGTTCCTCCTATTTTATTTATTGGAGGACGAACTATGGTGACATATGACTCAATGACTGCCTATGCGACAGTTGGTTTGTTAATAGTTGCGATAGTCGCCTTGTTTATTAACAACAAGAGAAAGTAGTATGAAATAGAAAAGCTACTCCCGTCCTTCCACGGTTGGAGTAGCTTTCTATTCTTAACCTAAGGAGAACCGTTCATCGGTTCTCTTTCTGTATTTATTTTATCATATTCT
>DCHA01000011.1:1611-2978 GCA_002315535.1 Firmicutes bacterium UBA1764 | reverse complement strand
ATCCGTCGGAATCCTCGAAATACTTGGGATGGTTGCGTGCCGGAAATGACTTTACTTCCGCTGGCTTATGCGCCAGCTTCGATATCGTGGCAACATTCGGGGCATTGTCATAATTGTTCGCGTAATCTTTTATGATATCTATTACTGTTTTGAACTCGCAATCTGCCATTAGCGTTAAAAGCGTACCGACGAGGCACTTATGGTCTTTCTTGTAGTAATATTTGCTCCATGTCGATTCAAGCATTTCCGCGACTTTTTCAATTTGGGCATTTGTCATATTTTCCCCTCCCCGACCTGACGGCAAAACCTAAGCCATGTATCTTCGTCCTTCGTCGGATCATCAAAAATTTCATTTTCCGCACACACGCCTTCTTGTGTGTTCTTTGTTTCTTCTTTGTTTATTCTTTTTGTGTAGTCACTCTGATGCTCTTTTGATGCTTTTTCGATGCTTTTTTGATGCTTTTCCGCTGCCCCTTGATTCTGGTAAAACGCGTAATTTTCAATGGTTATAGTTGTGCCTTTTGATGTGCTTTTTGTAGTCACCATTCGTGCTTCAGTGAGTGCATTTAAGAAATTCTCAACTTTGCGCCTACTCCAGCACCATCGCTTAGATAATGCCTGGATACTTGTGGGTAATTGGCCGCGATAAACATAGTTGCAATGCGGACCATCAATATGTTCAGTCGTTCCGTAATTAGCCCTCCCTATTAGGTCAATCCACGCTTGCCCTTTTGTAAAAGGCTCAGATAGCCACATCGGGTTACTTAAAAACGAGCGGTATACTTTGAACCAGTCTTTTTTATCGGACATCATTTTCCCTTTCCAATAATTTCGTTATTACTTCCGCGCTCTGATCCGGATGGCAGAACAGGAATGTTACTCCATACCTCTGCTGCATAGTGTCCATCGCCTTGCATAGCCGAAGCCCGGTTATTGCCTTCGGGCTCGTTTTAAGCCTCGGATTCAGCCAATATTGGACATCAGATAGCCTCTTGATGCCGTCCGTATTCTCTACGAGAATGTAGAGCTTTGATCCGCACTCTTGCGCAAGCATCAACTCACGCTTAAAGCGTTCGTGTTCAGCGTGCGCGCCACCTATGTTATTAGCTATTTCAAGCATTGACATTTTGGTATCAACCGACACCTTTGGCGGAAGGCAATAATCTCCAAACGCAAGCTTGCTCCGGTAAAGTTGGTGGCCGTTTTCTGACCACCACTTTTCCTTCGCTTCATGCTTTCCGGCTTGTTGGCGTGTATCGCATAAAATAACCATTAGAACGGCAATTCCTCGTCTTTTAATGGCTCAAAACCACCAAATGGGTTATCAGCCGTATTTGATGCGAAAACGTTGCTATCAGCCGATTTTG
>DCHA01000011.1:0-1553 GCA_002315535.1 Firmicutes bacterium UBA1764 | reverse complement strand
TCTGCGCTCATAACGGATGCAATGTAGGTGCGGTCTTTAATCTCTCCGCGATCGTTGTCATACTGTTCGTATGCAATTACGGCTCCGATGAGTTTACCCTCAATATCTGATGGTGCGAGCGTTCCAGCTACCACTTTAGAGGCAAGCTCGCAATTATTGGACTTCTCTATTGCGCTGATAAATGCCTTAAACATCCCCTTTGCCTTTTCAGAATAGCTTCTAAAGAATCTGTGCATATATGGGTGTTCCTTGCCCCAATCATCGGAGAATCTTCCGGCTTCTGTGCCTTCTGCGATGTCATAGATAATTTCAAAATAGTCTTTGTTAGTATTGTCTGTTGCCCCTACAATTTTCAGAACGTATCCTCCAGCTTGGAGCTTTTCTTTTTCTGTTGCTTCCGGGATTTCGTTGTAATCTGTAATTGGTTTCATTATTTTGTTCCTTTCTTATCTAATCCATAGTAGTTGCGGATTGTGTCATCAACGAGCTTTAGATCGTTTGAGATTTGCGCATCCTTAAACATCCCAATCGGTGTCTTGACAGGTTCCATTCCATTAGTGAGGAATGTGTATGCGCCATCATTGTTCTGTGCAAGAAGAACTATTGTGAATAAACCCTCGAGCGTGAGCTTCTCATCCAGCATCTTTCCGATGGTCTTTGCTTTGAGCTTCCCTTCTGCATTAATGTCGGTATGGTGCATCAGATAGACAATTACATCATCCGGTAACTGAAGGCTGATGTATTCAAGCATCTGCTGGAAGTGAAGCGCCATTTCGGTGTACTTGTCATAGCCTTTTTCCGTGGATCTTCTGAAAAGCTCAAAAGCCAAAAGGAATTGGCTATCGTCTATGACATATGCCTTGTATTCTTTGGCTGCGAGCATTCCTCCGATAACCTTATAGGTGTCAGCTTTTACTGTGGTCAGCTCTGATCTGAACGGCAACGGCTTATTTGCCACATTCAGAACGCAGACTTCGTTCTTCTTAAAATTCCTCAATGAAGTTGATTTCCCGGAGCCGCTTGCTCCTAAAACTAAAACAGCAATTCCCATGTTTTTTATCTCCTTTACTTAATTTGCAGACTCTCTTTTTCAATAAGCTCTGCGCCTACTACTATTGATCCGCCTTTAATGGCATCCTTTATGGCCGTCTTGTCAGGTGTATATGTAATCTTTTCTTTCATGTAGGCCTTGTCGAGCAATTCCTCATCTGCGATGAATACGCTTGAAGACTTGCGGAATGAAAGCTTACATTTAGGTGTTTCAAATTTAGTCTTTCCTACTAATCGCATATTGTCTGACAGATACCCGGATAGCCAATCAGCCTTTTTAAGAGCTGACTTCATACGCTCATCAAGAGCTTCCTTTTCAGCCTTTAAAGCATCGGCATTTGCCTTCAGCTCTTTTATGTAGCAAGCTACGGCCTCTGTCTTGGCATCAAATTCGCCCTTCAGCGATTCAATATCCTCCATGTTGATAATTTCCCCATCCTCATTTACTTGGATGTTGTCGAGCGCCTTTAGGTACTCGTCTGCTATTTCATATAGCCTCAATC
>DCHA01000028.1:828-12350 GCA_002315535.1 Firmicutes bacterium UBA1764 | reverse complement strand
GTTGCACAGGCAAAGGAAGCAAACATAATTAATATAAAGGGCCACAAGCTCGTTGGAGGCCTTCGCGCATCAATATACAACGGCATGCCGGTTGAGGGCGCAGAGTACCTGGTTGATTTCATGAAAAAATTCGAAAAGGAGAATAAATAAATGTACAAGATTCAAACATATGACAAGCTTGCAGAAGCAGGCAGAAAAATATTTAACGACAACTATTCAATAGCGGATCAGCAAAATGATCCTGATGGAATTCTTGTGCACAGCACTCCTCTTCACGATGTGCAGTTCGGACCGAATCTTAAGTCCATCGTTCGCATCGGCGCTGGCGTTAACACCATCCCTGTAGACAAGCTGACCACTATGGGCGTTGCAGTATTTAACTGCCCCGGCGGAAATGCAAATGCAGTTAAAGAGCTGACTATCGCCGCAATGATCATGGCAATGCGTAACGGCTTCAAGGCCCTGCAGTGGGTTAAGAGCCTTCCTGCTGACGAGTCCGAAGCAGGCAAGACAGTAGAGAAGGGCAAGGAGCAGTTCCGCGGCCCTGAAATCATGGGCAAGACCATCGGCATCATCGGCGTTGGCGCTATTGGATCCCGCATGGCAAGAAGCTGCCACGACCTTGGAATGAAGGTTGTTGGCTATGATCCTTACCTCGGACACGCACGCGTTCAGGAGCTTTCCCAGTACGTAAACTTTGTCGCAGACCTCGATGATCTGCTTGCAGTATCTGACATCGTTACAGTTCACGTTCCTCTTAATGACGAGACTCGCGGCTGGATCGACGCAGACAAGATCGCAAAGATGAAGGATGGAGTTTACCTCGTAAACTATGCACGCGGTCCTATTCTTGATAACGACGCAGTATGTGATGCACTTGACCAAGGCAAGATTAAGGCCTTCGCAACAGACTTCCCGACACCTCGCCAGATGCAAAGAGACGACGTTGTTTTCACACCGCATCTTGCAGCAGGCACGCCGGAGGCTGACGCTAACTGCAGCGTGATGGCCGCTCGCCAGACTATGGACTATATCGAAAACGGTAACATCAGCAATTCCGTTAACTTCCCTGACGTTGTATTTGCGCGTGCAGAGGGCGCGCGTCTTTGCGTAATGCATGAGAACAAGGTCGGCATGCTCGGCAAGATGACCGACGCGGTTGTGGGCCTTGGCATGAACATCGAAAACCTTGTCAACAAGGCAAAGGGCGGCGTTGCTTACACCATCATGGATTTCAACACAGACGTTCCTGCAGAGCTTACAGAAAAGATCAATTCAATGGCCGGAGTTATCCGTGTCAGAGTAATCGAGTAGCGATATGACATATACAGAAAAATTAAGACAGTGCGGCGCGATTGTGCCGGAGCTTGTAGTTCCGACGCGCGGCGTCGACAAAACAAAATACGCATGCATCGCGTGCGACCAATATAATGCAGAGCCCCGGTACTGGCAAGAGGTTAAAGACTTCGTCGGCAAAGAGCTGTCCAGCCTTTATTTCATTATGCCGGAGGCGTGGCTTGGTCCAAACGGAAAGCCTGACAGCCAGGAGCATGCAGATCACCAAGAGCTGCTTGCCGCAAACATGAAGTTCTTCCTTGTTAACGGAGGGCTTGATGAGCTTGAGCCGGGCATGGTTTACCTTGAGAGAACTCTAAAAGATGGAAAGACCAGACGCGGACTTGTGCTTGCACTCGACCTTGAAAATTATGATTACACTCCGGGAAGCAAGTCGCTGATCAGAGCAACAGAAAAAACCGTTGAGGAAAGAATCCCTGTGCGAACCGCAATCAGAGCCAAGGCTCCGCTTGAGTGCCCGCACATCATGGTGCTTTATGCCGATAAGGAAAACAGACTTAACACGTATTTAAGCGCTGTTAATAATCCGGGCAAATGGGATATCGCAAATGACGGAGACAGCGTGCTGCCGACTCCATTATATGATTTTGACTTAATGATGGGCGCAGGCCATATGACAGGCTATCACATCACAGATGCAGAAAAGCTTGATGCTACTTCGGATATACTTCTTGCGCTTAAGGCCGAGGCAAAGGACGGAATGCTCTTTGCGATGGGAGATGGCAATCACAGCCTTGCCGCCGCAAAGGCGAACTGGGATGCGTTTAAGAAATATATCCCTGAGGCTCAGCGCTTTGACCACCCCGCAAGATTTGCTTTGGTAGAGCTCGTAAATCTTTATGATGAGGCTTTGACCTTTGAGCCAATCAATCGCATAATCAAAAATGTTGATCCGGCAGAGATTCAGTCAGAGCTTGGCTTTGATGCATCAAACCCGCCAAGCCTTCAGGAGCTTCAGCCAAAGCTGGATGAATATATTAAGAATCATCCGGGCGTAGTAATAGACTACATTCACGGAATTGACACTGCAAAGAAGCTCGCGGCAGAAGCCCCAGATACCAGCCTCGCCATTTGCTGGGAAGACTTTGACAGAGACAGCCTCTTTGATGATGTTATCAAGAATGGGTGCCTTGTTCGCAAGAGCTTTTCTATGGGACATGCTGATGATAAGCGTTTTTACTACGAGGCGCGCCGCATAACAAAGATCAGTAAAGAGCACATAGTTCCTAATGCCAGCTGGAATCTGTAAATGTAAATTAAAAGCTCGCGGAAAATTCCGCGAGCTTTTTGATGCTTAATTTCTTATTACATGCTCATGCCTTTAGCTTTAATGTTTGGCTGAGAGTTGCTTCTTTTGAGCTCCTCATTTTTTTCAAGCTTGTTAATTTGGTTCGTAATGTTCTTAAGCTTCTTGTTTGGATCAATTGCCTTTGTATGCTTGATTTCCTGCTGCTTTTCTTCTTTGCTAGATTTCAGTTGAATAATCTTATCAAGATTCTTGTACTGACCCAGGTTCCTTGCTTTAACATTATTGATCATATTGTTTACGGTAGATGTAAATTTGATTTCGGGTTCGGTAGTATCTATATTTTTTACATATTTTACATCAAACTGCAAATCATTAATAAGTGATCCATCCAGGACTCCTACAAGTACTTTTCTTGAAAGTTCTGGATCCTTACTAACTTTGTCCTTGAAATTAATGAAGTCATTGTCTTCATATAGCTTAGCCGTGATTGCGAAATGTATTTTCCTATACTCCATTTGAAAAGATTCTGTCAAACTCTTTCCGTTATTTTCAGGTAGATTCTTATAATACTTAAAGGCTGCCTGATGTGCGGCTTCAGAAATTATTTTATCGAGTGAATTCTCTGCGACATATTCCAGACTGTCACCTGACTTGTCACTCGGAGTGACTATAGCATTAGCCGTATGCATCGTTGCAGAAGCGAAAGTGTTGAGCATCTCTGCATATACTGATGTATTTTTTTCCACTTTTATATATTCATCTGTATTAAATTGATTTGCTATTTCTCGGAGTTTTTGCATTTCCTGAGAAAAATCTTTTGAACAGAGATACAGGTTAGCAAGAATTGAATTTTCTGGTTTCAGAAATTCTCTCGCTGAAATATCTTTTACATTATTAAGATTAGTATTGACATACTCGTTGAGTGCTTTTGCTCCGGCCAGCAGACTTTCTCCTATTTCATTTTCAAGCTGCTCGAGTTTGCCGTTCTCTGTTGCTAATTCCTTCGGATAATTAATGATAGTGATGATCTCTCTGCCCGCCTCAGCTCGTTTTTGTTGCATCTCTTTATCATCACTGAATATTTGCTCGAAAGAATATCCCTGTTTAACGAGATATCCCAGCGTAATCGTCTGAATAGAAGACCTGGAAATTGACAGTCCCGAGAATATGGTGGTATTTGATTTTTTTAATTCATTCTTTGTAAGTCCCCAATACTCCGGATCTTTGGTCTGATAAGCTTTAACAGAATAGGTAATAGCGTTGGTAACTCTTTCTTTGAACAGTGCTTTATCTTCTGCTGCTATAGCCTTATTGATCTCGGCAACTTCTTTTTGCTTAAGTGACAGCTGCTTGACAAGCTTTTCCTCATCAAGTTTTTCGAACAGCATCTTAGGGTTAGGATCCTTCATCATGTCTTCCATGAGCATATCAACAGCCTTAGTTTCACCAAGCTGCTTTGCATATTTTTGAAGATTTTCCTGCTTAAGTACTTCCGCGAAAAACTCTTCCTGGAACTTTCCCGTAGCCTTCATCTTGAATAACATTGATTTTACAGCGGCAAGAGAGAGATACTCTGTCAACTTTTCTCTTAGCTCGTAGTATTTTTCTGTTCTTGCAAGCCCTGTAAGATCCTCCATCTCCGCATATATCTGCGCAACCTCAAACTGTTTCATTACATACGCTGACATCTTGTTTAAATAGCGTGAAGGGTTAGGAGCATCTTTTGCTTCGGCCCTAATCTTATCAAGAGCTGCATTAGTTCTCATGATGCGAGCCTGTTCTTCGCGTTCCTTTGTTAGAGGAAGATTATCAAGTTGTGTAGCATCTGTCTTTGATAGAGTTACTACTGTAGGCTGCATGCTATCTTTCTTAAAGAAGAAGAGCTCTTCTCCTGCTTCAAGCATGCGTGTAACTGCAAGTTCGTCTTTTTGACCTAAACCAACGGGATCCCCACTCTTTGTGTAGGCATATTCGACATTCTGCATTTCACCTATTAATGTCTCTAATTGTTTGTCGTAAATTTCTTTTGTATTTGGCAGACCCGACATTTTTCTCAGAAATGCGCCTGTCAGCATTTTGTCCGGGAATGATTCTGATAATGATTCGAATTCCGGAAGGAATAGTTTGTTTGTACTACCAAATTGATAATATGGATTTGCAATGGAGTCTGCCTTCGGGAGAATAAAACCGTTAAAATACGCAGCATCCTTAAACAATTCTTCTGAGAGCTTTTGATAGTTTTCTTCAAGCTTTATATCTTTGAATTGGCTAAAGAAGGATTTCATTTCCATGTCGATTGCAAGACAATAACTGAAAACCTTTGAATAGTTTTCTATAAGAGCTGCATCGGTCCATTTTATGTTTTTAAGATCGTCTCTGATTTGTTTGTAGTAATCAAGCTGGTTTTGGACTATACGTATTCTGTTTTTATTGATGACCTCATCCTTTATCTTAGGGTCTCTGTTAAAATTATCATCAAGCCCAAAGAAATCCCTAAAGGCTTTATTATTCTCATTGACTTTTCCTTGTTCATGCTTAAAAATAAAAGCTCTAAAATGTCTGCTTGGGTCGATTATTTTATTAAAAATTTTGTCGGGGATAGTATGACATTCAATTCTTTGAATATTTGTATTTATTATTGCATCGACTACTTTTTCCGACAGCAGTCGTCTTTCTTCGACTTCTGCCATTGACAAGCGTTCAGATGGTTTTATCTTAAACAGTTTTTCATATTCAGCTTTGCTAACCTGGGGCCTCTTTGGCGCATAAGTTTTTTTAAGACTTTGGAGCGTTGCTTCTATTTTCTGTTTTTTTGCTTCGGCGTCAGTCTCCTTGTCACCAATCATTGCGGAATAAATGGTTGCGGATAGTGAAACCAAATCAGTGGCATTTTCTTTTATAAGTGGAACTTTATCGAGCAGTTTTTCGACCATGGCAGCGTCCTGCTTATCAAGATCGTTTGTAAAGCCTTGCTTAATTTTATTCATGATCTTGGCGAAAGGCGTTAGGTCAGGCATTTTAGTTCCATTATTAGCATAGTCCACTTCGAATGCAGTCAGCTGCTGAGGACGATCTTTTGGAGCAGCAAAGAATTCACCAGTGTAATATTGTAAACCTGCGTAATCGATTGTATTTCCTTTTTTATCGAAGAATACTATATCGTCTAAATTTTTTATTTCATTCTTCTTATTAAAATAGTACTGAACGTACTGTGCGCATGTATTCCCCAGGTATTCGTAGTAGGGCCCTGCAGTATCGATAAATCTTATGGTAAGATTCAAATGCTCTATATTTTTTTCTGCCCCTTCAAGAACGTTACTTAAATTTTGACGATCGATTTCCGTCATATGGAAAAGGAAGTCTGTATCAGCTTTGGTATAATTTCCATCAGCAATTAAGCATATACGGTGCATCATTTGCATTTCAGCCTGTCCACGTGCTTTGCTTTGTTCATCAATTCTTTTTACGAGACTTTGATTTAAATATTTTTTGATGTCGCCCTTTATTTCATTTTCAAATTCTGAGATGGTATAGCTAAAGTTTCTGTATTCTTCCCACTTGCGAACAATGTCTTTATCGGAAAGATTGTCGTAGTTGCTAAAATCAAATGCGGCAAGAGTATTAAGTGTCTCGTTATATGCACTTACCTTTCGTTCGAGAAGTATGTCGTTATATTTCTTTTCGCCGATTAGTTCTTTGTTAAGATCATTTCCGGTAAGGTAAAGAGCCTTTTCCAGAATTTCATCTTCATTTAATTTCAGGGGAGCATTAAAGAAGAAACAATGGCTTCCTCTGGAAGATGTCAGATACTTAAATTGAGCTTCGCTAATTTTATTTTGTTTTTTTAGAGTGTTTAATGTACATGTAATAAATTTTTCATCATAGGCTGTTTTTGCAATAGCTTCATTTGCTTTTTTTGAGAGTTCTCTTCTTTGCGTCATTTCCGTTCCGGAATAAACCTTCATGTCGGAAATTGCTTTTGGCAGCTTTACTTTCTGCTTTTTGTAAATATTCGTTAAGGTTTCTTTTAGTGGGGGCAGTAGTGGAGGCTGGAATTCCTTGATTACTTTTGCCTTGTCATCTGAGCTGAGGCCTTTATCAATATATTCGTTCCAGAATATTTGCCAAATGTTATTAATTGTCTTTTTTGATTCCAAAAAGTCCTTAGATGCTTTGATGTTTTCTTTTTTAAACGGTGGCATATTATTCTCCCTTTCTTATCTCAAGTGATACTCTTCTTAGTGATTAATTGCGGCTCCGCCGTCAAGGACCGGTTCTTGAATCTCTGGTCCTGCTTTTTCCGGAGCCTTTACTTCCGGAGCCTTTATCTCCGGATCACTTAGAGTTTTGCCTTTTATCGCTTTAAACATTTTATTAAAGTCCGCTTCGATGGAAACAGTCTCTGACGGATCCTTTGGTATTTTGATTTTCAAATCAAGTTCTTTTTCTATTGTACCATCAAGCATTGCAATTATGCTCTTTTTAGCAAATTTTGTTTGCTGGCAAATACCTTTTTTAATAAAGGCATTGAAGTCATCGCTATGTTCCAAAGCAAGCTGTGCGGCGTTCTTTATTGCCTCAACCTTTTCAAACTCCATCGGGCTCTTACCTGCATTTTCCGGGAGCTCCGAGATTGCCTTTAGCGTTTTATTAAGCACCATACTCTTTAGGTAATTACCTATGGCCGCGGCCGTTTTGTTTCTTGCATTTGAAAGAGCTGCAGGATCCTTTGTGTTAAAGTTTATTTCTGCGATTTCGCTCAGGGCGCTGGTTGGACCTGTTAGTCTGTTTGTGAACAGATTTCTGAGCTTTTCGTTTAACTGGTTTTGTTCTTTTATTGTATCGGCGTTAAACTCCGGCGACATCTGAATATTGTTTTCATCAGCGTGGCGTTTAAGTCCGTCGATTTCCTGTGTGAAGTCCATCAGCATGTCCGAAGCCATCACTGCGTTTGTGAATTCCGGAGCGGATATTTCCCCAAGTGTGAAATCCTTCATCTTGTTCGCATACGGCGCCAGATATTCGTTGAGTGCTGTCATGCCGGCGAGTAGGGCGTCTCCGACCTCCTTGTGCTTGAGGCCGACAACAAGATCGATTGCGGCTTGCGTGTACTCTGATCTTGCCTCCTTCATCTCCGGAGTCATAGCGACAATCTGATCAAAGCTCTTGCCATCCTTAACCATCAGTCCGCAAGCGATTGCCTGAAGGGCGCCCCTGTCAAGTGACAGGCATCCGAAGTCGTTTGCCATAGCCTTGGTTTGCTCTGAAGCAACTGTGGACAGGCCCCAGAAGCTTGGCGAGTGAACGCCGCCGACGCTCATTAAGAAGCTTGCGGCTGTTCTTGCTTTTTGTGATGACTCAAGGTACTCGTTATGCTTTGCAGTGGTGAGATCGTTGTAGTCCTTTGCCATTACTTCCTTTTGATGCTTTTGGAAGCTTGCAACAATCTTTTCCGGATCCATGTTATTAAATGAATTCGGATCCTTGATCATTTCATCAAGCAGCATGTCTATGCCTTCGGCTTTGCTGAGTCTTTGAACAAATTCATTGATATTCTTTTCGCTGCCAAACTTTTTCGCATAGTCTGCGTTTTTGTTCATGTATTTATTTGCGACCGCTCTGGAAACATACTTTACGAGATTGCGGCGTATGCTTGCCTTTGTCCCTTCAAGTCTTTCTCCGCTGAGATTCTGAATTCCATCAGCCATTATGCCGAGCTCGTATTCTGACTCAAGCATTTCGGATTGAATTCTCTTTTGTGCGGGGCTCAGCTTGCGATCGTTTTCTATCCTGGTAATCATTCCGTCAAAGCGTGCGGCTCTGGACTGTGCAAGCTCTGCGGGGCTTGGCAGTCTTTCGCTGATGATTGGCGGAACTCTCTTTAAATTAGAGGCGCTGAACATCACAGGATCCTTCTGGCCCTTCTTAAAGACCATAAGGCTTCCCTGCGTTAAAGTATTTCCGATAGACATATCATCAAAGGCAATGTTGCCGCCTTTTTCATCGTAGATGAAATCGATGTCTTCCGTGCTGCCTCCCATTTGTGATTTAAAGATAGCGCCAAGCTCTGAGCTTATCTGGCTCTGGGCGGTGAAGGCTCCGGCATAAGTCATTCCGAGAGTCTTGTCCGTAGCTGCCGGGATCTCAGCAAGCATTTCCGGAGTATTCACGTGCTCTTCTCCGCCGTACTGATAATACTGGCTTGCGATATAGCCCGCGCGAACGCTGTGGATGTTGTTAAATAAATATGCGGTTCTGTTGTTTTTGAATCCAAGCTCGATTATGTCATCATCGACTGTGCATCCGAGGCCCTTTACCTGCTCCATCAACAGATTCCATTCCATGCCCTGGCCAAGGCCGTATTCATCCAACTCCTCGTAGTGCTCGATGATGTTCTCATCTGTCATTTCGATATTGAGCAGCTTTTCCTGAATCTTTGCCCAATCCTTAACGCGGTTTCTGATTATCTCGTTGCGCTTTTTGTTAAGCTCTTCTTCGCTGATTCCGGTCGGCTTGTTGTTTTCATCCAGGCCAAAGAACTCCTGCGCCATCTTAATATTGGCCGCAAGATTTTCCTTGCCCCACTTGCAAAGCGTATCAGAGAAGTTTCTCATGTTAACTTTCTTTGCGATAATATTGTGTAGCTCCGGAGGGAACTGCTCACCCTCGTATCTGCGAATTGAGGAGTTGACTACTGCCTTAATTGCCTTGTGTGTTAAAGCTCTTCTCTGATTTATTTCAAGCTTTGAAATTTTCTCGTCATCCTTGATGCCGTGCTTTTTTGCGAATTCATCATATGACATCTGCGGGTGAGCGCTTGCCATATGTCTTTGCAGGTAGTCTTCGATTGGGAGCCCCTTTGTGACTGCGTCGGTCGCAATTGCCTGCTCCTTTTCGATAAGCGATGTGGTGATTCCCTTTAAGTCTTTGAGGTATTCAGAGTTCTTTTCCATCGCATCGTCAACGGCCTTGTGTGCAGCCTCGCTGTCGAGCAGCTTGCTATTTACGATGTTGATGTAGCTCTTGTATTTCTCCGGACTGAGAGTCTTAAAGCCCAGAGTCTTCGGGTCATAGTTGATTGCAATTGTGCTCTTCGGATAACCTTGCGCGGACGCCATAACAAAGCCATCTTTTTTCATTTGAATGATGGCTTGCTCGGTATTTATCATGTTGCCCTTTTTGTCAAAGTATCTGATTGCCGAAGGCTGGAAGTCGTCTTCCAGAGTCTCGCTGAGCTTGCTATAAGTTTGCTCATCTAAAAGAACGCGCTGAACTGAGGTTAGGGCCGTTATTTCGGCTCTGAATCTGTTCAGATGTTCATCTTCGGTATGAACTGTAATAAATGCCACATCGGATGATGGCATGTATAATTCATCCAGCATATCCGCGGTCTTGTAATGTGGATTTGCAATAGCTCTCATTCTGCAAGAGTTTGCAAAATAGAAGTTTCCGAGCTTGCCGTTGATGTCGCGTGTTTTGTTGTAAAGGTTGCGGTTAATATACGGATTATTCTTTATCCAGCTATTAACCTCTCTTTCGATTATGCTGAGAGCCTGAACATCCTTGTCGTAGTCTTCGAACTGCTGAACAAGCTGCTCATCGCTCATGCTTTCGTATTTGCTGTAATCTGTTTCTGCGAGCTCCTTCATTCTCTGGTTGAGAATTTCTGCGAACTGTTTTTTCTTTGCATCCTCGAACTCTGCCGGAGTAAGCTTGCTCTGGTCGAGGTTCGCGCCAAGAAGCTTCTTCGCGGTCTCGACATTTTGCATGTAGGTTTTGTCGTCGTCTCCGGCCTTGAGTAGCAGCACAAGAGTGTCTCTGCTTTTGGAGAGTTCATCAAACTGTTCTTGCGAGAGCAGGCCGTCCTTGACAGCTCTGGTCAGGCCCATCTTCATAACTTCGGTTGTATAGATGGCCTTTACGTAACTTATTTCTGCCTTCTTTGATAGTTCGTCTCTTTTTGATTTTTCCCAAGGCATGAACGATGTGAACTGATATGAATCCGGGACATTATCAGCGTAGTCCTGCATTGCGGTCTTGTAATCCATCGGAACGCTTCTGTCAGACTTTGCAATCAGCTCGCCCAGCTGATCCTTTTTGATTCCCTTATCCATAAACTCAATTGCCAGAGCCTCCGCAGACATTGCAAGGCTATGAGACAGCTCGTTGTATTCCTTAAAGCTCTGTAAAGCCATCAGCTCTTCAATTGTGATTTTCTTTTTTGTTGGTTCAAAACTATTTTTATGTACCATGATATAGTCCTCTATTTTGTTCGCTTTTCGCGCCTGCATACTCGTTTAGCGCCCGCACCCTCGTGCCTATATTTCTACACTATAATTGTACCACGAAAACGTTTCAAAACCGTTTGCAAAAAGCCATTAGGGGAGTGCCTAGGCGATTAGCGTAAAAAACAGCTTGGAATCATTACGATCCCAAGCTGTTTTTTTATTTCGATTAATTGACGGGGAATTTGTTACTCGCCCTGATAGAAAATAAATCTTCCTTTGCCGTCGGACTTTGCCTGATACAGCGCGCGGTCTGCGAACTTTAAGTAGTCCTCGTAGGTCTCTTCCTTGCTGCGCGGGAAATAGAATCCGCCGCTCAGCTGCACGCTGATTTCTGTGTACTTTTCCGCAAGCTCCTTGTTGATCTGCTCGCAGCGTCTGATAATTTCATCCTGGCGCTCGGTGCTGATTACGACAAATTCATCGCCGCCGTATCTAAAGGCCGCTCCGGCAAAATTCTCGTCGAGCAGGCGCGCAACCTCGCAAAGCGCAGCGTCGCCAAAGTCGTGGCCCAGCGCGTCATTGACCTTCTTGAAATTATCAAAGTCGAACATGCCGAAGTAGAACACGTCGCCCGTTTTGTCCAGAACCTGATGCAGCGCGTATCTGTTCTTCAGGCCGGTCAGCTGGTC
>DCHA01000028.1:346-814 GCA_002315535.1 Firmicutes bacterium UBA1764 | reverse complement strand
GAAAGCTGCTCGAGCTTTTTCATCACAACGTAGTCGAGCTTGTTCTGATTGAACTGGCGCGACACGATGAAAAACGTGAAGACGATGAACACCAAAAAGTTGATCGGATAGCCGGAGCTTGACACCGAGCCATCTCCGAATTTCGCCGCGAACCAAAGTATGAACACAGACAGCGGGGTGACGATGCAAATATATAAGGTCGGTTTAATGAAGGCCAGAGCTCCGGTCCCCATCACAACCGTCATGAATACAATCGGTGTGTGCCCGCCGTAGATGTCGAGCAGGGAAATGCCCGCGGACCAAACGGTCAGGAAAATGCAGTAGATGTAGACAAGCTTGATGTGCGCACTGGTGATGATGTTCTTTCTGTAAGACGAAATCATCGGAAATAGGCCCACAATGGAAAACGCGAGCAGCGCAAGATAGCTGGTCATGTACAGACAGCGGCGCAGCTTGGTGAAGTCGAAG
>DCHA01000028.1:0-273 GCA_002315535.1 Firmicutes bacterium UBA1764 | reverse complement strand
GAATGTACTGCTTTCTGAATTTCTTAACGCTCGCCTGAATAACCTCCGCCGAGCCGGTCTCCTCGATTTCCTTGAGGTCGAGCATGAACGTGAAATCGTCCTTGCCCGGGCCCTTTATTATGTTTTTGATCTTGTCTATTAGTGCCATAATTTTATTCCTTGCGTGGACTTTAATTATACCATGAATGCCGGAGTTTACACTATAGTATTCGCGTTATTCTGCGCTTATTGCGCGCCGCGTTGCGGCTTGTGCGCGCCGCGTTGCGGTTTGTT
>DCHA01000005.1 GCA_002315535.1 Firmicutes bacterium UBA1764 | reverse complement strand
GGTGATATTCCTGATCAGCTTGAAAACCTGATTGATATCGCAATGATTCATAACAGGGCAAGTAAGCTTGGAGTCAAGGGCGTTTATCTGCAGAGGGGCGATCTCATATTTATCTTTGATAAGGACAACGGTCTTAGCCCTGAAAAGACATTTAAGCTGCTTGATGCATATGATATGAGACTGACAATATACGGCGGAACTCCGCCGAAGCTTTCACTCGTGCTAAAAGGCGTACCTGCGGCCCAGGAAGCTATTAACATGCTTGAATTGATGGTATAATAATAGAGTTATGGAAAATACTAATTCTAAAAACAAAAGCTTTATAGGCGGAACTCTGATCCTCGGAATCGCAGGTCTTGTTATCAAGATTATGGGTGCGGCTTTCAGAATTCCTCTTGGAAATATTATCGGTGCAGAGGGTATGGGCTACTATCAAAAAGCCTATCCAATCTATAACCTGTTTTTGACCTTGGCTATTGCGGGTATTCCTACTGCAATTGCTCGTATGGTTTCGGAAAGAACTGCAGTAAACAGACCGAAGGCCGCTTATAAGGTTTTCAGGTCATCGTTTTATCTGCTGCTTGGTACAGGAATTGTTACATCTTGTCTTTTGATGCTGAGCGCAAAATGGCTTACCGGTACATATCTCAATACGCCAAAGGCATATTACTCGATGATTGCTATTGCTCCGGCACTTTTGTTCTGTCCATTGATGTCTGCATACAGAGGTTTCTTCCAAGGCAGACAGAATATGAAGCCAACGGCAATCTCTCAGGTTGTAGAGCAGCTTTTTAGAGTTGCAATAGGCCTAGGCCTTGCGGTTGTGCTGCTTGACAGAGGCGTAGAGTATGCTGCCGCAGGCGCAAGCTTTGGCGCAACAGCAGGTGGGGTGTTCGGCTTTATCGCAATAGCATGTATCTTTGTTGCAAGTAAAAAGGCAATACAAGAGGAAATCAGAAAAAGTGATGAGGTTGCAGTTCCGAGTACCGGACGCATATTAAAAGAGATACTTGTAATTGCCATCCCAATTACTATTGGTACGGCAGTGCTTCCGATAATGAACACCATTGATATGATGGTTGTTGAGAAGAGACTTCTTTCAATAGGCTACAGCGCAGAGGTCGCAAATTCGCTGTACGGAGAACTGACCGGCTTTGCGCAGCCACTGATTAATTTCCCGCAGGTTCTTACTCAGGCGGTATCAATCAGCATGGTTCCTTTGGTTGCTTCGGCATTTAAGAGAAGCGAAATCGATTTCATGCGTGATAATATCAAGCTTGGAATCAGGTATGCAGTCATTATTGCGGCTCCTTGTGCAATCGGCATGAGCGTGCTTGCAAAGCCTATTCTGATTCTGCTTTATCCGAGTCAGTATGAAAGCGCAGTAAGTGCGGCGCCTTGTCTGTCAATACTTGCGATAAGTGTAATCTTCCTGGGGCTTACGCATGCACTAACGGGCATACTTCAGGGTGTTGGAAAACAGATTATTCCTGTTCGCAATCTTGCAATCGGTGCTGTTTGCAAGGTGCTGGTAACATTTACTTTGACCGGAATCCCGGCTTTAAATGTAAAAGGCGCTGCATTTGGAACACTGACCGCTTATGCTGTTGCCGCTATATTGGACTTCATAGGAGTTATTAAATATACAGGAACGAAGTTTGATTATAAGTTGACCTTTGTTAAGCCATTTATATCTGCTTTTGTAATGGGAGCTTGTGCATTTGGTGTTTATAAGCTTGCTCATGGCATGCTCGGCAATGCGCTTTCAACTGTACTTGCAATTGGCGTAGGTGCTATTGTATATATCGTTGTTGCACTTGTAATTAAGACAATTACTCCGGATGAAATCGAAGGAATGCCTAAGGGCAAAAAGATTGCGAAAATTGTCAGAAAGTTCACAAAATAGATAAGCACTTTTCGTTGAAAAATCAAGGCTTTTCGGCATAATTTTTTGCTTGACAAGTAGCGGCTTTGATGTGAAAATAATAACGTTGTTAATATAAGATAATTAAAAGGAGAATAAATATGAATAAGGCAGAAATCGTATCAGTAGTAGCAGAAAAGACAGGACTCACAAAGAAGGATACTGAAATTACAATTAACGAATTTATCAATGCAATTCAGGAAGAGCTTTGCAAAAAGGACGGAAAGGTTCAGCTTATCGGATTCGGAACCTTCGAGGCTAGAAACAGAAAGTCCAGAATTGGACGTAACCCACAAAAGCCGGGCGAAACAGTAGAGATTCCTGCAAGCAAGGCACCTGTATTCAAGGCTGGCAAAGCTTTCAAGGATGCAGTAAACAAGTAATATAAATTATAAAAGTGACCTCTAATCCGAGGTCATTTTTAATAAAACGATTATGAGAATAGACAAATATTTAAAAGTATCTCGTTTGATAAAAAGGCGCACTGTCGCACATGATGCGGCAGAGCAGGACAGGGTGCTTCTTAACGGAAAGGTATCTAAGCCGGGCGCTCAGGTTAAGCCGGGCGACATTATCGAAATTGTATTCGGTAATTCCCGCATGAAGGTAGAGGTTGTTTCTACTCCTGAGCATGTCGGTAAGGATGATGCAGGCAGTCTGTATAAAATAATAAACGATTAGAATGCTGACAAGAAGCGGAAGATTTGAATTACAGGCCCCTTACTCAATGACGGGGGATCAGCCACAGGCGGTTGAAAAGCTCGTGGCATCTTTGCGTGCCGGAAATAAGTCAAATACGCTGCTGGGTGTAACAGGCTCTGGTAAAACCTTTACTATGGCAAATGTAATTCAGCAGATTCAAAAACCTACGCTTGTCATTTCGCACAACAAAACCCTTGCGGCTCAGCTGTGCGGAGAATTTAAGGAATTTTTCCCGAATAATGCGGTCGAGTACTTCATCTCTTACTATGATTATTATCAGCCGGAGGCTTATGTTCCGTCGACCGATACATATATAGAAAAGGATTCCGATATTAATTCGGAAATAGAAAGGCTCAGGTATTCTGCGACTGCGGCGCTCGCTGAGAGAAACGATGTAATAATTGTTGCATCGGTTTCCTGCATTTACGGAATGGGTGACCCTGAGGAATATACCGGTCAAATGATTTCGCTAAGGCCCGGAATGCAGAAGGGCAGGAATGAGCTCCTCAGAGAGCTTGTCGGAATTCAGTATGTCAGAAATGATCTTGGCTTTGACAAGGCCACCTTCAGAGTGCGCGGCGACATAATTGATATAATTCCTGCGGGCATGGAGAAGGCTGTCAGAATAGAATTCTTCGGAGATGAAATAGATTCCATAAAGGAGCTTGATCCTGTTACGGGCGAAGTAATATCAAAGAGAAATCACATTTCGATATTCCCTGCCAGCCATTATGCAACTTCCCCTGATGCTATGGAAAAGGCTATCATCGGTATTGAAGAGGAGCTTGCGGACAGACTTGCCTGGCTTAAGGCAAACGGTAAGCTTCTTGAGGCACAAAGGCTCGAGCAAAGAACAAGATACGATCTTGAGATGCTGAAGGAAATCGGAAACTGCAAGGGCATTGAAAACTATTCAAGGCACCTTGTCGGAAATCCTCCCGGAGCGGCACCATTTACATTAATCGATTATTTCCCAAAGGACTTTTTGATTTTTGTCGACGAAAGCCATGTTATGCTTCCGCAAATTCATGCGATGGCAAACGGTGACCGCGCACGCAAGACCTCGCTTGTAGATTACGGCTTCAGACTCCCGTCTGCTCTTGATAACAGACCTTTGAGATTCGAGGAGTTCGAGGAAAGAGTAAATCAAATCGTTTACGTGTCGGCGACTCCGGCAAAATATGAAAAGGAGCAAGCCGGCGGAATTACTGCGGAGCAGATTATCAGACCGACAGGTCTGCTTGATCCACCTGTCAGTGTAGTAAAAACCGAGGGACAAATCGATCATTTGATCGGTGAAATTAATAAGGAAATTGAGAGAGGCTACAGAACGCTGGTAACCACTCTTACTAAAAAAATGGCTGAGAGCCTGACGGACTATCTGAAGTCTGCGGGTCTTAAGGTCAGATACATGCATTCTGATATTGATACGCTCGAGCGAAATGAAATACTTAGAGACTTAAGGCTCGGCGTATTCGATGTGCTTGTCGGAATCAATCTTTTAAGAGAGGGACTGGATCTGCCGGAGGTTGCACTTGTTGCGATTCTTGATGCGGATAAGGAGGGCTTCCTAAGAACTGAGACCTCGCTGATTCAAACGGTAGGGCGTGCGTCAAGAAATGCGGACGGCAGAGTAATAATGTATGCGGATACAATTAGTCCTGCTATGAAGGCCTGCCTTGAGGAAACAAGCAGAAGACGCGACATTCAAATGGCTTATAATAAGGAGCATGGTATTACTCCGGAAACTATCAAGAAATCAATCAGAGATGTTATTGAAGTTACTAAGAAGCTTGAGAATGATATTGATCAGTTTGAGGGCAAGAGCCCAATTGAATTAACCAGAAAAGAAAAGCTTGAATATGCTAAAAAGCTCGAAAAAGAGATGCGCGATGCCGCAAAGGAGCTGCAGTTTGAAAGAGCGGCTTTGCTGCGCGACAGGCTTCTTGAAATCAGAGCTTCAATGTAGTTTGTAAAATGCAAAAGGATTTAATAATCAGGGGCGCCAGAGCCCACAATTTAAAAAACATTAATGTAAGTATTCCAAGGGATAAGTTTGTTGTAATCACGGGCCTGTCAGGCTCGGGCAAGTCATCCCTTGCTTTTGATACCATTTATGCCGAGGGCCAGCGCAGATATGTTGAATCTCTTTCGGCATACGCTAGGCAGTTTTTGGGATTGCTTGATAAACCGGATGTTGACTCTATAGAGGGTCTTTCTCCGGCGATTTCAATTGACCAAAAAACAACCAGCAGAAATCCGAGATCCACTGTCGGAACTGTTACGGAAATATATGATTACCTGAGACTCTTGTACGCAAGAATCGGAGTTCCTCACTGCCCTGTATGCGGCAGAGAAATCAGCAGCCAAACAAGTGACCAGATTTGCGAGCAGCTTCTTAGCAATGAAGAGGGAACAAAGATTATCATCCTCGCCCCTGTTGTCAGGGAAAAGAAGGGTACTCATGACAAGGTCCTGGACATGATAAAGAGAGAAGGCTTTGTCAGGGTCAGGGTTGATGGTGAAGTAAAAAATCTCGAAGAGGATGAAATTAAACTCGCGAAAAGCTATAAGCATACTGTTGAGATTGTTATAGACAGATTAATCGTAAGACCCGGACAGGAAAGTCGCTTTGCTGAAAGCGTCGAGCTTGCGATTACTCACGGAAACGGACTTTGCGGCGTTAGCATTGTTCTTCCAAATGGCGAAACAAAGGAAGAACTGTACAGCACAAAGCTTGCCTGCCCGGAGCACGGAGTAAGCATAGAGGAGCTTGAGCCTCGCTCATTTTCATTCAACTCGCCTTTTGGGGCATGCCCTGTTTGCAACGGTATCGGTTACATAGAAAAGCTTGATCCAGATCTTTTAATCGAGGATCAAAATCTTACAATCAACGAGGGTGCTATTGCCAGAGCCTTCGCAAGTATGGAGTTCTCCGGCTTTTACAAGCAGCTTATTTCAGGCCTCGCAAAGGAGCACGGATGCGATCTTGATACACCGTATAAGAAGCTGCCCGAAAGCTTTAAGAATGAATTAATGAACGGTACAAATGGTCGTCTTATTGATTATTTCTATGAGAGAAAGGACGGCAGCTACTCACACAGGCATGACAGCTTTGAAGGTGTCGCAAACAATTTAATCAGGCGTCATTCATCAACGACCTCTGATCTTATTAAAGAAAAGATTGAAGAGTACATGAGCATAGACACCTGTCCGGAGTGTAAGGGCAAGAGACTTCGTCCTGAAATTCTTGCGGTCACTGTTGGCGATAAGAACATCGATGAGTTTTGTAATTTCTCAATTGAAGAGGCTCTCGAATTTACGATGGCCCTTGATAAAAAGCTCGGGCCAAAGCAGGCTGCAATTGCAAAGATGATTCTTAAAGAGGTAAAGGCTCGCCTTAAATTCCTCATGGACACAGGTCTTGACTATCTGACTCTTTCAAGATATTCATCAAGTCTTTCCGGCGGCGAATCTCAAAGAATCAGGCTTGCAACTCAAATCGGATCATACCTTGTTGGCGTAATGTATATTCTTGATGAGCCTTCAATAGGTCTTCATCAAAAGGATAATTCAAAGCTTCTTGCGGCTCTTAGAAATCTATGCGACCTCGGCAATACTCTACTTGTTGTAGAGCACGACCAGGAAACTATGGAGGCCGCTGATCAGATTATAGATATAGGTCCCGGTGCAGGCGAGGGCGGTGGCTATCTTGTTGCACAGGGCACCATCGATGAAATTAAGAAGTGCAAGGAATCAATTACAGGTCAGTATCTTTCCGGAACAAAGAAAATCGTAATTCCGAAAACCAGAAGACAGGGGAACGGCAAGTTCATAAAGGTTAACGGTGCCTGTGAAAATAATTTAAAGAATATTGACGTGGAATTTCCGCTTGGATGCTTCTGCTGTGTAACGGGTGTATCAGGCTCCGGCAAATCGAGCCTTGTAAATGATATACTGTATACGGCCGCTTCTCAGCATTTCTACAAATCAAAGGACAAGCCGGGAAAGCACGAGTCTATTGAAGGGCTTGATAATATCGACAAGGTTATAGATATTAACCAGAGTCCTATCGGCAGAACCCCGAGATCAAATCCTGCGACATATACAGGTGTGTTTACCAATATCAGAAATCTTTTTGCGGAGTCAAACGAGGCGAAGATGAGGGGCTACAATGCCGGCAGATTCAGCTTTAATATTCCGGGTGGCCGCTGCGAGGCATGTAAGGGAGACGGTATAATTAAGGTTGAAATGAATTTCCTGCCTGATGTATATGTTCCCTGTGAGGTTTGCCACGGAAAGAGATACAACAGAGAGACTCTTGAGGTAAAATACAGAGGAAAGACAATTTATGATGTTCTTGATATGAGTGTCGATGAGGCTATGGAGTTTTTTAAGAATATTCCAAGCATCGCTAGGCAGATCGGAACGCTTCAAGAGGTTGGACTTGGCTATATTAAGCTTGGCCAGCCGTCAACACAGCTTTCAGGCGGTGAGGCTCAAAGAATCAAGCTTGCAACTGAGCTTTCAAAGCGCAGCACAGGAAAGACGCTTTATATATTAGACGAGCCGACAACCGGACTTCATTTTGCTGATGTCGATAAATTAATCGGTGTACTTCAGGCCCTTGTAAACCAGGGAAACAGTGTCGTTGTCATAGAGCATAATTTGGATGTAATTAAAACCGCAGACTATATAATTGATATGGGACCGGATGGCGGTCATCGCGGCGGAACAGTAATAGCAAAGGGTACTCCGGAGGAAATTGCCAAGGTCAAGAAATCCTATACGGGCCAATACTTAAAGAAAATACTAAAGGAGAAGTAAGATGACGGTATTCAGACTGAATTCATCGGATGGAAAAACTAAATTATATTGCCAAGAGTGGCTTCCGGAGGGAAAGCCCCGCGCAATTCTTCAGATTATCCATGGAATGAATGAATATATTGACAGATATAAGGATTTCGCTGAGTGGCTTTCAAAGCAGGGCATCATGGTTGTTGGTGACGATCATATCGGACATGGCCACAGCGCATCTTGCGAAGATGAATTAGGATTTTTCGGGCCCTGTGACGGTTGGAAGCACATGATTGAGGACGAGGATATACTCAGAAAGACCATTCAAAAGGCCTATCCTGATGTTCCATATATTATGCTCGGACATAGCTTCGGATCCTTCCTGCTCAGAGGGTATCTTGCAATGTGTGATTGCAGCAGTCTTTCCGGAGCAATTATTATGGGAACCGCTGGGTCAAATCCGGCTCTGGGCATTGGTATGAGCCTCGTAAAGGCATTAAGAAAGTCTCAGGGCGAGCGCAAGAGAAGTAAGTTTATCACTGCTATGGCTTTTGGCTCATATTTTAAGAAAATTAAGAATCCGGTTAACAGTTACGCTTGGCTTAGCCATGATGATGAAATGCTCAAAAGCCTGGAAAATGACAAGCTGTATCGTTATACCTTTACTCTTGCGGGGTATGAGGATATGTTCAATACCCTTAAGTATGTAAATTCAGAAGAATGGTATGAAAGAGTTCCGAGAGATCTTCCTCTGCTTCTTTGCGCAGGCTGGGATGATCCTGTAGGAAATTATGGAAAAGGGCCGGCTGAGGTTTGTGAAAAGCTTGAGGATGCAGGCTGCAATACCAACATGGTTCTTTATGAGAACATGAGACACGAGATACTCAATGAAATAGGCAAAGAAGGCGTTTGGGATGACATGCTCGGCTATATTTTAGACATGGCAGACGGTGTTTGCGATGTTGAGCGCGGTTTTAAGTGTGATTTTGAGTAAAAATGGCTAATTAATATACAATATATTTGTTATGGTTAACTTAGGTAATTCTTGGGATTTAAAGCTGAAAGACGAGTTTGAGAAGGATTATTATCTTAAACTACGCGATTTTTTGAAGGCTGAATACAGCGCTCATACAATTTATCCATCGATGTACGATATTTTTAACGCCCTTAAGGCCGCAAGCTATGAGGATGTTAAGGTTGTAATCATTGGGCAGGATCCATATCATGAACCGGGGCAGGCTCATGGGATGGCTTTCAGTGTTAAGCCGGGTGTTGATGTGCCCCCAAGTCTAAAGAACATATATAAGGAAATAAAATCTGAAATTCCCGGTTTTGAGATCCCATCTGACGGGTATCTTCAAAAATGGGCTGATCAGGGCGTGCTGCTTTTAAATGCGGTATTAACCGTCAGGGCTCATCAGGCAAATTCTCATAAGGGTCATGGCTGGGAAATCTTTACCGACCGTGTTATCGAGCTTGTAAATGAAAAGGATACTCCGGTCGTATTTCTGCTTTGGGGTGCAAATGCCAGAGCAAAAAAGGCTTTGGTCACCAATCCAATTCATTACATATTGGAAGCTCCACATCCAAGCCCACTTTCTGCATACAATGGCTTCTTTGGCTGTAATCATTTCGCTAAATGTAATGAATTGCTGAAAAAATCTGGGCAAAATCCAATCAAATGGTAGAATAAGCAATTATTTTCGGAAAACGCTTGCTTTTGCAGGCGTTTTTTTCTATAATTTTGAACATGTTTAAATTTGTATACAATATAACCAATCAAGGAGAAAAATATAATGGCAGAAAGAATTGTAGATAAATATATCGAAATCGCAAAGAAAAGAAATCCGGGCGAGCCTGAATTCCTTCAGACCGTTGAAGAGGTTCTCGGATCACTTGAGCCGGTTCTTAAAAAGCACCCTGAATATGTAAAAAGTGGACTCATCGAAAGATTAATTGAACCTGAAAGAATGATTTCATTCAGAGTAACATGGGTTGATGATAAGGGTAAGGTTAATGTAAACAGAGGCTACAGAGTTCAGTTTAATTCTGCTATTGGCCCATATAAGGGAGGCCTCAGATTTGCTCCAAGCGTATATCCCGGAATCATGAAGTTCCTCGGATTTGAACAGATTTTTAAGAACAGCCTTACAGGACTTCCAATCGGTGGGGCTAAGGGTGGCTCAGACTTTGATCCAAACGGAAAGTCCGATGCCGAAATTATGAGATTCTGCCAGGCATTTATGACCGAGCTTTACAGACACATCGGTCCTGAAACAGACGTTCCTGCCGGAGATCTCGGCGTAGGCGCAAAGGAAATTGGTTATCTCTTCGGACAGTACAAGAGAATAGTAAATAAATTTGACGGAGGCGTTCTTACAGGTAAGGGCATTCCTTACGGCGGACTTCCGGGAAGAACAGAAGCAACAGGCTACGGCATTTGCTTCTTCCTTAGGAACATGCTCGAAGCAAACGGTGAAACAATCGAGGGCAAGACTGCTGTAATTTCCGGCTTTGGTAATGTTGCCTGGGGAACAGCTCAGATGCTTGAAAAGATGGGCGCAAAGCTTATCGCTTTCTCCGGCCCGGACGGATATATTCTTGACGAAGCAGGAATTACAGGCAAGAAGGTTGAATACATGCTTACTCTCAGAGAAAGCGGTAAGAATATTTGTGAGCCATATGCAAAGAAGTTCAAGACAGCTAAGTTTTTCAAGGGCGAAAAGCCTTGGGGCGTAAAGGCTGATTTATATATTCCTTGCGCAACTCAGAACGATGTTGATATTAATAGCGCAAAGAAGATTATTGCAAACGGATGCAAGTT
>DCHA01000044.1 GCA_002315535.1 Firmicutes bacterium UBA1764 | reverse complement strand
ACTACTGGTTCTGCTTCCTGTGGGGCATCATCTAATGGGCCAAACTGCTGATTTGGGCGGTTGTCTTCGTAACCGTATTCGTCTTTTTCTTTATTGAATAAACTCATTAGAAGTCACCTCCTGTTGTATTGAATTCAGCAAGATCGAATTCTTTATCAATATCAGTATTCTGATTGAGTCCTATTGTTGTAATCTTTCCGAGAATTCTTGATCCTGTCTGTGCGGTTACATACTGAGCTGTAATGTCGCCAACAAGAAGTGCGGATTCTGAAAGAAGAGCAGATTCGTTAACGTTAATGTTTCCACGAACCTTTCCGTCAAGCTTAAGTGCATTGGACTTTACGCTGCCAACTACGATTGACTTATCGTTGATTGCAACTGTTCCGCTGAGCTTGATATCGCCCTTAACCTTTGCCCCGTCAAGAGAAGCGCTGTCTGCGTTCAGGTTTCCGAGAACAAGGTTCTTCACGGTAACGTTTGAACTTGTGTCGATGTTTCCGTATACCGGACCTTCTACAAGTAGATTGTCACTTGAACTAACATCGCCAGTGATTACCATTGATGGGGTAACTCTGGTACATGTATATTCAGCTTTATTTTTTTCGTCTGCCATACTTATACCTTCCTTAAATTCTAATAATAGCTTTAACTAATAATATACATTAAAATCAAGGGTTTCGCAATGATTTGATGCACAGTTTTGCAAATAGATTAAAGTCGGCTCTTTTTGATGCCTATCTGTAAAACACTTGAGCCGGTTTTAAAGCGGGCTGTTATGCATTATAATGTTATGAGTAAAAACTATATGTAAAGGTGGGCTATGGCGAAGGAAAGAATAGACAAAATATTTTCTCAGCTGGGGCTGCTCAGCCGGAGCGAATGCAAGAGGGCTGTTAAAAGCGGCCTTATTTCTGTGAACGGAAATGTTTGCAGGGCTGCGGACGAAAAGGCTGATCCTGACATTGACGCTATTTGCTATAGGGGCGAGGCGGTCGACACAAGAAGTCTTGTGTACTACATGCTGAATAAGCCCTCCGGCTGCATCACCGCAAACGAGGACAAGAATGCGAAGACTGTGTTTGATTACATCGATGACAGGCGCACCGACCTAAGTGCGGTCGGCAGACTCGACAAGGATACGACGGGGATACTGATTATCACCAATGACGGTGATATCAATCACAGGCTGCTGTCACCAAAGTATCATGTGCCGAAATGCTATGAGGCTTTGGTTGCCGGAGTCCCAAGCGACGAGGACATTGCCCTTCTTGAAAGGGGCCTTGATATAGGCGACGAAAAGCCAACCCTGCCGGCAAAGTGCAGAATTCTTGAAGTCAATGAGGAGAATGTGCGCGGAGAAAATGCAGACGCGATAGAGGATCATGGCCCTACAGCGCTAGTAGAGCTGATAATCACAGAAGGCCGATTCCACCAGGTCAAGAGAATGTTCGAAGCAATAGAAAAGCCTGTGCTAAGGCTTCACAGAAGCAGCTTCGGACCGCTAGAATTGGATACAAATCTTAGGCCCGGAGAATACAGAGAGCTGAGCAAAGCGGAATTAGATATGCTAAACGAAGCCTCCGGCAGAGACTAGAAAATCACTGATAAAAATACTAATTGCGGGGACCGCGATAAAGGGCGCGAAGGGAATACTGTCTTTGAGAGAGAGTAAGTGATTCCCCGAAAGAAGCGAAATAATCAGAGCGGCCGAGCAATATGCGAATGAGAGCATAAAGGCGCAGACGATTACGCTGATTACGGAGCTGCCCATCAAAAGACAAAGGGATGCGAAAAGCTTGGCGTCGCCAAAGCCCATGAAAAGAGCGGTGAAAAGCATTATGGCAAGCGCGGCGCAAAGGCGCTGGATAGTAAAGCCCCCCAGCCCAACAGCCATGATACAAATAGCGAGGCTGCATTCATCGGGGATCATGCGGCACGCAAGATCTGATTTGACAGCCTTATACATAATAAAGCTCAGCATATTTAAACCGAACACTTAGACAGTTACAGTTTATATGCTGAGCTTTTATTTGTCAATATTTTCCTTTTTATGCTTTGTTGTCGCAGCCGAGTACGTCGATAATCTTGTGCTTTACAAGCTCTTTGATGTTGTTTCTTGCCGGCTTTAAGTATTCTCTTGGGTCGAACTTGTCAGGATGCTCGCTCATGAACTGACGAATTGTTCCTGTCATTGCAAGTCTCAGATCGGAGTCGATGTTGATCTTGCAAACTGCCATTGATGATGCCTTTCTAAGCTGCTCTTCTGGAACGCCTACTGCATCAGGCATGTTTCCGCCGTTTTCATTAACCATCTTTACATATTCCTGTGGAACTGATGATGATCCGTGAAGAACGATTGGGAAGCCCGGAAGTCTCTTGGATACTTCCTCGAGAATGTCGAATCTGAGTGGAGGCGGAACGAGTATTCCTTCCTCGTTTCTTGTGCACTGCTCCGGCTTGAACTTGAATGCACCGTGTGATGTTCCGATTGCAATTGCCAGAGAGTCGCAGCCTGTTTCCTTAACGAATCTTTCAACGTCCTCCGGCTTGGTGTAAGAAGAATCCTCTGCGGAAACCTGTACATCGTCTTCAACGCCTGCGAGTGTTCCGAGCTCTGCCTCTACAACTACGCCGTGAGCGTGAGCGTATTCAACAACCTTCTTTGTGATTGCAATGTTTTCTTCAAGCGGCTTGCTGGAAGCGTCGATCATAACTGATGTGAATCCGTCATCGATGCAGTCCTTGCATGTTTCAAAGCTGTCGCCGTGATCGAGGTGCAGACAGATTGGAAGACCTGTTTCGATTTCAGCAGCCTCTACGAGCTTTACGAGGTATGTACGATTTGCATATGCACGTGCACCCTTTGATACCTGCAGGATTACCGGAGCGTTGCATTCCTTTGCGGCTTCTGTAATTCCCTGAATTATTTCCATGTTGTTAACATTAAAAGCACCGATTGCATATCCACCTTCATATGCTTTCTTGAACATTTCTGTTGATGTTACTAATGGCATGTCATTCTCCTTACCTAATATTAGCGATTATTTTTACTATATCCTCAGCCGTGCTGCCTGCAGGAATTGTAAAGTCGCCTGCACGTAGTTTGGTTTCTGCATTAAGCGTTGTTACTGCACTTGTAAAATCTTCTGCCTTGCAAATGCCTTCGTTCTCAAGCTTTGTAGCGATCTTTGAGCTTACATAGCCTGAAGGAACCGTAAACTTTACGTCCTTTGTAAGACCTGTCTGTGGCTGGGTTTCGCTGCCGCTTTGGGTCTGTCCCTGGGATTCTCCGCCCTGCTGAGTTTCTGAACCACCCTGGTTTTCTTCCTGTCCTTCGATGTCTGCTCCCGGAGCAACGATAGGATCAACGTCTGTCTTCTCAAGACTTGACGGATCAATTTCTACCTCGGACTGAGTATTATTATCCTGGTTCTTTGCGAAGGTTGGATAAGCCATGATATCGGAAACCTTCCAGAAGATTACTGCTCCGGCAACAATGATGATAATTATCGCCAGAACTATATCGTTATAATCATAGATCAGATCTTTAAATTTTTTCATTTCCTAATCTCCTATATTTAGCCTTTGCTGATAGAACATTATACCACATCTAGGCTGAAAAATCGCTGATTGCTTACCCTAAGGTTTTTATTTTTCCGATTATCCATGCAATGACAATCAGAACAACTATCACAGTCAAAACCACTCTGCCGCGGCCTCTGCGGGCGCTGCGCCTTGCGTACTTGTCAGGATCTGCGCTGCGGCGGGCTTCGGCATCCGCACGAAGATCGGCCTGTCTTTCGCGATATCTTTCGCTTAAATCTGCGCCGAAGTCTCCGTAAACATGGGGCTTCTTCACATGCTGGGTCTTATGTCTTTCGATTTCGGGCTGCTTTCTTTTCTGCTTGATGGCAGGCTCTATTGTTGATTTGACTTCCATAGGCGGCTCATTCTCATAGCCATATTCAGGCTCGTCGTCAAAATCCTCCTGAGGCATCTGATAGATTCTCTGGGAAACCTTCGGGGCGCTATCTGCAAGATTTGCGCCGCAATGCGAGCAAAACCTTGAATCGTCTGCTATTTGTCCACCACAATACTTACAGTACATTTTCTTTCCTTGTAAATAATCTACTTTAACTGAAGCTTAATATAATTAATGGTCTTTCCGTTTGAACCGAATTTCTCTTCGTACTCTGTCATGATATTTGAAGCGGCATACTGCGAGTTCCAAAGATCCCTGCTGATTTCCAGAGTCTTCAGCCCTGCGGTCTCAAACTCTGTAAGAGACCATTCGAACAGATCGTCGTTATCAGTTTTAAACTGCAGGACTGCTCCGGGCTTTGCAACTGCTTTATAGCCCTCGAGCATCTTGTGATAGGTAAGACGCCTGTGCGCGTGCCTGTCCTTTGGCCACGGATCGCTGAAGTTAAGATATATTCCGTCCAGGCTGTTTTCCGGAAACCACTCTGTTGGTATTGTTATATATTCTGTAATAACCTTTAAATTATCAAGGCCAAGCTCCTGAGCCTTCTGGAGTATGCGAACGTTAATGTTCAGTCCGCCCTCGCAGGCCAGATAAAAACTCCCCGGATTCTTTGCCGCAAGCTCTGTGATAAAGCGGCCCTTTCCGGAGCCTATCTCAAGATACAAGGGTTTATCAACTGGAATGCCATTGCTTTCCTTGAAAGTCTCTTTGATGTATGGCTGCTTTGGCAAATCCCCTGCAGGCTTTACATCCTGCTCGTACGGATTCCTCTGGTCGGGCGCCCCGATAAATATATAGTTACTGCAGAGTTGTAGGAATAAACTCCTCTTCTTCACTCTTCGCTGTCTCACCGACAATATCCTTCCAACGTTTTCTCAAGAGATAATATAGTGCTGATCCACCGCCGACTGCTGTAACTGCTTCGCCAAGCAATACCCAAAGGAAGATAACAAGTACTCCCTTATCTGTTGCAAGAGAAGCGCTATAGCTAAGCTCAAGTGAAATCATAAATGCATTAAGAAATGCATAAAGGGCAAGCCCAATTGGAGCTTTTCCGTTATGACTGCAGTACCATTTTACGCAGTAAAGACCAAAGCCTGTTGCGCATGTACCAAATACTGCATCATAAAATCCTCCTGGTCCAAGCAGATCTGTAATGAAGCAGCCTATGCAAAGACCCGGCAGTGCTGCCGGCTCAAAGAAGATGAGCGCAACAAGTATTTCAGAAATTCTGAACTGGACAATTTCAAATGAAATTCCATAGAAAAGCATTGAAAGCCCTATATAAAGACCAGCAATCACAGCACCCTTTACTATATACATTGTTGTATGCTTTTGTTTAGCNNTCCTTCCAACGTTTTCTTAAGAGATAATAAAGTGCCGAGCCGCCGCCGACTGCGGTAACAGCCTCACCGAGTAATACCCAAAGGAAGATTACCAAAACGCCCTTGCCCTCTGCAAGAGATGCGCTGTAGCTGAGCTCAAGCGAAATCATGAATGCATTAAAGAATGCGTAAAGTGCGAGTCCGACCGGAGCCTTGCCGTTATGAGCACAGTACCACTTGGCGATATAAATACCAAAGCCTGTTGCGCAGGTTCCGAATACGGCATCGTAGAAGCCGCCGGGGCCGAGAATATCCGCAATGAAGCAGCCAATGCAAAGTCCGGGGAATGCGGCCGGCTCGAAGAATACGAGCGCAACCAGTATTTCAGAAATTCTGAATTGAACCACCTCGAAGCTGAGTCCGAAAAATGCGAACGTCAGTCCAACATACATTGCGGCGATAATCGCTGCCTTTACGATGTACTTGATAGTATGCTTTTTCTTATTCTGCTTTTGCTGTGTTTCGAGAGCGGTGAGCTCGTCTCTATGGGCAAGCCTTTGGTTCTCGATATTTTGTTTCATTCTCTTGTTTATATTAGCCATACCAAGCTCCTTGAATAAATAATTATTCCTAAATAAACTGCCATCAGTATGAATGCCAGAGCGTCCCTGCCCTCAAGCTTTGCTTCGTTCATTCTGGTTCTGCCGGCGCCGCCGCTGTAGCAGCGAGCCTCCATCGCCATCGCGAGGTCTCCGGCAATTCTGAATGCGGATACGAAGAGCGGAACGAGCAGCGGGACAAGGCCCTTAGCCCTTTCTTTGATATTGCCGCTTTCAAAGTCTGCGCCTCTGGCGGTTTGAGCCTTCATGATTTTATCCGTCTCTTCGAGGAGAGTCGGGATAAATCTAAGAGCGATTGTCATCATCATTGCAAGCTCGTGTGCGGGCAGGCCGACGAGCTTTAGCGGTGTGAACAGCTTTTCAAGGCCGTCTGTCAGCTGAATCGGCTTTGTCGTCAGCGTCAGCAGCGACGAGCCAAAGATCAGAAGCACGAGCCTGATTGCCATGAATGCGGCGCGCTCGATTCCCTCGCGGGTAAGCTTGAGCTTCCAGAAGCTCCAGATGACCGTGCCCGGCGTTGCGAATGCGTTAAGCACCATCGTGAAGATGATAAGCACCAGCACGGGCTTAAGGCCCTTGCTGATAAATTTAAACGGAACCTTTGAAAGCTTTACAACTATGATCAGGCACACTGCGCCGATTGCAAAGCCTATGTAGTTTTTGACCAGGAACAGACTGACGAGATAAACCAGCGTTGCGATTATTTTGGTTCTTGCGTCGAGGCTGTGTATTACTGATTCCCTTGGATAGTACTGGCCAAGTGTTATATCTCTTATTGCCATATCTATCCTTCCTTTGCGAGGGCAGCGCCGAGCTTCTTTTCGGCGATGCGTTCAACCAGTTCGTCCATTGTCAGTGCGGTAAGCCCAAGTCTCTTGCCAAAGCTCATTGCGGGCGGCAAATCAAGCCCCATTGCTTTGAGCTCGGCCTCTCTTGAGAAAACCTCCATCGGGCTTCCATCCATCACCAGGTGGCCGCTATCCATTACGATAACCTTGTCTGCGAGATCGGCGACGTCGCCCATGTTATGTGAAACAAAGAATATGGTCAGGTTCTTGTCCTGCCTGATTCTTTTTATCATTCTGAGAATATCATTGTGGCCCTTCGGATCCAGGCCTGCGGTAGGCTCGTCTAAGATGAGAACCTCCGGCTCCATTGCGATTACTCCGGCGATTGCAACTCTGCGCTTTTCGCCTCCGGAGAGAGCAAATGGTGAAACCTCGCCTTTTATAGCAGGGTCGATGCCCACGATTTCGAGGGCTTCCTTTGCACGGCGAATGCACTCCTCTTCGCCTAAGCCCATGTTCTTTGGGCCGAAGCAGACATCGCGCAGAACGGTTTCCTCGAAGAGCTGATACTCCGGATACTGGAAGACCATTCCGATTTTATGTCTCTTTGCCATGACCTCTTTGCTCTTGACGCTGAGGTCGATGCCATCCGCAAGAACGCAGCCGCTGCTTGGCTTGAGCAGTCCGTTGATGTGCTGAACGAGCGTGGACTTGCCGGAGCCGGTGTGACCTATGAGCGCGACAAACTGACCCTGGCTAGCGGTAAAGCTTATGTCGTCCAGAGCGGTCGTCTCAAAGGCCATGCCTTCGCTGAATATGTGGCTTAGGTTTTTAACTTCTATCAGCATTATCTAAGATAAGTTTCTAATTCGTCTTCTGTGTAAATATCATTTGGTAAATCGATGCCTTTGTCTCTGAGTCGCTTTGCGAGCTCTGCGGCGAAAGGACGCTCGATGTTGTTGGTGTCAAGTATGCTATCCTGCGCAAAGATTTCCTTTGGGCTTCCCTGCGCGGTTATTCTGCCCTTGTACATGATTACAAGGCGGTCTGCCTGAGCGGCTTCTTCCATGAAGTGTGTGATGAGGATTATAGTCTTTCCATCCTTGTGAAGCTGCTTGAGGATTTGCATAATCTCTGTGCGGCCCTTTGGGTCGAGCATTGCGGTCGGTTCGTCGAAGACTATGCACTTTGGTGACATAGCGAGGACTCCGGCAATTGCAACGCGCTGCTTTTGGCCTCCGGAAAGAAGATGCGGGCCTTTCTTTCTGTGCTCGTACATGCCGACTGCCTTTAGGGCCTCGTCGACGCGGGTTCTGATTTCAGCAGATGGAACACCGAGGTTTTCCGGGCCGAAGGCCACGTCATCCTCGACGATGCTGCTGACAAGCTGGTTGTCCGGGTTTTGGAAAACCATGCCACAGGTTGATCTGATGTCCCAGATTTTTTCCTCATCAAGGGTGTTCATGCCGTCGATGGTGATGCTGCCGGTGGTCGGAAGAAGAAGCGCATTAAAATGCTTGGCCAGGGTCGATTTGCCCGAGCCGTTTCTTCCGACAATTGCGACGAATTCGCCTTCTTCGATAGTGAGGTTGAGGTCGTGCAATACGTGGTAGATTGCTTCGCCGTCGTCGGTCGTGTATGTGAAGTTTAGGTCTTTTAATTCGATAAAACTCATAACACTTTATTATATCATAAAAAAAGAGCCACCGCGTATAGCGATAGCTCTTTTTGGTTTTAAGTCTTCGATATCGAATTAGTCAACTAATTCAAGGAATACTGCTTCT
>DCHA01000036.1:2961-14652 GCA_002315535.1 Firmicutes bacterium UBA1764 | reverse complement strand
GAGGACGCTCTCAACGCAACAAGAGCTGCTGTTGAAGAAGGTATCGTTGCCGGAGGCGGCGTTGCATTCATCGGTGCAATCCCTGCAGTAAAGAAGTACGCAGACTCTCTCGAGGGAGATGTTAAGACAGGCGCTAAGATTATCTTAAGAGCACTTGAAGAACCTGTTCGTCAGATTGCTGAAAACGCAGGCTTCGAAGGAAGCGTTGTTGTAAACGAAGTTAAGGCTGCAAAGAAGGGCGTAGGCTTCAATGCCGCTACAGAAGTATATGAAGACATGATGGCTGCAGGAATCGTAGATCCTGCTAAGGTATCAAGATCAGCACTTCAGAATGCTGCATCTGCTTCAGCACTTCTCCTCACAACAGAATCCGGAATCGTTTCCATCAAGGAAGCAGCTGATCCAATGGCAGCAGCTCAGGCTGCAGCTGCAATGGGCGGCGGCATGGGCGGAATGATGTAATCCTGCAAAAGATTAATAACAAAAAACAATTAAGGCCATCGCTATGCGATGGCCTTTTTCGTATATCGTTTTAGTCTAATTATTTACCAGGTCTCTTACCCAGATACGTTTCCTGACAAGAATGATTCCTATAATGCATTTAAGTCCGTTGCTCACATAGTAGATAAGAGCATACATCGGTGCGATTGGAATGTTTGTAAAATGTCCAATGCAGAATGCAAGCGGCACCATTACGATCCATGTGTATCCACCATCGTACATGAAGTTTAGCAGTGGATTACCACCGGATTTAATTGTGTGGTAAAAGTTATTGATCAGCGAATCTATAGGCATTCCGATTGCACAAAGCATAATCAGCTTTGTTGCAATGCTCTTAACCTCAGGGATGGTGTTGTACATGCCCGGAATGAACGGGGCAAGGACAAATACTATGACCGCGAGTGCGAGTGTTACCACGAAGGACAAAGCAATCATCTTATTGTCTGATTCAACTGCAAGCTCCGGGTTCTTTGCTCCGAGGGCATTTCCGACAAGAATTGCAAGGGTTACGCCAAAGCCAAGGAAGGCACTCTTAAAGAGATACTGTACATTTGACATGATGGTAACCGCAGAGACTGCTTCAATTCCTCTGAGAGAGAGGTTTTGGTTAAGCATGGTTTGTCCTCCGGCCCACATGAGTTCGTTAATTAAGGAAGGCAGGGCGATAATAAGGACTTTCTTAACAAGACCCTTATCAACACGTCCGCTTTTTAATATATTCTTGGCGAATATCGCACGGTCTGTGTGCGTATGAGTCCATATTACGTTTATTGAACATTCGACTATTCTTGAAAAAACTGTGGCAAT
Source organism: Firmicutes bacterium UBA1764 (assembly GCA_002315535.1). GTDB lineage: Bacteria > Bacillota > Clostridia > Peptostreptococcales > Anaerovoracaceae > UBA1764. The sequence continues at coordinate 13,344 of DCHA01000036.1, read as the reverse complement.
GGCTGCACCTACAATCCCAAGCTTTGGGAATCCGAATTTTCCGAAAATAAGCAGGTAATTAAATATGAGATTTGTGCAAAAAGCCGCAACCCCGGAAAGCATCGGAATGCTTGTCTGTTTCATTTCTCTTAGGGTTGTTGAATAGCTTTGAGTCACCATAAAGAAGGGTAGCCCAATTACGATTACCTTAAAATAGTCTTTTGCGTATTGAAAGGTGAGTGCAATATCAAGACCTGCTTCACTGTCATGCAGATAGCTCATTATGAGTGTATCACCAAGGAAATAAAAGATGCCGAAGGCTATTAACAGATATATGAAGCCAACGGTAATTTTTATTTTAAAGGTATCAGCAAAGCCCTTGTGATCACCTTTACCTACGAACTGGGTTCCCATAATGCCAACGCCTGATGTAAAGCCGAATATTCCCAAGTTGAATACAAAAATCAGCTGATTGACTACGGCAACTCCGGACATGGCTTCTGTGCCGACCTGTCCAACCATAACATTATCCAAAAGATTTACGAAGCTCGTAATTACATTTTGGATTATGATTGGCATCGCAATGATGAAAACGTGTTTATAAAAGCTTTTGTCGCCAATGAATTTTTTCATGAATAAGCGTAATTATTTCTGTGCATTCTTAATACTAAAATTATCCTACAATTATACACTAGAATTCCTCTAAAAACAAAGTTCTTATGATATAATCAACTATTAATTATTAATAATAAAAAAGAGGGATAACATGAATTTTGAATCAACTGGAAAATTATTAATCACAGACACCATTCTTCGTGATGCACATCAATCACAGGCCGCAACTCGAATGAAATTCGAGGAAATGGAGCCTGCACTTGCCGCACTTGATAAGATTGGTTTCTATTCACTTGAATGCTGGGGTGGTGCAACCTTTGACTCCTGTCTCAGATTCCTTGGAGAGGATCCTTGGGAAAGACTCAGAAGATTTCGAAAGGCTATGCCAAACACCAAGCTTCAGATGCTGTTCCGTGGACAGAATATCCTTGGATACAAGAACTACGCGGATGACGTTGTAGATTTATTCTGCAAAAAATCCATCGAAAACGGGATTGATATAATCAGAGTTTTTGATGCATTAAATGATACACGCAATTTAAAGCAGGCAATGACTTCAATTAAGAAGTACGGCGGCACATGTGAGGCTGCAATCTGCTATACAATAAGCCCAGTTCATAACGAGGACTATTTTGTAAACCTTGCAAAAGAGCTCGAAGAAATGGGCGCTGATATAATCGCAATCAAGGATATGGCCGCACTGCTTCTTCCGGATGCCGCCTTTTCACTTGTTAAGCGTCTTAAGTCCGAACTTAAGGTTCCTGTTCACCTTCATACACACGATACAACAGGATGCGGAGAAATGACCGCGCTGGCTGCGGCTCTTGCCGGAGTTGATATTGTCGACACCGCTCTTAGCTGCCTTGGCGGAGGAACCTCCCAGCCTGCAACTGAGCCTCTTGTTGCCGCTCTTAAGGGCACTGCAAGAGATACAGAGCTTGATCTTAGCGCATTAAGCGAGCTGTCAAAGCTCTTTGCTCCTGCTGTAAGCAGAATGAAGGCAGAAGGCTTCTGGGATGCTAAGGTAAAGAATATCGATACAAACGGCTTGATCTATCAGGTTCCCGGCGGAATGCTTTCCAACCTGATTTCACAGCTTAAAAATATGAATGCTTCGGACAAGCTTGCGCTTGTGCTTGAAGAGGTCCCTAGGGTTAGAAAGGATTTCGGCTATCCACCTCTTGTAACGCCGACCTCACAGATTGTCGGAACTCAGGCGGTAATGAATGTTCTCTCCGGCGAAAGATACAAGGTCATTCCAAAGGAAAGCCTGGGACTTCTTAAGGGTGAATACGGCAGACTTCCTGCAGAGATTAATCCTGAGGTTTTGGCAAAGGCCGGAGTAAAGCCCGAAGACAGAATCAGCTGCAGACCTGCAGATTTGCTGAGCCCTCAGCTTCCTGAAATTCGCGAAAGGTACAAGGATTTAATTAAGAGTGATGAGGATCTTCTTTCCCTTGCTCTCTTCCCGGAGGTTGCAGAAAAATATCTTAAGGGTGAATTTGTTCCTGAAGCACCAAAGGCTATGGCGACAAACCCTGCCGGCGCTACTGTTATTACAAAAGGAGATAAGACAATGATATATAAGGTTAAGGTTAATGGCGAAGAATTCGAGGTTGAAGTTGAGCGTTCAGCATCTGGTGCAAAGGCAAGCGTTGCCGCACCACAGGCTGCTTCTGCTCCACAGGCAGCTGCTCCTAAATCAAACGGCGCAGGCAGCGCAGTAACATGCCCGATGCCGGGAAATGTTCTTAGAATTGTTGCTCCCGCAGGCACAAGCGTTAAGGCTGGACAGGCAGTTGTAATCATTGAAGCAATGAAGATGGAAATCGAAGTGGCATCAGATGTTGATGGCGTAGTTGATCAGATACTCGTCAAAGAAGGCCAGAGCCTTAATACAGGCGACAGCGTTGCTATCGTTAAGTAGGTGACGCAATGGTAAATATCAGTGTAGGAACAGCGCTGCTTTCGGCGGTGCTTGGATATGCTGTTGTATTCCTCGGAATTGTGTTCCTCATGGTTGTAATTATTATCATGGGAAAGGCAATGAAGAATACACAGAAAAAGAATGTGGCAAAGGCAGCTTCTTCGGATCTTGGATCTGTTACAGCACCAAAGGGTGTTGATCCAAAGAAGGTAGCTGCGTTGGTGGCCGCAATAGCAGAAATGGAAAGGGAGGGCTAAGAATGGATATTTTAGGTACACTTCAAAAGCTCGCTCTTGAATCAGGCTTTGGTCAGTTTTTCGAACCGGGTGGCTGGAAGTATCTTGTAATGATAGCCATTGCTTGCGTACTTCTTTACCTTGGCATCGGCAAGAAATTCGAACCACTGCTGATGGTTGGTATCGCATTTGGATGTCTTCTCGCAAATCTCCCCGGATCGGAAATGTTCCATCAGGAGCTGTGGGATGCATATATCGCGGGCGACGCCGGCATAACATTTACAACAATAATTCATGAAGGCGGCCTACTCGACATCTTTTATATAGGTGTTAAAGCCGGCCTTTATCCATCGCTCATATTCATGGGCGTAGGCGCAATGACAGACTTCGGTCCGCTGATTGCAAACCCAAAGAGCATGCTCATGGGCGCCGCTGCTCAGCTTGGCGTATTTGTAGCATTCTTTGGTGCAGTGCTTCTCGGCTTCACAGGCCCACAGGCAGCATCAATAGGGATCATAGGCGGAGCAGATGGCCCGACAGCGATTTTCCTTACGACAATGCTCGCCCCGGAGCTTCTTGGACCAATCGCAATTGCCGCTTATTCATACATGGCACTCATTCCTCTCATTCAGCCTCCAATCATGAAGGCCCTTACAACAGAGAAGATGCGCCAGGTAAAGATGGAGCAGTCAAGACCTGTTTCAAAGACTGAAAAGATTTTGTTCCCAATCATCGTTGCGGGAGTAGTCATTCTTCTTCTGCCGTCAACAGCACCGCTTATCGGTTGCTTGATGTTTGGTAATCTCCTTAGGGAATGCGGCGTAACAGACAGACTTTCAGATACAGTTCAAAACGCAATGATGAACATTGTAACGATCTTCCTCGCAACATCAGTTGGTGCAACAATGGGCGCAGAAAGATTCCTCACTATGCAGACAATTAAGATTATCGTTTTAGGACTTATTGCATTTGCAATTTCCACAGTAGGTGGACTGCTCATGGGCGATCTCATGTACTTCCTTTCCAAGGGCAAGATCAATCCTCTTATCGGATCTGCCGGAGTCTCCGCAGTGCCGATGGCCGCAAGAGTTTCTCAGGATGTTGGAAGAAAATCAAATCCAAACAATTATTTGCTTATGCATGCAATGGGACCTAATGTTGCAGGAGTAATCGGATCAGCAATTGCCGCAGGCTTCCTGCTTTCAGTATTTGGTGGTTAAAATAATATGATAACTGAAATCAGAAATAATCTTTATAAAATCGAAGTACCCCTCAAAGGCAATCCTTTGAGGGTGCTTAATTCGTACTTTATTAAATCCGATGACAAGGAGCTGTTAATTGATACAGGCTTTCAGACTGAGGATTGTCTTGACGCACTGACGAAGGCTCTGGCAGAGCTTGGATCTGTGCCGGAGCACAGAGATGTTTTTCTGACTCATTTTCATTCTGATCATATTGGAAACGGGCATCTGCTTAAGGGCCCGGGCAGAACCATATACATGAGTGAAATAGACCACAGGTATGTAGTTAATTTCAGGAAAGCTTCTGAAAAGAACAGGAGAAGCAGATCTGTGTCTGAAGGCTTCCTTCAGGAGTGGATTGATGAAAACGCAAAGTCAAACCCTGCATGGCGATATGACATACAGTTCGAGCCTGAAGAAAGCTTTACGTGCCTGCATGATGGAGATGTAATAAGTGTAGGCGAGTATGTTTTAAAGATTGTAATTGTTCCGGGTCACACTCCGGGGCAGATGATGCTTTACGATGAAAAGGATAAGATAATGTTTACAGCAGATCATATTCTTTTTGATATTACGCCAAACATTACTAACTATAACAATGTTGAGGATTCGCTGGGGGACTATTTAAAAAGCCTCAAAAGGGCAGATGGGTATGATGTAGATCTTGCTCTTCCCGGACACAGAGAATCAGGTGATTACCACGCAAGAATTGCCGAGCTGCTTGCCCACCACGAGCAAAGAATCGCACAGGCGCTTAGCGTTGTTAAGGACAACCCGGGACTGAATGCAGTTGAAATTTGCAGCCGCATGACCTGGTCTATCAGGGCAAAGAATTGGGATGATTTCCCTGTATCACAAAAATGGTATGCAGTAGGTGAAACGCTTTCGCATCTTGATTACCTAAGACTTCGCGGAAAAATTAAAAGAGAAATGCAAGGTGAAATTTGGCATTATTTCGCAGAATAAAATTACAGCAAGAAGGACGCGCTGCTTAAATCATTTAGATTCAGCGTGAAAAGCTTGCCTTCAAGATCTGACTTGTTGCCCAGAAGAACCATTAATGCTTCGGCAACCTGAATTGAAGCACAGCATGCCGGAGTCATAACAAGGCAGCTCTTGCTTTCCTCATCAGATGCATCTTCGGCGGAGCCGCTGTAGATTGTGTGAAGAAGCCCGCTTCCCGGAAGCGATACGGCAACCTGCATACTCCAGCCCTGGACAGCCCCGTGGATAATGGTTACTTTTTCCTTTGCGGCGGCATCCTCAAGGACGAGCCTTGCCTGAGCATTATCAAGCGCATCAATAATAAGATCACAGCCACTGATTATTTCAGTGGCATTTTTTATTTCAAGGAAGCTGTCAACAATTTTGACATTTGCATCCGGATTAATTTCCTCTACACGTTTCTTTGCAGCGTCAACTTTTTTGTACGCGATTTCTGCGTTTGTGCAAAGAAGCTGTCTGTTAAGATTTGAAGCATCAAAGCTGTCACCATCAACTACGATGATTTCGCCTACTCCAAGTCTTGCGAGATATTCGATGGCAAAGCCGCCGAGTCCACCGCAGCCGATTACAGCGACCTTTTTTGTTTTCAGGATTTCTTGTTCGGCTTCTGAGATAGCAGGGATATTTCTGATATATCTTTTATTACTTGTTTCGCTCATTGTTTTCACCAAAATCAGAGAATAATATATAACAATATTATATCATTTTGTGCTATAATTACTATTTAATATGAATGCAAAATATAATTAGAATACTCGGAGGTTGACATGGCTTTTTTCTATGAAGAACCATCAAAAACATTTAGTGAATATTTATTAATACCTGGCTTTTCCGATGGGAATTGTGTTCCTGAAAAGGTTGACCTTTCTACACCGCTTGTAAAGTATAAGAAGGGCGAGGAAGCAGCACTTAGAATGAACATCCCAATGGTATCTGCTATCATGCAGTCAGTATCAGGCGACAAACTTGCGATTGCTCTGGCAAAGGAGGGCGGTGTATCCTTCATTTATGGATCACAGTCCATTGAGAGCGAAGCCGCAATGGTTGCAAAGGTTAAGGCATATAAGGCTGGCTTTGTTCCATCTGATGCAAACCTCAGACCGGACAATACTCTGGGCGATCTGCTTAAATTAAAGGCTGCCTGCGGACATTCAACCATGGCAGTAACTGAGGATGGAACCCTGAATGGAAAGATGGTGGGACTTGTTACAAGCAGAGACTACCGTGTATCCAGAATGGACAAGGCTACAAAGGTTTCCGAGTTTATGACTCCGATTGAAAAGCTCGTTACAGTTCCTGAAGGAACAAGCCTTCACGATTGCAACGACGTTTTATGGGAGCACAAACTTAATGCTCTTCCTGTTATAGATAAGGAAGGCAAACTTAAATATTTCGTATTCAGAAAGGACTACGAATCACATAAGGATAATCCTCTCGAGCTTCTTGATGATGATAAGAGATATATTGTCGGCGCAGGTATCAACACACGCGACTATGAAGAAAGAATTCCGGCTCTTCTTGCTGCCGGAGCAGACGTGCTTTGCATAGACTCTTCCGAGGGCTTTACTCAGTGGCAGAAAAACGTTCTTGCGTGGGTTCGCGAAAAATACGGCGACACTGTAAAGATCGGCGCAGGAAACGTAGTTGACGGTGAGGGATTCAGATTCCTTGCTGACTGTGGCGCAGACTTCATCAAGGTTGGTATCGGCGGCGGATCAATTTGTATCACAAGAGAAACAAAAGGCATCGGACGCGGCCAGGCAACAGCAGTAATTGAGGTTGCAAAGGCAAGAGATGAATACTATAAGGAAACAGGCGTTTACGTTCCAATCTGCTCTGACGGCGGAATCGTTCACGATTATCACATGACACTTGCACTCGCAATGGGCGCAGACTTCCTCATGCTTGGAAGATACTTCAGCCGTTTCGACGAATCTCCGACAGCAAAGCTTCTTGTTAACGGAAACTATGTTAAGGAATATTGGGGCGAGGGTTCAAACCGTGCTCGCAACTGGCAGAGATATGACCTCGGCGGTGAAGCAACCCTTAAGTTCGAAGAAGGCGTAGATAGCTATGTTCCATACGCAGGTTCACTTTCCGATGGCGTTCGTATGACTCTGGCAAAGATCAGAAGCACAATCTGCAATGTGGGCGCACTCTCCATTCCGGAGCTTCAGGATAAGGCAAAGCTTACACCTGTATCTGCAACTTCAATTGTTGAGGGCGGCGCACACGACGTAATCCTCAAGGATTCAACACCTAATATTAACAGATAATGCATATGCCCCGGCCGTGTCCGGGGCTGTTTTGATAAGGGGGATATCATGAACTACGAAAAGCTTGAAAAGAATTTAAAGGCAAATGGCTTTGCGGTTAGTCATTTCAAAACCGGAAAAGAAGCCGCAGAATATCTTAATGCCAAGATAGATGGAAAAAGCGTCGGCATTGGCGGATCGATGAGCATCAAGGAGCTTGGACTTTCCGATATGCTTCGCAGTCACAACAATGTAATCTGGCACTGGGAAGGAGATAACCCAAAGGACGCAATGCAGTCTGATGTGTATCTGCTGACCCCTAATGGACTTTCCGAAAACGGCGAGATAGTTAATATTGATGGTACCTGTAACCGCATCTCATCGGCTTTATTTGGCCATCCGGAGGTTTATTATCTTGTAGGGTCAAATAAGGTTAAGGAAAACTATGAGGAAGCTCTTTGGTATGCGCAGAATGTAGTTTCGCCTAAGAATGCAATGAGACTGAACAGAAAGACTCCATGCGCTGTAAAGGGAGATAAGTGCTATCACTGCAGCAGTCCTGAAAGCATTTGCTGCGCACTCTCTGTAATTTGGAGAAAGCCTTTCGGAATAGAATACTGTGAGTTTGTTGTCGTTGATGAGGAGCTCGGATTCTAATTTACAAAAAATTCAAAATTTTTGTATACAATTGATGCTTCTTGTAATATAATAAATTGTTGTTTTTTGATGAGGGAGACTCCGGCAAAAAGCAATAAATCATAGTTAATTATTGTTTTTTTAATTATATATGGAGGCCAAAAATGGCAGTAGCAAATGATGTAAGACCTGCAAGCCTTAAGAGAATTAAGACCGAAGCACAGGCAAAGAAATTTATCGATCAGCAGATTAAGGAAATCAAGGAACAGGTTAAGGATGGCAAGGTTCTTCTTGCTCTCTCCGGTGGCGTTGATTCTTCTGTATGCGCAGCACTTATTTCAAAAGCAATCGGCAAGCAGCTCACATGCGTTCATGTTAACCATGGCCTTCTGAGAAAGGGCGAGCCTGAAATGGTTTGCAAGGTTTTCTCAAAGCAGTTCAAGTCAAATCTCGTTTATGTAGACGCAACTGACAGATATCTTGATGCTCTTAAGGGCGTTAAGGATCCTGAAAAGAAGAGAAAGATTATTGGCAAGATCTTTATTGATATCTTTGCAGAAGAAGCAAAGAAGATTGAAGGCGTTGGCTTCCTTGGACAGGGCACAATCTATCCTGACATTCTTGAATCCAAGGATGGAATCAAGGCTCACCACAATGTAGGCGGACTTCCGAAGAACATGCAGAAATTCCAGCTTGTAGAACCTGTTAAGTTCCTCTACAAGGACGAAGTAAGAGTCGTAGGACTTGCTCTTGGACTTCCTGAAAGCATGGTAATGCGTCAGCCGTTCCCGGGCCCAGGACTTGGCGTTCGCTGCGTTGGTGCAATTACCAGAGACAGACTCGAAGCAGTTCGTGAATCCGATGCAATCCTTCGCGCTGAATTTAAGAAGGCAGGCCTTGAAGGCCACGTATGGCAGTACTTCACAGTAGTTCCTGATTTCAGATCAACAGGAATCTGCGGCGGCCAGAGAACCTATGAATGGCCTGTAGTAATCAGAGCTATCAACTCCGTTGATGCAACAGCAGCAACTCCGGTTGAGCTTGATTGGAAGCTTGTTCAGTCAATCACCGCAAAGATCTTAAAGAACGTTAAGGGCGTTAACAGAGTGCTTTGGGATGTTACACCGAAGCACCCTAAGAATAATTCCGGCACCATTGAATGGGAATAAAATTTACTTCGCTTTGAGGTAGAAGACAATATACCCTGCATTACCAATTAATTGGTGATGCAGGGTTTTTTATTGTGATGCCTATCTTGGCTGGAAATAGAATTTATATTATAATATTAATGGGATTTAATATTCTTATTATAGTTATATATAAAGAGGAAACATCATGCAAATTAAGTGTTTATACTGTGATTCATTGATTGAGACAGAGGGCATCACCAATTGCCCTTGTTGCTGTGCTCCAATAAGTGAATCATACGAAGAAGCTCAGAAAATAGAAGAAGAAAAGCTCAAGGCAGAGCAGGAGGCCAGGAAGGCTGAAATGCAGGAGGCTCAGGAGCAACAGAATAAAGAAGACCTAATAAAGGGAATCGCATCAATAGCCGGAGGTCTTCTTGGAGTTGGTGCTCTATCAAATAGAACGAGAAACAGGATGCCTTATGGAAACCAGCATGGTGGCCCGGGAGGCTTCGGCGGCCCTGGCGGTGGCTTCGGCGGTCCTGGTGGTGGTCATGGTGGACCCGGAGGCTTCGGTGGTCCTGGCGGTGGCCATGGCGGTCACGGCGGCCCCGGCGGAAGATAATACTACGGAACAAAAATTTTTTCATAAACAAATTCAACGCTTATCACAAGGAGGTTAATGATGGCAATTGACACAAGTAAGCTCAAAGAGCTGAAAAAGACAGCCAAGGACCTTAGAATGACAGTAATTGATGTCATGAAATGGTCAGGCGGTGCACATGTCGGCGGTAGCTTAAGCTGCATGGATCTTATGGTTGCACTCTACTTTAATTATCTCAAGGTAGATCCTAAGAATCCAAACTGGGAAGAGCGTGACCGCTTCATCCTTTCAAAGGGCCACTGCGCAGCAGGATATATTCCTGTTCTTGCAAAGAAGGGTTATTTCCCTGAAGAAGAATTAAAGAGCTTCAACCACTTCGGCAGTCCGTTTGCAATGCATCCTGACAAGAACAAGGTTGTCGGCTGCGATGCGTCTGCAGGTTCACTTGGCCATGGACTTCCTATCGCGTTTGGCATGGGCCTGGGATTTAAGTTCCAGAACATGGATAACAAGGTAGTTGTTCTCACCGGAGATGGTGAGCTTCAGGAAGGCTCAAACTGGGAAGCATTCATGGCAATTAACCATTACAAGCTTTCCAATGTAATTACTATCGTTGACAGAAACGGATGCCAGATTGACGGAACCACCGAACAGGTTATGGCACTTGAACCACTTAACGAAAAGCTTGCAGCATTTGGTTTCGATGTAATTGAAATCGATGGAAACGATATGCAGCAGGTATGTGATGCACTTGATAA
>DCHA01000036.1:0-2921 GCA_002315535.1 Firmicutes bacterium UBA1764 | reverse complement strand
ATCAAGGGCAAGGGAGTTGATTTCATGGAAAATCAGGTTCCGTATCACTATTGCTCAGGAGACAGTGAAGTCTGCGAAAAAGCTAAGGCTTCTATTATGAACATGGAGGTGTAATCATGGCAGTTAATACAGGAACAAACTGGACATGCTACGACTCGTCCACAATGACCGCAAGAGAAATCTACGGTGTAACCCTTGCAGAATTAGCAAAGACAGATAAGAGAATTGTTGCTCTTACAGCAGATCTTGAAAAATCAACCGCACTTAACAAGTTCAGTGCAGTTCACCCTGACAGATGCTTTAACGTAGGTATCGCAGAACAGAACCTTTTCGGTGCAGCAGCAGGTATGGCCGCAACAGGACTTATTCCTTTTGCATCCACATTTGCAATTATGGCCTGCCTTAGAGGCGGCGAGCAAATCAGAACAGACATTGCTTATCAGAAGCTGCCTGTAAAGATTATCGCAACACACGCAGGAATTTCCTTCGGACATGCGGGAACAACACATCACTGCACAGAAGACTTTGCTATTATGCGTTCTATGGCAAACATGACAGTAATCTGTCCTGCAGATGGTATTGAAACATCCAAGGTTATCAGAGCCTGCATGGATCTTGACGGCCCTGTTTACGTAAGAATAGGCAGAGGTTTTGAACCACCTGTTTACGAAAACGAAGATTACGATTTCCAGATTGGAAAAGCAACCACAATGAACGAAGGTACAGATCTTACCATTATCACATGTGGCATAGGTGTACTCCAGTCTGTAAATGCTGCAAAGACTCTGGCAGAAAGAGACGGAATCTCAGTTCGCGTTGTCAATATGCATACAATCAAGCCTATTGATGCCGAAGCTGTTATTTATTCAGCAAACAAGACAAAGAGAATCCTGACCGTTGAAGAACACAATGTTGTTGGCGGACTTGGTGATGCTGTTGCAAGCGTTATCGCTGAGAACCAGCTTAAGTGCGCATTTAAGAAGCACGGTATCATGGATGAATTCTCTGTTATCGGATATGCAGAAGACCTTTATTCTTACTACAAGCTTGATGCAAACGGAATTGCAGACAAGGTAAGAGAGCTTATGAAGATAGAAGTTGCAGAGGATGAAGACTGGGAGGACGAATAATATGGGCGCAAACACAACCGATATAATGACAGCGCGCCTGTTTTTTACCGCTGCTTTCCCAACCATTCAGGTGCTTTTGGATGATGATCCAAAGCTCCATGAAAAATTTGCAAATGTAAATAAGACCATACAGTTTGGTGCTAAAAACGACGGCGAGTTATTCTGCTGCACCATGAAGCTTGAAAACGGAACCATTACATCAGAGGAAGGTCCTGCAGAAAATCCTGACCTTTGCCTGACCTTCGCTTCTGTTGAAAAGATGAATGCACTCTTAAAGGGCGGACTGGCTGTTCCTTCCATTAAGGGCAGTATCGGACTTCTTTTGGATTTCCTGCCGCTTCTTATGGGCCTTAAGATCATGAGCAAGCCAAACAACAAGCTTAAGAATCAGCTTGAAAGAGAACTTAAGGTTAAGATGTCTCTTTACATGATTACCCGTGCGCTTTCAAAGTACAACAAGTACGGTGATCCTGATATGGAAGAATTCTGCATGAGACAGCCTGAAAGAATCTATCAGTTCACAGTAGATACTCCGGAAACAAAGGACTACATTGCAGCATACTTCAGAGTATGTCAGGGCAAGTCCAAGAGTGGACATGGTGTATATACAAGAAGATCTCCTTTTGTATTATTCCACTTCTTCTCTATTGACGGAGCTCTAAAAGTTCTTGGCAAAGAATGCGAGTTCGTTGAGGGCGTAGAAAACGGATACGTTGAAACCATAGGATCACCTGAATATGCCTGCTATCTAAATGACTACATGGCAATTATTCAGGGAATGATGATGTAGAAAGGAAATTCAATGATTGAACAAAAAGCACTGGCATATGTGAATATGTATGGGGTTTTGGGATCACTTGAGAATCTCTGTGCTTTAGATGAAAAAGCAAAAGCGGTATGCAGCGAAATTAAATCACCTGTTTCCCTTTGCTTTAGCGTTGCAGATGGACCATGCTGTACATTCCATTTCACAAAGGATGGATGCAGAATGGAAGAAGGGGATAAATGCTGCAATGCAAAAATGAATTTCGCGTCACCGGAAAAATTTAACGACCTGATTAACAATTCAAAGCCTGGCATGCCTGTTAAAGGACTTGTAAAAACTCTAAGCTTTTTATTGGGACCTTTCACACAGCTGACAGACAGATTAAATGAGGTTCTTCGCCCAAGTGAGGAAGCCTTAAAGGATAGAGCATTCTTTGAGGAAAACACTCTAATGACTATGTATGTTATTGCCGGAGCAGTTCCTGCCTTGGCAAACAACGATTCCATCTCAAAGATTTCCGCCGGCGGAACAGTAGACGGAGATATTCAGATGTCAATCCCGGGTCAGGCTGTAATTACCTTTAGAGTACAGGACCACAAGTTCACAACAATTAAGGAAGCCTCTCCAAACCCAAGAGCCACCATGGAATTTGCTGATATCGATCTTGCCAATGGACTTTTCAATGGCAAGGTTTCAACCATCAACGAAATGTGCAAGGGCACAATTAAACTTGCAGGCATGATTTCCATGATAGACAACGTAAACCGTATTTTAGACAGAGTTTCTGTTTACTTAGCATAGGAGGAAAACCATGAGCAATTATCCTGAATATTCACATGAAAAATCAAGAGCATGGTTTGACAGAGCATTAAACGTAATTCCATCCGGAGTTTACGGCCATCTCGGTCCTTCTGAAGGACTCTTCCTTCCTATTGAAAAATGGCCTCTTATTTCCGAAAAGGCTCAGGGAACATATTTCTGGGACATGGACGGAAACAGGTACATTGACCTTATGTGCGCATATG
>DCHA01000014.1 GCA_002315535.1 Firmicutes bacterium UBA1764 | reverse complement strand
AGTACAAGCTTATAGTTATCGGCTGTGGCCGCCTTGGAGAGGCTATTGCTAACTATACAAAGACTTTTGAACCCCAGTTTGACATAGTTGCTATGTTTGATACAAGCCATGACAAAATAGGTTCGGTAGTATGCGGGCTTCCTGTTCTTGATGATAAATGGATAGAAGAGTACGTTAAGAAAAACGGAGTTGATATTGGCGTAATAACTGCTCCGGCAGAATTTGCCCAGGATATCGCCGATCGACTTAAGAGGGGCGGCGTAAAGGGAATTTGGAACTTTGCGGTAATAGATATTCAGGGAATGGACGGCATTAAGGTTGAAAACACCCACCTGTCAGACAGCCTCAGAGCCCTGACATACTATATTTCCAACGATTAGTATAAAGAGAAAATAAAAAGAAGTGAGCCATTTGACTCACTTCTTTCTTTTGCTTTTAATTAAGCCTGCTGCGGAGCGTCAACTGGGCAGTTATTAGCGCAAGCACCACAATCGATGCAAGCATTAGCGTCGATAACGTACTTTCCGTCTCCTTCTGAAATTGCTCCAACTGGGCAATCAGCTGCGCAAGCACCACATGCGATGCAGGAATCTGCAATTACAAATGCCATAATAATATCCTCCTTAACGTTAAGATTTATTTTGTTGTTTCTTTAAAGAACACTATAATTATAGACCAAATACATGATAAATCAAGTCTTTTGTCTATCTGTATCCACGGATTTGGATTTCAACTCCGCGCACATTAAAGGCCGTCATCTGCGAGACGCTTTCATAAATTCGTCTCTGAAATTCCTCTGCGTCTGTCTTAAAGCTTGCGTGGCTTTTCATGAGCACAACGGTTCTGATAACGCAGCCGTCAGGATCATTGGCAAATGAGGTCCAAAGCACATCCGAGATTCCGGGGCTGTTTTCCGCATGGTAGCTCACAATGTCGCTGATTACCTTATCCGAAATAATGTAGTCCCCAAGGTAACTGTAGGTCGGCCTGACAATGGTCTTCTCAAAGGCCTTGCCTTTGCCAAAGCTCTTTCTCGGGTCCAGGAAATATCCACTGAACTGCTTTTTAACCTGAAGGGTCGGGGCAGGGATAACATGCATGCCGCCCTCGTCGCGGAAGGCTCTGGCCTTTTCCCTATCACGAGCTGTGGTAATATCTTCAATATATATGAACTCGCTTGGCTGCCCTATGCCAAGTCTTTCGCAAATCAGACTTATCATCTTATCAGAAGTTCCTATAACCAGGATTTTGTCTATGCCGGAGCGTTTAATCGCCTCGGATACTTCGATGCAATGGGCCTCATCCGTGAAAAGAGCAGTCTTAATTGCCGCCATGCTGGTGGACTGCTTCTTAGCGGAGACACCGGCAACTATATTACCATCACAAATAAAGAGCCCATCATCAATAAGGCCTCTGATGCCGTTGGTACTGCAAAGCTCAGATGCGTGGTACGATTTACCTGTTCCCGATTTTCCCGATAATCCGATAATTTCCATATAATTATTATATATCAAAAGCCCTTGACTGCTAAGCAAAAATGAGTATAATTAATCTTGGCACTCAAAGAACGCGAGTGCTAACAACAAGCTGAACAGCTTGTGTAAATATTGTTTATAAATAATTGAAAATAAAAACTAAGGAGATGTAAACCATGAAAGTTAAGCCATTAGGCGAAAGAGTTCTTCTCAAGAAGGAAGAAGCAGAAGAAAAGACAGCAAGCGGAATTATTCTTACAGGAAACGCAAAGGAAGCTCCACAGTGGGCAATCGTTGAGGCTGTAGGTCCTGGAACCGAAGAGGTTAAGATGGAAGTTAAGAAGGGCAACAAGGTTCTCTATTCCAAGTATGCCGGCACAGAGGTTAAGCTTGATGGAGAAGAATTTATTCTCATCTCACAGAAGGATATTCTTGCAATCGTTGAATAATAAGGGGTAAATAAAATGGCAAAAGAAATTAATTATGGCGAAGAAGTTAGAGCTAAGCTTCTTAGCGGCGTTGACCAGCTCGCAAATACAGTAAAGATTACACTTGGACCTAAGGGCAGAAACGTTATGATCGAAAAGTCATACGGTGGTCCGCTCATCACAAATGACGGTGTAACAATCGCAAAGGAAATCGAACTTGCTGATGCTTTCGAAAACATGGGCGCACAGACTGTTAAGGAAGTAAGCTCAAAGACAAACGATGTTGCCGGAGACGGTACAACAACAGCTACACTTCTTGCTCAGGCTATCATCAGAGAAGGCTTCAAGAATGTTGCTGCCGGAGCAAACCCAATGGTACTTAAGAAGGGTATCCAGGGCGCAGTAGATGTAGCAGTAGAAGAAATCAAGAAGAACGCTAAGGCTGTAAAGAGCAAGGAAGCTATCGCAAACGTTGCATCCGTATCCTGCGGAGATGACAGCGTTGGTGCTATGATTGCTGATGCTATGGAAAAGGTTGGTACAGAAGGCGTTATCACAGTTGAAGAATCCAAGACAATGAATACCGAGCTCGATGTAGTTGAAGGTATGCAGTTTGACAGAGGATATCTCTCAGCTTACATGGCAAACGATATGGAAAAGATGGAAGCAGTTCTTTCTAATCCGTACATTCTCATCACTGACAAGAAGATTACAAATATTCAGGACATCCTTCCTGTTCTCGAACAGATCGTTCAGCAGGGCAGAAAGCTCCTTATCATAGCTGAAGACATCGAAGGAGAAGCTCTTGCTACACTCGTAGTAAACAAGCTCAGAGGAACATTTGAATGCGTTGCAGTTAAGGCTCCTGGCTTTGGCGACAGAAGAAAAGATATGCTCCAGGATATCGCTATCCTCACAAAGGGTACAGTAATTTCCGAAGAGCTCGGATATGATCTCAAGTCCGCAACACTTGATATGCTTGGAACAGCAGGCACAGTAAAGGTTAACAAGGATACAACAGTTATCGTTGATGGCGCTGGCAAGAAGGCTGACATCAAGGCAAGAGTTGAGCAGATGAGAGCTCTTATCGAAGCAAGCACATCTGATTACGATAAGGAAAAGCTTCAGGAAAGAATCGCTAAGCTTTCCGGCGGCGTAGCTGTAATCCGCGTTGGTGCAGCAACAGAAACTGAAATGAAGGATAAGAAGCTCAGACTTGAGGACGCTCTCAACGCAACAAGAG
>DCHA01000012.1:6886-9049 GCA_002315535.1 Firmicutes bacterium UBA1764 | reverse complement strand
GTCATATCATAGCTGAGAAGCTTTTGCGTCACATACTTTTCATTAAGGCCCAGGAATGTCATATTCTCCGGCCCGATAGTAAGAGTCTTTTCAACGCGACCCTTTAGCTCATAGTCAACTGAAATATTGGCAGAAGCATTTGCACGCTCAATGCCGTCAGGGAGAATCAGATTAAGCGGAATCGAGCAGCTTTCCGTAACACTGCTCTTGTCGATTTCTGCCGCATCAATCTTCCAGATATCCGCAAGTATAGAGCTCGGACCCTTGATGCTTACAGATGACGGAATGATTTCCGATCTGACCGAAACATGTTCATTCAGCTCTCCAACGATATTCACACTGAGTGCAACCTCTTTAACAGCGTATAGACAGCTGTCAATGCTTACCTCACTCTGCGAAAGCTTAACTCCGTAAACCCTTTCACCCTCAGCATTAACAGGGCTCAGCGTAATTGAATTTGTCACCTTTTCATCCACTGTCATGGATGAAGCATCAAGCACTGCCTTAACGTCCACTACGGCATCGACAAGGCTCTTTGCGCCGCTTACGGTTACGCTATCAACTGACTTCTTTATTGAGCCAAGCTCCATTCCGTCCGGAACATTTTCATATGCTAAAAGAATTTCCTTCTCTACATCAACCGCATCGTCGACATATACCTGAATGCTCTGCGTTCTGATTTCCGTAACGGCAACGTTTGCCGGAGCGACAACCTCAACTGTTATATAATTCTGTCCCTTAGTCAAATTGCTGATATCAGCGGTCGCAATGAAGTCCTCTGCAGTCAAAGAATTCAGAGTCGATCTGTTTGCAGTAACACTTACATCAACCTTATATTCTCCGGTGCCTGCAATTGCCAGTCCTGAGCTAACCATTTTTTCCTGATTCACGAGCTGAACAGGAATTGATTTAATCGTTCCCGGTGATACAGGATCGAGGACACTTACTACATAGGCCCAAATTGCTATGCCGGCGATGATAGCAACAATAACATCTACTATTCTTCTTCTATTCATCAGCCTTGTCCTCCTTTTTCAATCCCTTGAAAACGGACTTGATCTTTTTATTTGTCACAATATTGCCGGAGTTTACATCCATATAATGTGCAAGCAAGGTCTTTTGAACTGTCTTGATATCAAGGAATCTTGATATCTTTCCATCCTCAACCATTGAAATGATTCCGGTTTCCTCGGAAACGATAAATACCAAAGCATCCGACTGCTCGGTGATACCGATTCCGGCTCTGTGCCTTGTGCCAAGGTCCTTGCTTAAGCTGGTGTTTTCCGTAAGAGGAAGCACGCAGCCTGCGGCATACACTCTGTCACCTCTGATAATTACGGCACCGTCATGCAGCGGCGATCCGAGATAGAATATGTTTTCCAGAAGTTGCTCACTCATCTTTGCATCGATGATGGTTCCGGTGTCTGCAATATCATTTAATGCAGTTGTTCTTTCCAAGATAATAAGTGCACCCTCTTTGATTGAAGAGAAATATGCAATTGCTCCGGAAATAATATCTGCCGAATCAGTAGGATCCTGAATCTTTTCAGATGCAAGCTTCTTCAGAGAAAAGCTTCCACGTCCGATAACCTCCAGGGCTCTTCTGAGCTCCGGCTGAAATACGATAATCAAGGCAATTAGTCCGATATTAAGAATCTTTTCCAATACCCAATTAAGCGCATATAAATGCAAGGCTCCGGAAAGCAAATAGACCACAATCAAAACAACTATGCCCTTTGCAAGCTGAGCGGCTCTGCTCGTCCTGATAAAGCCCAAAAGTCTGTAAACAAAATATGAAATTATGGCGATATCGATTACGTCGGATACCTGAAGGCCGGCCGTAATCGCATTAATATATTGGCTCATAGTGCCCCCTTTTATATCATATTATTTTACATTATATACATAAAAAAAGCGAGCCTATTGGCCCGCTTTGTAATCTTATTGTTATTCTGTTTCGAGAAGTCCGTAGGTTCCCTCAGCCTCTCTCTTGTAAACGACGCAGATTTTTCCGCTCTCTCCATCCTTAAATACGAAGAAGTTATGCTCCAGAAGCTCCATCTGAAGGATTGCCTCGTCCGGAGTCATAGGATTAAGCGTAAATGTCTTTGTTCTAACGATTCCGATTGGTTCAAATGCATCAGCAGGCTCTGGGATTTCCTC
>DCHA01000012.1:0-6792 GCA_002315535.1 Firmicutes bacterium UBA1764 | reverse complement strand
TTGTCAAGACAGAAGTAAATGTCATTGCTGGTTTCCTCGCCACGGAAGATGATTCCGCTTGCAAAGATAGTAGCCTCGAGCCTGCACAGTCCGGATTTAACCTCACTGCACATAATTGTTGCCTGTACTTCGTTGTTAAAGTACTTGTCCAGTTTAGCAAACTTGTTTTCAATAGTAGCCTTGAGTTTGTCACTAGGGTTAAAATTCTTACTAGTAATTGTTGTTCTCATATGTAGGCCTCCTTTCATGGTATAAATATATACAACAAAAGTCTCTAATTTCCTTTATAATTTACTGCCGCAAAGCTCAAAATATTTATACTGCTTGGACCCGCCATTTTAATAGCCTCACTGCACTTTTCCGCAGTGGCTCCGGTCGTCACAACGTCATCCACAATCAAGATGTTTCGCCCTTTAATCTTACGTGCCCAGGCAGTGTTCAGCTCTATTGAATTATCGAGGGCGTTGAGCCTTCCGAAAGCTCTGGCTGTTCGCATGGAGTCCGTCCGTTTTGTCTTAATCAGAAGATCCTTAATATACTCCGCATCGCAAATGCCGGCGATTCTTTCCGCAAGAAGAGCAGCCTGATTGTAGCCTCTCGACCTTTCCTTTCCGATGTACATCGGGACCGGAGCAATTATCGGATCATCGCATATTTTGCTCGTCAAAAAGAGCTCGCCCATAAGGCGGCCAATATTATTTGCGATATAGCTCTTTCCATGGAATTTAAGATTATGAACTATTTTTTGCGCGTAATAGTCATACTGAACAAGGCTTGTTACAGAATCAAACGAGAATTCATCAAGCCTTGATTCAAAAGGATTTTCAGACAGCCACTTGAGCTTTTCAACGCAAGCATCGCAAAGGCCGTGAACTCTGCTGCCCGGGATCAAATCCCCGCAGCAGATACAGTAGATATTTTCAGGAAAAACGATTTCGGAAATACTGTCAAATACTTTAATTATCTTCGTCACAAGCAAAACCCCACAGTCTGTTTAATCTTATGGCGAGACCGGAATTTCGGTCCTCAGCCCTGTTATTATCGACCATGGCATTTACTACCTGCGGGATGCCCACAAGCACGACAAGCTGCTTTGCACGTGTTACTGCGGTATACAGCAGATTACGCGTTGCAAGCATAGATGGAAATCTGGTTTGCGGCATTACAACTACCGGAAACTCCGATCCCTGGCTCTTGTGAACAGTCATCGCAAAAGCCGTTTCAATTTCTTCAAGATTTGAATAATCATATGTAACCATTCTTTCCCCGTCAAAAAGAACACTTACTGTCCCGGCGTCGTTATCAACGCGCTTGATTATTCCAAGGTCTCCGTTAAAAACGCCCTTTCTGGTTTGGAAATCGTTTAAATCAATCCATTCCAGCTCGTAGTCGTTTTTATTCTGCATGACCTTATCACCGGTTCTGTATATGCGGCCTGCAAAGGACTTTTCAGTCTTTCCCGCAAGCGGAGGATTAAGAACCTCCTGCAGAGCCTTGTTTAATTCTATGCTGCCAAGAGCCCCCTTTCTCATAGGTGTCAGCACCTGTATCTTTGATACGGCATCCTCTGATCCTATAAAAGCGGGAAGTCTTCTGACACATAAATCCTTTATTGTATCGAGCATATCCCTCTCTGATTTACGCTCTATCATAAAGAAATCTTTATCTTTTTGGTTGTAGTCCGGATACTCACCATGATTAATCATGTGAGCATTTACTACTATCAAGCTCTCCTCGGCCTGTCTGAATATTTCAGTCAGGCGCACGCTGTGAATGTTTCCGCAGCTGAGCATGTCCTTTAATACATTTCCTGCGCCAACAGGCGGAAGCTGGTCTGCATCTCCAACGAGAATAAGTCTGCAGCCTGCCGGAACTGCTGTAAGAAGTCCGTCCATGAGAAGAATATCAACCATAGACATTTCGTCAATGATTATGCATTCGTAATCAAGCGGGTTCTCCTCATTTCGATTAAACATCAGTCTCTCATCTTCGCCAAACTGGTACTCGAGCAGTCTATGCACTGTGCACGCAGGCTGAGAGCAGGCCTCCTCCATACGCTTGGCGGCTCTGCCGGTTGGTGCGGCCAGAGCGGTCTTTACTCCGGCATAATTAAGAATAGAAAGAATGGTTCTGATAATAGTGGTCTTACCTGTGCCCGGGCCACCTGTGATAATTGAAACTCCGTTTTGAAGCGATGAAATAACAGCAGCTTTTTGAGTGTCGGAAAGCTGCATGTCATTGTCCTTCTCACTCATGCGAATCAGCTTTTCATAGTCCGCAGAAAGAGGCTTAAGCTTTTGATTGCACAGTCTAAAGAGAAGACCGGATACATGTCTTTCAGCCTTGTAATATAGCTTCAGCATTATCACATCTGCCTCATCAAGCTTTTCTGCGCAGATTTTATCATCCATAACCATGTTGTAAATGCTGTCAGCGATAAGCTCTCTTGCAACGCCGAGAAGCTCTGCCGCCGAATCAAGCAAAACAGATTTCACCAGGAAAGTATGGCCGGATAAAGCAGCTTGCTTTAGCACATAAACTATACCGCTTTGAATTCTGAATTCAGATTCGCGATCAAAGCCCATACGCTCAGCAATTGCATCAGCCTTTGCAAAGCCTATAGAGTAAATATCTGAAATTAGCCTGTATGGATTCTCATTGATAATCTCAACGGTGCGGCCGCCATAGACCTTGTACAGACGCATGCAGGCCCCCGCAGGTATATCATACTTGCTTAGCTGCATGACAATCTCCGCATATTCCATCTGCATGGAGTAGCTTTCTGCGATTTGAGCGGACTTGGCTTTGCCTATACCCTTCACCTCTGCAAGGCGCTCAGGATTTTCCCTGATAATTTTAAGTGTGTCCTCGCCGAATTTTTTTACAATTTGGCTCGCGGTAACAGGGCCTATACCCTTAATGCTTCCGGACGAAAGAAAGGCGAGAATTCCCTCTTCAGTTGTCGGCTGAAGCTGAACATAAGATGATACGGAGAACTGTTCTCCGTACTTCGGATGGATAATCCATTCACCGGTCAGCACATATTCTCTTCCGGCTTTTGGATTAGGAAAAGAGCCTGTAGCAACGAATTGCTCATCCAGGCTCTCAAATACTGCAATTGTGTAAAAATTGGTTTCGTTATAAAAGATGATTTCGGAAAGTCTTGCTTTCTTTTCTTCTTTCATAGATTAATTATCTTCCTCTGTCTGTGCGAAGCTCGGCTTGTAAAGCATTCTTCCGTCAAGAGTTCTTACTCTTTCTGTGAATGTGCCCGGAGCGATACCGGAAATATTATCTTCAAAATCAAACATCTTTGCATCAAGAATATCCAAATAATGAAGAAGCTCAGCCTCAGGGAACATAGGTCTGATCGGGCTTCCGAAATCCGGCTCATAGTGATGTGAAAGAATCATATGCTCAAGCATTACAGCCTTTTCATCGGACATTCCGATTTCCTTGGCCATTTCGCTGACCTTGCGAACACCGAGAACCAGATGACCAAGCATCTTGCCCTCAAAGCTGTATCCCGGAGAAATTCCAAGCTCGTTAGACATAATCTCTGTTAGCTTTTCCATATCGTGAAGAATGACGCCGCATACAACCCAGTCCTTGCTTAGGTTAGTATAAACATCACAAGCACGCTCGCCCATCATAAGCATGCGCTTGATGTGGTAAATAAGTCCTGCCATTTCCGCATGGTGATTTCTCATTGCACCCGGATAATACATCAGTTTTTCCTTGCTATCCTGAAGGAATTTAACTGAGATTGCTCTGAGATCGCTGTCTCCAATAGCTTCTGCCCTTGAGAGAACATAATTAAACATTTCCTCAGGATCTTCCGGAGCAGCCTTGATATAGTCTGTCATATCAAGCTTATCTTCCTTTTGAGCCTTGCGAACCTTTGTTACGCGCAGCTGTCTGATTCCATTCCATTCGGAAACGGAGGCTTTTACCTTGACGCAGTCGCCTTCCTTGATCTGAGAAAGTCCGTAAACCTCTTCGTCAGCGATATCCCATTTCTTACCGTTTATTTCTCCGGAGTTATCCCCCAGAGTAAGGTCAAGATACTGCTTGCGATTAGAGCCTACTCTAATTGCGATTGCCTTTACGAGAAAGAAGTCTACAATTTCCTCGTTGATATTTAAATTGTTTATATAATATGTCTTCATGGTCTATATGTTATACTATTTTCCAAATTCTGTCAACACATCTATTTGGACTCTTCATGTTTTTTTATATATTTACTCCATTTGATATATCCGTAGGTGGTATTGCTTAGGTAGCCAAGCTTTAAGATAAGTAAAACGCTCTGGCCCGGGTGACCGGCGGCAATAGCTATGATATTAAGCACCAGCTCTAAAATCGCATAGGCATACCACGCAATCCACTGCTCCCTGTAGCGCAGCCAAATGAACACCCCGTTGGCAATTCCAAGGGCAGCGACGCAAGCATCAATGTAGCAGGTAATTACCTCGAGATTTCTTTTTTCGCCAAAGAAATCACTGATCAGAATATCCTCTGTTACGTAGCAAGTAACAAGCCCCGCAATAATTGTCCAGACAGCGATGGCGACAAGAACTAATACCTCCTGCTTTCCGCTGAGGCTCCTTACCTCGGTTAATTCACTCTCCGATTTATCGGGATGCTTATTCCAGTTTATAAAGCTGATAATATCAATTGGTATCCAGAAAAAGATGGTTACTGCGCACGTTGTCCACCTTGCGGCCATAACAACGCAAACAGCAATTTCAGCAGCCTCAACCCCCAGAGAGACTATGAAGTTCCATTTGCTTTGCTTTGCGATTAAAAGCTCGCAAGCAATGTTAAGAACTGTGTCTGCAAGATATAAGGCCATAACGATTTTGCCGTTTACCCCGTTTACCTCATCCTCGGGGAATATGATTGTGCAGGCGAGGGCCAGCACCGTAATAGAGCAAAACCAAATTATCTCATATCTTGTAAAATGTTTTGTTATTTTTCCCATGTCAAGTAT
This sequence comes from Firmicutes bacterium UBA1764, assembly GCA_002315535.1. Classification (GTDB taxonomy): domain Bacteria; phylum Bacillota; class Clostridia; order Peptostreptococcales; family Anaerovoracaceae; genus UBA1764. Next base: position 1,799 of record DCHA01000012.1, on the reverse strand, counting down.
TATAGCAAAAACGCCGTCTTTATTGTATACTTAATTGATTACTTAACAGTACTTAAGGAGACAAGCAATGCCTAATGAATTCGAAGCAGTTGCAAAGGAGCTAATCACTCAGGCCGCAAATGCAAAAGAAAATTTTGATGTAAACTACGAAGCCTATCAGGACAATATTGAAAGGGCTTTATTATACTGTATCAATGCAATGTTCCCGGGCTATACAAGAAGGCCGGAGTCCGCAAACCCTGACGAAAGCATACAGGCGCATTATCTGCAGGCCGCATATAACTGCCTGAGAAAAACCGAAGTCCCTGTTGAAAAGGCAATGGAGCTGATTAAAAAAATCCCGGCTGTCCAAAGCCTGTTAATGGAAGATGTCATTGCGGCATATCAGGGAGACCCTGCGGCAAAGAGCGTTGATGAAATTATCCTTGCTTACCCGGCCTTCCTAGCTATCGCGACATATAGAGTCGCACATGAAATCTACCTGCTCGAGCTTCCTGTTGTTGCAAGACTTATGACAGAATATGCACACAGAAAAACAGGCATAGACATTCACCCCGGAGCAACCATAGGAAAGCGCTTCTTCATCGACCACGGCACCGGCGTAGTAATCGGCGAAACAACAACGATTGGAAACGACGTTAAGCTTTATCAGCATGTAACACTGGGCGCAAAGTCCTTTGACATCGAGCCTGACGGATCTCTTGTTAAAGGAATCAAGCGTCACCCAGACATAGGAAATAATGTTGTCATCTATTCCGGAGCATCAATACTCGGTGGCGATACCAGAATCGGAGACAACTGCGTTATCGGTGGTAACGTCTGGCTGACAAGTTCCGTTGAATCCGGAGAAACAGTTCTCGCAAAACCAAGCGAGCATATCAAGCTTTGCAAGATATAGAAAAACCGGCCTCATGGCCGGTTTTTATTTTTACTCATTCTATTCCTCATTTATTTTGCGTCAAAGAAGGATCCTTCAAAAATATGATGTTTTAGAACAAGCCACTTCCAAATATCGGAGCAAATACTACAGCTACGATAGTCATAAGCTTGATGAGAATGTTGAGGGACGGACCGGATGTATCCTTGAACGGATCACCAACGGTATCGCCGATAACAGCAGCCTTATGAGTTTCAGAACCCTTGCCGCCTGTTGCTTCAACATACTTCTTAGCGTTATCCCATGCACCACCTGCATTGGACATCATGATAGCAAGAAGAACGCCTGTGATAAGACCACCTGCAAGGAGTCCGCCGAGAGCAGCCTTTCCAAGGATAAGGCCAACTACTACAGGAGCGATAACTGCCATAATAGCAGGAACGATCATTTCCTTTAAGGAAGCCTGTGTAGAAATAGCTACGCACTTTGCATAATCAGGCTTGCTTGTACCAGCCATGATTCCTGCATCTTCGTGGAACTGTCTTCTAACTTCCTGAATCATCTTGTTAGCAGCTCTGCCTACAGCGTTCATTGTGAAAGCACTGAACATGAATGGGAGCATACCACCGATGAATGCACCAACGATAACCTTTGGATCGAGGAGATCGATTCCTGTAAGGTTAACAACCTCAGCATAGGATACGAAGAGAGCAAGTGCTGTAAGAGCAGCTGATCCAATTGCGAATCCCTTACCGATAGCTGCTGTTGTGTTACCAACAGAGTCAAGTGTATCTGTAATTTCACGAACTTCTGGTGGGAGCTCTGACATTTCAGCGATTCCGCCTGCGTTGTCAGAAACTGGACCATAAGCATCAACAGCGATTGTGATACCGGCTGTTGAAAGCATACCTACTGCTGAAAG
>DCHA01000025.1 GCA_002315535.1 Firmicutes bacterium UBA1764 | reverse complement strand
AGACATGATTGATAAACTTAAGAGCGTAATGAAAGAAGCTTTACAAAATGCCGAAGCCATAAGCTCTTTGGAGGATGCCGAGGATCTTAGAATAAAAGTTTTGGGAAAGAAGGGTGCTCTCACAGATTTGATGAAGGGCATGAAGGACCTCGCTCCGGAAATGAGAAAGGAATTCGGTGCAGAAGCAAATAAGGCTCGCGCTGAAATCGAAGGAAAGATTAACGAAAAAATTGCTTATTTCAAAGAGCTGAAAAAGCAGGCTGAATTTGCCGCTGAAAAGATTGATGTTACTGAGCCGGGTGTTGTTAAGACACTCGGAACCAAGCACCTCATCTCTATCACTATTGATGAGATTTCAAAGGTGTTTATGAATATGGGCTTCTCAGTTGCAGAAGGTCCAGAAGTTGAAACCGTATTTAATAACTTTGATGCTCTTAATGCAGGTCCGAATCATCCTGCAAGAGATATGTCGGATACATTTTATATCACAGGAGATACACTTCTCAGAACTCAGACATCCTGTGTACAGGTTAGAACACTCGAAAAGCACGAACCGCCAATTAAGGTTATCGCTCCGGGAAGATGCTTCAGATGCGATACACCTGATGCAACTCACTCACCAATGTTCCACCAGGTTGAAGGACTTGTTGTTGGAGAGGGAATCACAATGGCAGATCTTAAGGGCGTTCTTGATTCATTTGCCAAGCAGATGTTTGGACCTGAGGCTCAGACAAAGTTCCGTCCTCATCACTTCCCGTTCACAGAGCCAAGTGCTGAAATGGACGTAAGCTGCTTCAAGTGCGGCGGCAAGGGCTGCAATGTTTGCAAGGGCAGTGGTTGGATTGAAATCCTCGGCTGCGGTATGGTTCATCCGAATGTACTTAAGGTCGGCGGAATCGATACAGAAAAATATACAGGCTTTGCTTTCGGAATGGGCGTTGAAAGAATTGCAATGCTCAAGTACGGAGTAGACGACATTCGTCTTCTTTATGAAAACGATGTACGTTTCATTGAACAGTTCAAGTAGGGAGGTAAAGCATGTTAGTACCAATTAGATGGCTTAAGGAATACACACCGGTAGATATGCCTGTTAATGAATGGGTTGATGGCATGGTTCTTTCCGGAACAAATCTTGAAACAGTAGATTACTGGGACAAGGATATTGAAAATGTAGTTGTTGGAAAGATTCTTTCAATCGATCCACATCCAAATGCAGATAAGCTGGTTGTTTGCCAGGTTGAATGCGGAAATGGTCCTGTTCAGATTGTAACAGGTGCAAATAACATGAAGGTTGGCGACAAGGTTGCTGTTGCTCTTGACGGCGCAGTTGTACCCGGACCACTTCACGGACAGCCAAAGGTAGAGGGCGGAGTAAAGATTACCGCAGGTAAGCTCAGAGATGTTCAGTCCAACGGAATGATGTGCGGATGCGCTGAGCTCGGCTTCCCTGATAAGATTGTTCCTATGAGAGACAAGGAAGGTCTCTGGCTTCTTGATGACGAATGCTTCGTACCGGGAACACCGATAGTTGAAGCTCTTGGAATCGATCTTCCTACTGTTGATTTCGAAATTACACCAAACAGACCTGATTGTCTTTCAATGATAGGTATTGCGCGTGAAAGCGCAGCTACTTTTGGCGGAAGCTTTAAGTATCCTGAGACTAAGTGTCAGAAGGTGGCTCCTGAAAAATCTGCAGACTATATACAGGTTGAGATTAAAAAGCCTGAGCTTTGCAGTCGTTACTGCTGCAGAGTAATTAAGGATATCAAGATTGAGCAGTCTCCATGGTGGATGCAGCAAAGACTTATGCTTGCCGGCATGAGACCAATCAACAATATCGTTGATATTACAAACTACGTAATGCTTGAATACGGTCAGCCGCTTCATGCATTTGATATCAGAACCGTTAAGGGCGGAAAGATTATCGTTGATACCGCAAAGAAGGGTGACAAGTTCACAACTCTTGATGGAGTTGAAAGAGAGCTTAGCGATACAACTCTGATGATTAATGATACCCAGGGACCTCTTGCAATCGCAGGTATTATGGGCGGACTTGATTCAGAAATTGCTCCGGACACAAATATGGTTCTTGTAGAATCTGCAAACTTTAACGGAGATTCAATCAGAAAGAGCAGCAATGAGCTTCATCACAGAACAGAAGCCTCCGGAAGATTTGAAAAGGGAATCGATCCAAATCTTGCAAAGGATGCTTGCGACAGATTCTGCTACCTTGTTGAACAGCTTGGTGCAGGCGTTGTTCTTGACGGTGATGTTGATGTATATCCAAACCCGGCAAAGGCTACAACACTTAAGGTCAGAGTATCAAGAATTAATCACGTTCTCGGAATCGATATCCCTGGCCAGCAGATGCTTGATTATCTCCGCGGACTTGAGATGCAGGCAGAGCTTGATGGAGACATTATCACAGTTACTCCGCCGACAGTACGTCAGGACTTAAACATCGAAGAGGATTACGTTGAAGAAGTTGCAAGAATGTACGGCTATGATAAGCTTCCTGTAACTATTCCAAAGACAAGCGATACTGCCGGAATTTCTTATACTCAGGGCATAAGAAATAATGCAAAGACAGCGCTTATCGGAATGGGCTTTGATGAATTCCAGACATATAGCTTTGTATCACCAAAGGCAGTTGATAAGATTAATATCAAGGCTGATTCAAACATGAGACAGTTTGTAAAGCTTATCAATCCTCTCGGCGAAGAAACTTCTGTAATGAGAACATGCATACTTCCAAATATGCTCGAGGTTCTTTCAACAAACTATAACAGAAAGAACGGTCCTGTAAGAGGATTCGAGCTTGGCAATACATTCTTCAATACAGGCCTTGGTGATGACGGAAAGGGAACAAAGATACTTCCTGAAGAACGCGATAGCCTCTGCCTTGCATGCTACGGTGAAGATGAAAGCTTCTACACAATTAAGGGAGTTGTTGTTGAACTTCTTTCAGTACTTGGAATTAAGGATGTTGATTTCGAGCAGCTGACAGATACAAATACCTTCCACCCGGGCAGATGCGCACTTCTTCGTAAAGATGGTCTTTGCATTGGTATTATTGGTGAGGTTCATCCTGAGGTTACAGGTAACTACGGAATTGATGCACGTGTATACGCTGCAGAGATTTACTTCTCAAGAGTCGTAGATCTTGCATCCGTAGATCACAGATATACACCTCTTCCAAAGTATCCTGCAATGGTAAGAGATTTCGCAATGGTTGTTGATGAAAAGATTACCGTAGGTGAACTTGAAAAGGCAATCAAAAAGCACACATCAGAGCTCCTTGAAAGTGTTAAGCTTTTCGATGTATATAGAGGCGCTCCGATTCTTCCGGGTCAGAAGTCACTTGCATTCTCACTCGTATACAGAAGATCTGACAGAACTCTTAAGGAAGAAGAGGTTAATGAACTGAATTCAAAGATGCTTATTGCACTTAAGGATGAATTTAACGCAGTACTCAGAGAGATGTAGAAAGGATAAGCCATGGGAAACAGTGTAGCTGTCAAAATTTATGGACAGGAATACTCTATTTCAGGAGATATGCCAAGAGAAGAAATCATGAGATTGGCTGATATAGTTGATCAAAAGATGAGAGAGGTCGGGGAATTCTATAAAGGCTCCGCTTCCTCTGTTGCAGTTCTCGCTGCAATGAATCTGGCATCAGATATTGCTTCTGCAGAAGATAAGAGCAAGCAGGTAAATGAGCTTAATGATAAAATCGCTCAGGCTGCCGGCTATAACGATGTTCTTCGCAAAAGAATTGATGAATTAACAAGCCAGCTTGAAACTTCAAAGAGCGTTCCTGAGGAGTCACAGAAACTCATCCACGAGCTTGAATCAAAATGCAGAGATATTGAAAGCAGTTTCTTTGATATTCAGATGGAAAATATCCATTTGAAGAATGAGATTGAAACTCTCAAGAGACAGCTTGGACAATAGGGACTAATGGATAAAAGGACACTTGGGATACTTGAATACGGCAAGATTATAGAAAAACTTGCAGCAGAGTGCTGTTCGCAAATGACACGCGAAGCAGCACTCAAGCTGCATCCAAGCTATAAGCCTATGTGGATAACAGATGAGCTGCAGGGGACAGAAGAGGCTCTGACTGTTATCATGCGCAAGGGTGCTCCGCCTCTCGGGTACTTTTATGATGTTTCCGGAATCGCGCATCTCGCGGCAATGGAGGGCCACCTGACAACAAGGCAGCTTCTTCAGATAGCATATAATCTAAACTCCGCAATTCAAACCAGATCTTTTCTCAGCTGTGATCTGCCGAGCCTTCCACGCATTGATGGATTGGTTTCGGCAATTTGTGTTTTAGACAGTCTTCATGACGAGATCACAAGATGCATACTGACAGAAGACGAAATCGCTGATACTGCCAGTCCGGAGCTGAGAAGAATCAGAAGAGATATCATTAAGCAGAACGAGGCAATAAGATCCAAGCTTGGCTCTATTGCTAACTCCGCTGCAAATAAGACCTTCCTTCAGGATGCAGTTGTTACAATGCGCCAGGGAAGATATGTAATACCTGTTAAGCTCGAGCATAAGAATCAAATCTCCGGAATTGTTCACGATCAGTCAGCATCGGGCGCGACACTATTTATCGAGCCTCAGGTTATTGTCAATATGAACAATGCTCTCAGAGAGCTTGAGCTTGCAGAGCAAAACGAAATACAAAGAATACTCGAGGATTTATCCTCCTGGGTTGGACGCGAGGAGCTTGCTATCAAGTGTAATCAGGAGATTCTGTTTAAGCTTGACTATCTCTTTGCAAAGGGCAGGCTAGCATGCAATATGAATGCATCACGTCCTGAGATAAACACAGAGGGAAAGATAATTATTAAAAAGGGAAGACATCCTCTTATTGATAAAAAGAAGGTTGTTCCAATAAATGTTGAGCTTGGTATTGACTACGATACTCTCGTTGTAACAGGCCCGAACACCGGTGGTAAAACCGTAACCTTAAAGACTGTGGGGCTTATGTGCTTGATGGCTCAGGCGGGGCTTTTTGTTCCTGCCAATGACGGAACAAGTCTTCCGATATTCAGAAATATCTATGCTGATATAGGTGATGAACAAAGCATTGAGCAGAGCCTTTCTACATTCAGCTCTCATATGAAAAATATCGTTGATATTACCGAAGGCGCAAACAGCGACTGCCTGGTATTACTGGACGAGCTTGGTGCAGGCACCGATCCGACAGAGGGTGCGGCTCTGGCAATTGCCGTTCTTGAAAAGCTCTATTCAAATGGAGCTAAGACAATTGCAACAACTCATTACACAGAATTGAAAAAATATGCGATATCAACTCCGGGCGTACAAAATGCATCAATGGAATTTGATGTTGAGACACTGTCACCAACCTATAGGCTGATGATTGGTGTGCCGGGAAAATCAAACGCATTTGAAATATCCAAAAAGCTTGGACTAAAGGATGACATAATTGAGAAGGCAAGAGGTCTTCTTGAAAAGGGCGACATTGCATTTGAGGATGTACTCAGCTCAATTGCCGCTGATAAAAAAGCCGCTGAAAACGACAGGCTTGAATCAGAAAGACTGAGAGCTGAAATAGAAAAAGAAAAAGCAAAGATAGACGAGCTTGAAGATCGTCTTAAGAATAAAAAGGAAGAGCTTCTTGAGGAAGCAAAGGCTAAGGCAAAGGAGATCCTTGATGACGCCGAGGCTACCGCAAAGGAGCTTCAGAAAAAGCTGAACAACAGAGAGCTCGAGGAAGCAAAGAAGACCATCAGGTCAAAGAAAAAGAAATATGCTCCCAAGGGTATTTCAGAGGAAAATCCCGACCCTCCTACATCCGATGAGATCACAGTTGGCATGAGAGTAAATGTGCTGTCAGTTGGTGATAAGGGTCAGGTTCTAACGCTTCCTGATGATAAGGGTAATTTGATGGTTCAAATCGGATCAATGAAATTATCAGTGAATCTCTCCGGCATTACCATAGTACAGGAAAACGTCAGTGACAAGGACCGCGAAAAGACAAAATTCTCAAAGCTGAAAAGAACAAAAGCCATGTCTGTTCCGATGTCAATCAATGTTATCGGCAAGGCGCTTGATGAGGCCGAGGTCGAGGTTGATAAATATATTGATGATGCATTCCTTGCAGGACTTGAAACAGTTCAGGTTATCCACGGCAGAGGTGCCGGGATACTCAGAGATGGCCTTGGCAAAATGCTAAAGAGAAATAAAAACGTTAAATCAATTCGCTTAGGTGAATATAAAGAGGGCGGCGACGGTGTAACAGTCGTAACATTAAAGAAATGATTAACATTAAAAAAGTAATTGCAGAAAAAATTAATGCAAGCGTAGATTTTTTAAGTCTTGAAGAAATCGAGGCTATGATTGAGATTCCTCAGGACAGTGCAATGGGAGATTATGCTTTCCCTTGCTTTAAGCTCGCAAAGCAGCTTCACAAAGCACCTCCAATGATTGCCGCAGATCTTGCAGCCGCATTAAACGATAATCTTTTTGAAAAGGTTGAGAACGTTAATGCATATGTAAATATGTTTATCAATAAGGAGGCTTTCTCAAAGCTTAGCCTTGAAGAGGTTGCAAAGGCAAAGGACAGCTACGGCAACACAGATATAGGACATGGCGAAAAGGTAATCGTTGAGTACAGCTCTCCGAATATCGCAAAGCCTTTCCATATCGGACATATCAGAAGCACAGTAATCGGTAATTCTATTAATAAGATTTATACTGCGCTTGGCTATGACGTTGTCAGAATCAATCACCTTGGTGACTACGGAACACAGTTTGGTAAGATGATCGTTGCCTTCAGAAAATGGGGTAATGAGGAAGACGTTAAAAGAGAGCCTATTAAGACACTCCTTTCATACTATGTAAAATTCCATGAAGAAGCAGAAAAGGATCCAAGCCTTGAGGACGAGGCTCGTGCAACCTTTACAAAGCTCGAGCATGGTGAAGAGGCTGAAACAAAGCTCTGGCAGTGGTTCAGAGAAGAATCTCTTAATGAATTTAACAGAGTATATAACATGCTTGGAATCTCATTTGATTCCTATGCAGGAGAGTCCTTCTATTCTGACAAGATGCCTGCAGTGCTTGATGAGCTGAAGGCAAAGGGACTTCTTAAGGAATCACAGGGCGCGCAGATTGTTGATCTTGAAGAGTACGGATTCGGACCGGCTCTTGTTACAAAGAGCGACGGATCATCTCTGTATATTACGAGAGACCTTGCCGCTGCAATTTATCGCAAGAAGACCTATGATTTTGCAAAGTGCATTTACGTTGTTGCATCTCAGCAGAACCTTCACTTCCAGCAGTGGTTCAAGATTCTTGAGCTCATGGGCTATGACTGGAGTAAGGACTGCGTTCATATTCCGTTTGGTCTTGTATCAATGGAAGAGGGTACTATGTCCACAAGAAACGGCAGAGTTATTTTCCTTGAGGATGTATTAAACAAGGCCGTTGAAAAGACAAGAGAAATCGTTCTTGAAAAGAACGTTAATACAGAAAATGTTGATGAGACTGCTGCAATGGTTGGAATCGGTGCTGTTATGTTTAACGAGCTCGCAAACAGCAGAATCAAGGACTATGTATTTAAGTGGGATAAGGTTCTGAATTTCGATGGTGAAACAGGCCCATACGTTCAGTATACTCATGCCCGCGCCGCATCTGTTCTCAGAAAAGCAGGCTTTGATGAAGCTGTACTTTCACCTGATGCAATTGAAAAGCTTGATTTCAGTTACCTCAGCAGCGATTCTGCTTATGAGCTTATTAAGCTTATCTACCGCTTCCCTGATGCTATTATCAAGGCCGGAGCAGAATACGAACCATCGATTGTAACAAGACATATCATCGATGTTGCTCAGGCATTTAATAAGTTCTATCACGACGAACAGATTATTGTTGATAACGAAAACGAAAAGAATGTTAAGCTCCTGCTTACATGGGCTGCAAAGCAGACTATTAAGAATGGACTTGCACTTCTTGGAATTAAGGCTCCGGAGAAAATGTAATTATGGAAAGAGCACCGCTTTACAAGGACAGAGAAGACAATCTGTCTAAATATCTCGAGGGACTGACAAAGGACTTTTTGTTTGACGAGCTTTCGCCGGAATATCTTGAATCAAATCAGCTTTCCTTTATGAAGGGAATTGCTGTTCCGTTTAAGACAAAAGACATGGTTGCGCTTGCTCAAGAGGGAATTAATCCGGCAAGACTTGCTGACAACATGGCTGTTGTAATCGGGGCGAACACGCAGTTCCCCTATGCGAATCAGTACATTCAGTTCATGGCGAGGTTCTTTAATGAAAAGCTGATCAGCGTGTTTACAAGTAAGGGCGCCGAGGCTCTTATGGGCGGAGCAATAGATGGCAAGAGTGACTACTTTGCTGATGCTCCGGACTACGGTCTGGCTACAGCATACTATCGTATGGCGCTGATGCTTGATACGACAGATGTAATGGCGCTGTTTGGCTATGCATGCGCATGCAGAGAGTGGTATTTGTCGCTTGAGGACAGGGATGGCTTTGACCAACTTATTGAAACATTAAAATCCGAGGCAACTGAGTATTACGAATGGTGCATTATCGAGCACCCGGAGTTTTCCCCGTCGTACTATTACCTGGGATATGCGTATCTGAATGCGGCACTTTACACAAAGGCTCAGTTCATCTGGAACAGATATCTTGAGCTTGCTCCTGACAAGACAAAGGCAGAATATCTTGAGATTCAGGAACGCGTCAGAGAGCTTGATGATCCTGTGAAAATCGAGGAGGGTATCAACAAGCTGACGGTTGGAGACCTGGAGTCGGGACTTAAGATTCTTGAGCCATATGTAAACAGTGAGTATAACAACTGGTGGCCACTTCACTACTATTTGGCCTGCACCTACAGAGAGCTTGAACATCCGCAGGAAGCAATTGAGGGCTTTAAGAAGGTTTTGGCGTTGAATCCTTCGAATTACGACGCCTGCCTTGCGCTTTCTGAGATTTACGATGATCTTGGTGATGCAGTCAACAAGGAAAAGTACTCTAAAAAGTGTGAAATTCTCAGACAGTAGGAGCCTTTGGCTGGCTATGGCAGTAAAATAAAAAAAATAGTCAAATACCCTTGCAAAAATGCAGAGAATGAAGTATACTATTCAAGTCGCATAAAGAGAGCGGCTTAATGGGTGTATAGCTCAGCTGGTGGCAGCGAGTGACTGTTAATCACTAGGTCGTTGGTTCAAGTCCAACTACACCCGCCACAAAAAGAGGCGAGGTATGAAAAATGCCCCGCCTCTAATATACTACAAAACACTGGATGTCGGCTGAGGCTTGTAATCCGAGGGTTTTGAGCCTGGATGGCGGAATAGGCAGACGCACGGGACTTAAAATCCCGCGATAGCAATATCGTACCGGTTCAAGTCCGGTTCTAGGCACCATGTTTAATAAACAGTTCACCGATGAGGGCCTCGCCTGATTTGATGACTTATATATCGCGGGGTGGAGCAGCTGGTAGCTTACCGGGCTCATAACCCGGACGTCGTAGGTCCGAATCCTACCCCCGCAACCACGTTCATTCACGGCACTTCCATTTGGAAGTGTCGTTTTTTCTTGTCTGGTCGTCTGTCGCTTTATCTGAACGTCGCTTTTGGGAAGCAAACGCCTCTAAAGGGGCATTACCTCCCGAAAAACGAAGGCTCCGGCCGTAAAATTGGGAAGTAAACGCCTCTAAAGATGCATTACCTCCCGAAAAACCTAGGCTCCGGCCGTAAAATCGGGAAGTAAACGCCTCAAAAGATGCATTACTTCCCGAATCGGCGAAAAAGCAAACAAAAAGGCCGCTCGTTTGCGACCTTTTTATTAATACGCGATATGATTTTAATATGTGATATGACTTTGCTCCTCAATATACTCTTCCCACGCTGTTTTCCATGATGCGATAAGCTCTGACTTTTGGGTCTTATCAAGCCCGGAGTACATTATCGAGTTAATGCAAAGCTGTTTTATGTCTGACAGATTTAAATCCCAGGCTACTATGCCTGCAAAGAAATCGTCTGTCAGCGTTTCATGCTCTTGGCAGACCGGATCATCTGAGCAAAGCGCAACGGTAACTCCGCGCTTTAAGTATTCTGCAACAGGATGCAGGCGCAGGTCCTTAACATACCTGAGAGTTTTATTCGAAATAGGGCAGGCCTCAAGGCAAATCTCCTTATCAGCGAATGCCGCAAGAAGCTTTGGATATCTGTAAAGATTCATTCCGTGCCCGACTCTTGTAGATCCGAGCAGATATGCGTCAATCAGATTATCAACCTGGGCGGAAAGCGATTCGCCGCAGTGGATATACAAATTAAAATCAGGATATTCATTCCTGTATTTCAGCAGCATCGGGGCAAGCTCTTTAAGAGGGATTGATTTATCCTCTTCGTTGAGCAGGTCAAAGCCAATGATAAACGGATGAACATTATCCTTGTCAAAGTCATCAGCGATTTCTTCTCTGAGCTTAATTGCATTTTTCAGGTACAGCTCCGGCACGCTGATGTCGGCACCAAGATATTTTAGACCGGAGCAGATAATCGATACGATGAGCTGCGGATGAGCTTTCTTTACCTCGTGATAAGCACGCTTGATAGTGTTTGCGAGCACAAGTGAGCGATCATAATCTTCGGAAAATACCGCATGTATCTCGATGTGAAATACATTGTTTTCGAGGTAGTAATTAAAGGCGGTGACATAGTAGTCAAAGAGTGTATCCTGGCTGACTTCGATGGATTCGAAAAGCCCCAGCAGATTCTCGAAATAGTCCCAAACTGACTCGTCGTGCTTTCTGCCAAGCAGGGTCCATTTTTGCTCGACGGATTCTCTTGTAACAAGCCCATCCTCAAGCGCCTTGGAAAGCAAATGGCATGAAGCCTTGTCATAGCATTCTTCATCGATGTTGTAGATATGGCAGTCGTTGATATCAATAACGAGGTCATTTCTTGATGCTACAAAATCGATAAGTCTGTTTGCGGGCAGCAGGGCAGTTGCATGTACATGCAGGTCGGATCCCTTTGGCAGAGCCTTTGTGAAAGCATAAAGACGGCTTTCCCAGAGCTCTCTCTTGCCCATTATGTTCATTCTGCTGAGACGGTTTTCATCAACCGTTTCGTGCAGTTCTTTTTTCAGCGATTCAAGAATATCATTTACGGCCAATTCTTTTTCATTCAAAACATTGCCAACCAGGTTGGCATTTTCACTGACCATTATTTCTCTTTTTGACAGATATTCTTCGTAAGTCATTTTTATCCTCATTCGACAAATAACATGCCGCTTGTCTTTGTGATTATTCTGAGAAGAGCTTGTTTATCAGAGCCTCATCGGATTCATAGAATCTGATTTTTGATACGAGGTTTTCAACCGGGCCCAGCTCCTGAACCGATGTCATAAGAATTATTTGATTCTTTAGGCTGCAGTGATTAACAAAGATACGCAGCTTTTCAAGCCCGTTATCAGCAAGGCAGAAAACGTTTTGATAATTCATGCTTTCGATGCAGCGTTGGCTCAAGTCCTCGTTGCAAAGGAAGACCTTAACAGGGCCGGATTCCTGCTGCATGTTATCGACCTTTACCATCTTAAGCTCTCCGCAAAGAGCGCCGATGAAGAGGGCTGCATCAGGATTGTTTGTATGAACGTGAATCTTTATTTTGCCTTCGCTTTCAACAGGGATAACGCAGTCGCCGATTTCTTCAAGCTGCTGCCTAAGCTTCTCGGATCCTCCGGCCGGGGTGTTCGTAATAAACTCAGTGCAGTATTTATAGCTGCTATCACGTTTAGCGGTATTGATTAAACCGTTAATCTCAACATCATACTCTCTGTTAACCTTTTCCAGAGCATTGAAGCCTGCGGCAAAGCCATCAAGTATCATGCAAAAGCCGAGCGCTCCGGAGTCGATAACATGGAAATCCTTTAGCTTTGGATTTTGAGTCGCGGTTTTAGGCAGTATCTTGTAGGCAGTGTCTGCAATAAATGTCATTAAATCTTCGATGTTTGAAAATTGATCAGAATTACTTTGTGCAATTTGGGCAGTTTCCTGCGCAACCGACAAAATTGTACCCTGAACCGGGTTGTTAAGCCCGTCTTTTATCTTATTCGCACCTTTTACGAAGGCATTTAAGAAGGCATTTTTATCAATTTTTTCGATATTTTCTTCTGAAAAATAGTCGGAAATTCCTGAGAAGAACAAACTTAATATAGTTCCGGAGTTTCCCATACCTACTAGAACTAGTGTTTTTCCCGCGATATCGAACAGTTCTCTTGTGGTTTTTGTGCCCTCGATTTTTTCTAGGCAACGGTCAAAAGAGATGAACATATTGTTCCCGGTGTCCTTGTCGGCCACAGGGAATATGTTAATCCTGTTTAATAATGCGAGATTATTTTCCAGATTTTGTTTTGAAATTTTGAAAGCTCTGTACGCTTGCCAGTGTGCTAAGAAGTCTTCCATTTCAAGGGTTTTGCTACTTTCTATAAATAATTATGCTTGCTTTTTCTACATATAATGGTATAATAAAAGTTGCGGGAAAATTGATAGAAATATTTGGCAATGGTTAAAATTATTTCCCACACAGGGTGTGATATACCCCTTGTGGAGGCACAACAATTGAATATACCAATCATACCAGATATAGTGTATGTAAATTCCTCAACTTTTAAGAACTTATACGAAATAAGTCCTGAGTCATTATATAATTATATGCTATTTGAGGGTGATTTGCCAACTAGTTCTCACCCATCTGTGGGAGATTTTTGCGATTTTTTTAAAGAAAAGTCAACAAATTTTGATGAAATTCTGTTTTTATCAGTAACTTCCAAGATGTCAGGCACATTTGAGGCTGCTTGCACAGCAAAAAAGCTGCTTGAGGATGAGGGTTTTAAGACCCCGATTTACATTTACGACACACTCCAGTGCTCACATGCTATGGCTATGATGGTCAGAAAGGCTTATGAGCTTGCATCAAGAGGCTATGGATGTGAAGAAATAATTAAAGAGCTTGATGATTACAGAAATCACATCGCGATGTATTTCATTCTTGATTCTCTCAAGTATCCAAAGGCCGGAGGAAGAATTGGAGCGATAAAGGCTCTGGCAGCAGACCTGATGAAAATTAAGCCTCTGCTATCATTCGAGAATGGTTTGGTTAAGGACTTCGCAGTCGCATCAAACTATGATGACGGTTTTGCGAAGCTGATCGAGAGATTCGGAAAAGAAGCAGATATGACCAAGCAGGTCATCATTTTCCATCAGGCAAGTCTTGATACAGCAAAGCTCTTAATGGACGAGCTGATAAAGACATATGGCGATTTAAACATACGCATTGACATAACCGGTCCGGTAATAGGTGCCTACTCAGGCCCAGGTGGAGCAGGGCTGGCATTTGAGAAAAAATGATTCCATTCATCCTAGTGTTAATTGCATCATGGATTTGCCTCTTTCTCTTTGAAGAGATAAAAGTGAGAGCGAAGAAGAACGGCCAAAGCGGCAAGAATCCGTTTTTCATAATCGGAACGCTGCTGCTGATAATAAACTGGGCATGGGTTCTTATCCAAAGCTTTAACAAAAATGAGATATTTGGAATGTCAGTGAAAGCAAGAACAATTTTCTTCGGAATACTGACAGTGCTGTATATAGGCTTATATTTTTACACAAGCTTTTTATCCCTGCCGAAGGGATCACTTGACAGCAATGAAAACGGAGCTGTAGTAAGCAGCGGAATTTACGCATACTGCAGACATCCGGGACTATATGCATTTTGGCTGGTTGCCATTTCAGCAAGCTTTCTTGCATCAAGCAGAGAGGCCTTGATAATAGGCATCGCCAATGCAGTAATAAACACGATTTATATTATTATTCAAGATATATATTTTTTCCCTCACTACATTGAGGGTTATGAGGAGTACAAGAAGCAAGTTCCTTTTTTAGGATTTTCTGTACGCTAAGGAGTGCTAGATGAAGTTCAGAGATAAACTCGAAAAACTTTCAAAAAAGCAAATATGGGATGAGTATTGCAGTTTTCTGGATCTTTCGATGGAAGATTACATGAAGATTCAGTTTAGATTGCTCAAAGAGCAGATTGATGACTACTCTCAGTGTTTCCTTGGCAAGCGCATCATGAAGAATGGTGTTCCTCATACTATCAATGAGTTCAAGGAAAATGTACCTCTGACGAAGTATGATGACTATCAGGACATCCTTCTTGAAAAGCGCGAAGACGCTCTTCCAAAGAAGCCTACAACCTGGCTCAAGACAACTTGGGAAAGTGGCAGCCGTCCTGAAAAGTGGGCACCTTACACAAAGGAAATGCTCAACGTTTACTCAAGAAATATCATTTCTGCAATGATTTTATCTACATCAAGCAGAAAGGGTGATTTTAAGGTTCGCAGTGATGCAAAGGTTTTATACGGTCTCGCACCAATGCCTTATGCAACAGGACTTTTCCCTTATCTGATCGAGCCTGAAATGGATCTGCAGTTCATGCCATCCATTAAGCAGGCCAGAGATATGTCCTTCTCAACACAGAACAAGGAAGGCTTCAAGCAGGCATTAAAGTCCGGCATCGATCAGTTCTTTGGTATGACATCTGTTGTTTACAGAATTACTCAGAACTTTGATGAAATGATTAACTCCGGCAGCTCTGATGCAAGCGCTGTTTTCGGTATGACTCCGGGCATGCTTTGCAAAATTGCAAAGGCTAAATATATTGCCAAGAGAGATAACAAGCCAATCAAGCCAAAGGATTTATTCGAGCTTGATGGTTTTGTTTGCGTTGGAACAGATACCGCATTATTCAAGCACGATCTTGAAGATGCTTGGGGCGTAAGGCCTCTTGAGATTCACGGCGGCACAGAAACAGCTTGTCTCGCAACAGAATCCTGGGGCAAGAACGGTCTTGTTTTCTTCCCGGACAATGCATTCTATGAATTCATTCCAAAGGATGAAATGCTTAGAAACGAAGCAGATCCGAGCTATGTTCCAAGGACATATTTCATGGACGAGGTATTACCTAACGAAGAGTACGAAATCGTTATTACACTCTTCAAGGGTGGCGCATTCATGCGTTACAGACCGGGCGATATGTACCGCTGCCTCAGAACAAAGAACGAAACTGAAGGAATCGATCTTCCTCAGTTCGAATATATTGACAGAGTTCCGTCAGTTATTGATATTGCAGGCTTTACAAGATTTACAGAGAAGAGCATCGCTTCCGTTCTTCAGCTTTCCAACCTTCCAATCGGAAGATGGCTTGCAAAGAAGGAATACAGCGAGGACAAGAGATCCTTCATGCATATGTATGTTGAGGTTAAGAGCTCTGCCGCAAACTCTGCGTTTATGTCTGAGCAGTTAATTTTAGATTGCTTCAGCGCTTATTACAGAAAATATGATCATGACTATGATGATTTAAAGAAGCTTCTTGGTATGGATCCAACAGTTGTTACTGTTCTTCCTGAGGGCAGTATAAGCAAGTACGAAGAAATGAGGAATTGCAAATTAAGAACTGTTAATCCTACTGCTGCTGATATAATTAATTTAATGAATTCTATCGGCTCGACTTTCGGAAGGAGGGAAATTACCCTTGAGTAACGTAGTTGGCATTCTTTCTATTTCGATACCAAGAATTGCAGTTCTTCTAAATATATTCTTGTTTGCAACATTGCTTACAGCAAAGAAAAATAACGCTGTTCGCTTTTTAATGTTGCTTTTAGCAAGCTTTGTATTATGGACCGGTGGATCTGCTTTCATGAGAAGTAACTCCTTCCCTGGAGTTGCATTCTGGTGGCATGTTTCACTGATCGGACTTTTCCTTGTTCCGTATTTCTACTTCCTTGTAGCTTGCGGATTTACAGAAAATCGCGGCCTTATTTCCAAGCTGCTTTTCGGTATTGGAACTGTAGTCCTGACGCTCTTAAATTTAAAGGATGTATTCCTTACCGTTCCTGAATTTGTTTTAAACGACGGGGTAAGTGTTATCAGCTATTCAGCAACAAGCTTTGCTCTTATTCCGGTTGTATTTTATGCAATCGTAATGATTTACTCATGGATTATTCTTATCCGTGAAGTAAAGAAAAAGGGCCTTCCAAGCAGATATATCAAGCCATTTGTTGTTGGTATTTTGATTCTTGCTGCCGGAGTTGTCGCTGACCTTATTCCTTTCTTTAACTCTATGCCTATGGATACTCTGGCATGTGCAATCAATGCTCTTTGCATATACATTGCATTCTCAAGAAAGAGACTTTATCCAAAGGATCAGGTTTTATCAAACGGAGCGACATTCGTTGTTGCAATCATAATTACTGCAATCCTTATTGATCCAATTGGACTTTTACTTTCCAAGATTTTTGGTGAGTCCTTAAATACCACTAAGGAATACTTTATCCTAATCATATGCTGCGCAGTAATATCAGTACTCTTATTCCTCGGATTAAACGTACTCAGAAACAAGCTGTTCATCAAGGATAAAAACAAGAAGGAAGACCTGCTCAAGCAGTTCTCAAGCGATGTAAACAACAGCTTGAACCAGAATGAAATTCTTAATTCATTCCTTGAATTAATTAATAACGAAATTCCTGTTGATGATCTTAACATCTGCATGATGGATGAAGAGGATGGAGCATTCAAAACTGTTTCCGGGCTAAACTCTCTGGAAGAGCCTCTCGTAATCAGCGCCAACACCCCGCTTATTGATTACCTTCGCAAGAAGAAGCAGGGTACACAGTATTCTGATTTTGAAACAAGTAATGAATATCGTTCAATGTGGGAAAAGGAAAAGGAACTGTTCAGCAGAATCAATGCTTCCTACATTCTCCCATTTGCAACTGATACTGAAATAATGGGCTTTGCCGTATTCTGCAGGTCATCTGTAGAAAAGGAATACGGATATGATGAAATCAATTTCCTTGAATCCGTTGCCGCTGTTGCTGCTATCGCACTCAAGAACGCAAAGCTTTATACAGCACTTGAAAAGGAAGCTCAGCTCGATACTCTTACAAATCTCTACAACAGAAGATACTTTAATAAGAGACTTAACGAGACTGTTAATAACAATGCTTTATCTCCTGTTTCACTCGTTCTGTTCAACCTCGACGACATGTCCTTGTACAACGAGCTTTACGGAAATGACGAGGGAGACAAGCTAATCATTCGTTTCTCTGAAATACTCAGTTCAGTATTCGGCAGCAAGGGAACTATTGCTCGCTGGGGAGGAAAGGAATTTGCAGCTCTGTTGCCGCTGACCGATTCTATTACTGCAGATCAGCTCGCACACAGGGTAAAGGAGCAGATGCAGCTTCAGCTTGATGAAGAGATAGAAAAGACAAAGAAGTTTATGTCTTTCTCTGCCGGAGTCTGCACATATCCAGCCGTTGCTTCCAATGCAAATCAGCTTGTAAGCTATGCTAACATGGCTGTATTTAACATCAAGCAAAACGGTAAGGCACAGATTCTCATCTATGATAACAACTTCTCTGCAAAGAGTAAGGATAACAGCGACAAGCTTAGCGAAATCACTGCAACAGTATATGCACTTACTGCCGCAGTAGACGCAAAGGATCACTACACATTCAACCACTCACGTGCTGTATCTGAATATGCAACCAAGCTTGCAAGATTCGCAGGATACTCCGATGACTTTATTGAATGTATCAGACAGGCAGGACTTCTGCATGATATCGGTAAGATCGGTATCCCAGATTCAGTTCTTACAAAGAACGGACGTCTTTCTGATGATGAATACACAACAATGAAGAAGCATCCGGCATTGTCAATCGAAATGGTTAGACACCTTCCTGATCTTGACTATGTAATTCCGGCTGTAATTGGACATCACGAAAGATATGATGGTAAGGGCTATCCAAGAGGCCTCGCAGGGGAAGAAATCCCTCTCTCAGCACGTTGTCTTGCAATTGCCGATGCATTTGACGCTATGGTAAGTAAACGTTGCTACAAGGAGAAAATGCCTGTTGAGACGGCTATTTCCGAAATCCTCAAGAACCTCGGAAAGCAGTTCGATCCGGAGCTTGGACGACTCTTTGTTGAAAAGATTGAAAGCGGCGAAATCGAAGTCGTTGATTACTAAAGCAAAAAACCTACTGAGTTACTCAGTAGGTTTTTTAGTGTCTGTGTATTTATTATTTCCTAATTAAACTGGAATACTACGAAGGCTGCATATATGCAGAGAAGTATGATTCCCTGAGCTCTTGTAAGCTTTCCCTTAATTAATGCCGGAAGTGTCATAATCAGCATTACGATTATTGCAACCGGTATGTCTACAACAAGCGATGCATTCATTCCTGCGATTGTCTTTTCAACAGGAAGATTGAATGGATTCAGCGTAATTGAAAGTCCTGATACAAGAACCAGATTAAAGATGTTTGCGCCGATTATGTTTCCGAGTGAGAGTGCGCTGTGGCCCTTAACAAGGGCTGTTATTGCGGTGACAAGCTCCGGAAGTGAGGTTCCGAGAGCAACGAAGGTGAGGGCTATTACGCTGCTTGGAACGCCGAGACCTTCTGCAATAATGGTTCCGTTGTCTACAAGGAATCTTGCGCCAGCGGCGATGAGGCCTGCGCCGATAACTAGAAGCAAAATTGTTTTCCAGGTTGGCATATCTTCATCAGCATCTTCAGCATCTTCTAAAGAAGCCTTTGGCTTTTTTGAATCATTAACGGCATCTCTAATGTTTATTATCATATAAACAACGAACATCAGAAGAAGTATTATTCCTATCGTTCTTGTGTACTGACCATAGCAATAGGCAACTCCGGCATAAAAGGCTGCGGCAATAAAGAAGAATATTACCGGAGTCCTCAGAGTCTTGCTGTCAACCTTTGACGGCTTGATTGCAATTGTCAGTGCTGCGATAAGTGATGTGTTGCAGATGATAGATCCGATTGCATTTCCGTATGCGACTGAGCCCTGGCCGGAGAGGGCGGCTTGCGATGAAACCATTACCTCCGGAAGAGTTGTTCCGATTGATACTACGGTTGCGCCTATTAAAAGCTCCGGAACATGAAGCTTTCTTGCGATTCCTGTTGATCCGTCTACGAACCAGTCTCCGCCTTTAATTAAGAATACCAATCCTACACAAAATAATATTACGGCTTTAATCATTTTTTTACTCCTATAAATTAAAAACCCGAGGGATAGTTGATGGCTATACTCGGGAAATAATCATATATTACTCGTGTATAGCTTTGCAGATATACATGAGTCTCGCAATTTAAAACAAGCCAGGCCCTAGGCCGCGTATGTTGACTTGCTACGCTTTCGCGCTTGCTACTCCCCCACGGGATTGCTTAAATAAGATACCATATTATAGTTTTTGTGTCAAGTGTAAAAAAATGGAGGGTATCCCGAATTTTGTGTGGATTTTCCCAATAAATTACATTTCATATCATTTTAT
>DCHA01000033.1 GCA_002315535.1 Firmicutes bacterium UBA1764 | reverse complement strand
CAGGAAGTGCATCATAGTACTTCTGTGCTGCTTCACGAGCCTGGAAGAAGATATCCGGGTTCTGAGCTGTACCACGTACCTTTGGATGTTCTGGGTTTAAAGCATTCTTTCTGAATTCTTCAACCTTATCCATATTGATTAACTTCTTGTAAACGTCGTAGTCTACAACTTCAATCTTAGATACTTCGTGGGATGTTCTGAAACCATCGAAGAAGTGGAGGAATGGAACACTGCCTTCAATTGCAGCAAGGTGAGCTACGCCTGCGAGGTCCATAACTTCCTGAACGGAAGATGAGCACAGGAGTGCGAAACCTGTCTGACGGCAGGACATAACGTCTGAGTGATCTCCGAAAATACAAAGAGCGTGAGCAGCAAGAGTTCTTGCGGAAACGTGGAATACGCCCGGAAGAAGTTCGCCTGCGATCTTGTACATGTTAGGAATCATCAGAAGAAGACCCTGAGATGCAGTGTATGTTGTTGTAAGAGCACCAGCAGCGAGGGAACCGTGTACAGCACCGGAAGCACCAGCTTCGGACTGCATTTCGACTACCTTAACCTTCTGTCCGAAAATATTAGTTGATCCATGAGCAGCCATGTCGTCAACTGTTTCAGCCATAGGTGATGATGGTGTGATTGGGTAAATAGCAGCTACTTCAGTAAATGCATATGATACATATCCGGCAGCTGTATTACCATCCATTGTTTTAAAATGCTTTGCCATAATTTTTTTCTCCTTCTCAACATAAAAAAATGGTCAAAATAATGCGTTTATATTATAGTACTTTGCCAAAAAAATATCAATATATGATGTTCAAAAATGCACTGAATTGCCTTACATTTTTTTAAGATTAGCGTTATAATTCTTCATTTTTGTTTCAATAAATATGTGGTAGAATAATTTGTTTACTTATTTATATTAAAAGGATTAATTTATGTCGAAAATCGAATTAATTGCAACAACAACCTTCGGTCTTGAAGCGGTAGCAAAACGAGAGATAGAAAAGCTCGGCTGCAAGATAACTGACAGCAAAGACGGAAGGCTCACCTATATAGGCGACGAACGCACACTTGTTAAGTCAAACCTTTGGCTTAGAACGGCCGACAGAGTATATGTTAAGATGGCTGAATTTAAGGCCATTACATTTGAGGATCTCTTTCAGCAGACTGCCGCCCTCCCCTGGGAGCAGTGGATTCCTGCTGACGGGAACTTTATCGTAACCGGAACATCCGTAAAGTCAACGCTTCACTCTGTGCCCGCTTGCCAGTCCATAGTTGAAAAGGCTTTAATATCCAGACTGAAAAGCGTTTACGGAATTGAATGGTTCAGCAAAAAAGGGCCTCGCTACACTATCAGGTTTATGTTCCAAAAGGATGTCTGCACTATGATGCTTGACAGCTCCGGAGCGGGCCTTCACAAGAGAGGCTACAGAGTAATGGATGTCGCCGCCCCAATTAAGGAAACTCTGGCATCCGCAATGGTTCAGCTGAGCTTCTTTAAGCCGGGACGTCTCATGGTCGACCCCTTCTGCGGATCCGGAACCATCGCAATCGAAGCCGCACTTATTGCTAAGAATATTGCTCCGGGCCTGAACAGAGACTTTGATGCAAGGCACTGGGAGGCTATCCCCGAAAAGCTCTGGAAGGAAGAAAAAGAAGACGCATACCACGCAATTGATAATGATGCCAAATTTGTAATCAAGGCAAGCGACATAGATAAACGCGCCGTAAAGGCCGCAAAGGAAAATGCCATAGAGGCCGGAGTCGACGACTGCATTGAAATAGAGCAGGCAGACGTCAGGGATCTTTCCGCCGAGCAAGAGCGCGGAATAATCATCACAAACCCGCCATACGGCATCAGAATAGGTGAACAAAAAGAAAACAGAGAGCTTTATAAGAGTCTGTCCGCCTTTTCAAAGGAAAATCCAAGCTGGTCATTATTCCTAATCACAGCAGATAAGGAATTTGAAGCTTGCTTCGGACGTCCTGCAGACAGAAGAAGAAAGCTATACAACGGCAGAATTGAAACCTGCTACTATCAATATCACGGTGAAAAATAGAAAGGAGAAAAATTGATCAAAAAACTTGCAAGCTGCGTAAGAGAATATACCCTTACTTCAATGCTCACCCCGCTGTGTGTAATCGGCGAGACTGTTCTTGAAGTGCTTATTCCCTACTACATGGCAGACCTAATTGACTACGGAATTGACATGGGAGACCTTGCTTTTATCAAAAGCTGCGGTATTAAACTCATTATCTTCGCCCTATTATCATTATGTATCGGGACGGTTGGTGGCGCCCTAGCCTCATATTCTGCGGCGGGCTTTGCTAAAAATCTTACCCACGATCTTTTCCATAAAATACAAGGCTTCTCATTTGCCAACATCGACAAGTTCTCTGCCGGAGGCCTCGTAACAAGACTTACAACAGATGTCAGCAATGTTCAGATGGCATATCAGATGATTATCAGGGGCTTAATCAGGAGCCCGTCGGTTCTCATCTTTACGCTTATCATGGCATTTAAAGTAAATTCTTCCCTTGCAAAGGTATTCGTATACGTACTTCCTGTACTTGCAATCGGACTTTTCTTAATCTTTAAGAGTGCTTTCCCTCTTTTCGAAAAGCTCTTTAAAATTTACGACAAGCTCAACAATTTCGTTCAGGAAAACATCAGAGGAATCAGAGTTGTAAAAGCCTTTGTCAGAGAAGACTACGAAACAAAGAAATTCACAGAGATTTCATCAGATCTCTATAATACAAATGTTAAAGCAGAATACATACTCTCCTGCATGATGCCACTTATGCAGTTCTCAAGCTATGCGTGCATACTGCTTCTGTCATGGCTTGGCTCAAAGCTGATTATCTCAACCAGCATGACATCAGGACAGCTGATGAGCATGATTTCCTATGTTGCCCAGCTTCTTATTTCGCTCATGATGCTTTCAATGATATTCATGATGTCAGAAATTGCCGGAGCCGCAGGAAAGCGTATCGTTGAAGTTCTCAATGAAGAATCCGACATCGTCAACTGCGAGAATCCTATTACAGAGATTAACTCCGGAAGCATTCAGCTGAAAAATGTCAGCTTCGGATATCCAAACTGTGCAGATTGCCTGAGCGATATTAATATTGATATCAAGTCAGGTCAAACCGTAGGAATCGTAGGAGGAACAGGAAGTGGTAAGACAAGCATCGTTCAGCTGATTCCAAGACTTTATGATTGCAGAAACGGTGAAGTGCTCGTAGACGGAAAGAATGTTAAGGATATTGATCTTTACACACTTCGCAAAGCGGTATCCATGGTTCTTCAAAAGAA
>DCHA01000068.1:5870-6611 GCA_002315535.1 Firmicutes bacterium UBA1764 | reverse complement strand
CACTATGATGTTTTCAAGGTTCATTTGGGCTTTTCAGCCCCACACTCTCTCAACGAGCGTGCTTTATTATCTTAAACGCAAAGCCTCACTTTGTCAAGCATTATTTAAAAGTTTTTTAAATAATTTTTTATGAAGTTTTACGTTTTTGAGCCTTTCGGCTCTGCACTTATTTTTAGCGTGCTTTGTTAGTATAGGTTATTTGACCATGTTTGTCAATAACTTTTTTTAATTATTTCAAATCTTTTTAAGCTTTAGGAAATACTACTCTTCTGTGCATATCTTTATGCCCGCAGAAGCCCCAATTCTGTCAGCTCCGGCGTCAATCATTTCAAGCGCAGTCTTTCTGTCTCTGATGCCGCCTGATGCCTTTACGCTAACGCCTGCGCCTACAGACTGACGCATAAGGCTAACGTGATGAGCCGTAGCGCCACCGGTGCCAAAGCCGGTAGATGTCTTTACGAACTTTGCTCCGGCCTTTTCAGAAAGCTGGCATGCCTTTACAATTTCGTCATCGCTCAGCTCGCCTGTTTCAAGGATAACCTTTACTATTGCCCCAAAAGCATTCGCAGCATCAACGACAGCCTTGATATCATCATATACTGCAGCATAAGCTCCCGCCTTCAGCATGCCGACCTCAATTACCATGTCGATTTCGGATGCGCCGCTTTTAGCTGCATATTCTGTTTCAAAGACTTTAACCTCAGTTGCCATAGCGCCCAAAGGAAAACCGATTACAGATGC
>DCHA01000068.1:0-5780 GCA_002315535.1 Firmicutes bacterium UBA1764 | reverse complement strand
ACACATACTGCATAAAAACTGTGCTCCTTTGCTTCAGAGCACAGTTTAATGATATCGTTTTCAGTTGCGACTGCTTTGAGCTGAGTATGGTCAATATACCTGTTCAGTTCTTTCATAGTCAAACCTTATAAAATGATATTAAATTACTTAAGAATTTCTACTACAGCGTCATTGCCGATTCCAGCAGCATTAGCTTCATCTGTATCAAGGTGCATTTCCTTGAAGTGCGCAGATCCTACTCTGCAAAGAACCTGATCAAATACGAGTCCTCTTTCGCCTTCAACCTTTACGCTTACAAATTCCTTATCAACAACGCCAGCTTCCTTAGCCTGTTCGTCATTGAGGTGGATGTGTCTGAGTGCGCAAATAGCTCCCTGCTTGATTTCTACTTCACCCTTTGGTCCAACGAGCTTGCAAGCCGGAGATCCATCAAGCTTACCGGATTCTCTAACCGGACACTTGAGACCAAGTGATCTTGCGTCTGTCATGGAAAGCTCAACCTGTGTTTCAGGACGAACCGGTCCAAGAACTCTCATTGTAGCGGATCCCTTAGGACCAACTACTTCAACCTGCTCTTCAGCTGCGAACTGACCAGGCTGTACGAGTGCCTTCTTGAATGTGAGCTCATAACCTGCTCCGAAAAGAACTTCGAGATCAGCCTGAGAAAGATGTAAATGCTTGTTGGATACGCCAACAGGAACTTTGTAACCCATTATTTGAGTCCTCCTTATATTAATTATTAATAATTATTGCTAAGCAATATAGATAAGCTTATTATACTACTCTTTTATCCATGATATATATGGTAAATTTCTAAGCTTCTGATCAAGATCAAGACCGTATCCGACGATAAAGAGATCATCAACCTCAAAGCCTCTGTAGTCCGGAGTTAAATCAACCTGTCTTCTGGACGGCTTATCAAGTATCGTGCAAATCTTAAGACTCTTGCATCCACGATTTGAAAGATACTGCTTCAGATAGTTTAATGTATAGCCGGAGTCAATGATATCCTCAACGATTAAAATATTCTTACCGGTGATGTCTGCATCAAGGTCCTTCATAATCTTAACAACTCCGGAAGTCTTCTTTCCACTGCCGTAGCTTGACACCTGCATAAAGTCGATTTCAAGTTCGAGATCAATAGCACGCATAAGATCAGCCATGAACGGAACAGATCCTTTTAAAATACCAACCAGCAAGAGCTCCTGGCCTTCGTAATCCTTTGTAATCTGGGCGCCGAGTTCTTTTACTTTGTCCTGCAACTGTTGCTGCGTAATAAGAATTTCTTCAGTCATTGATATATCTCCCTATTTCTTTGATAAGTTCGTCTACTCCTGTTTTATTTAAAGCAGAAACGGGAACCAGTTTTTCATCCTTGCCAAGCTCAAGCTCTCGTCTGATCATAGCAAGGTTTTTATTAAGCTCATTTTTTGAAAGCTTGTCAGCCTTTGTCGCAACGACAAGACCGGCAAGATTATAATAACGCAAATAATCGTACATCTGCTTATCCTGGGCCGAGGGCTCGTGCCTGCAGTCCACAAGCTGAACAACAAGCTTCAGAGTTTCTCTCGTTTCAAGATAATCCTCCATCATCCTGCCCCAGCTTTCCGATTCAGATTTTGAAACCTTTGCGTATCCGTACCCCGGCAAGTCGACCATTCTCCACTTATCATCTATAAGGAAGAAATTTATCGTTCTTGTCTTTCCCGGATTTTGAGAAACCTTTGCGAGCTTTCTTCTGCCCGTAAGCAAATTGATAAGCGATGATTTCCCGACATTTGATCTTCCGGCGAAAGCAATTTCGACAGGTCCAAGCTCCGGGTACTGCCCCTTTTTCGCAGCGGAGCTTATAAACTCAGCCTTCATATCAGAGCCTCTTTCACAGCATCAGATATCTCCGAAAGCAAAACAAACTGCATTTCATCCCTGACGCTTGTTGGAAGCTCTTCAAGATCCTTGCTGCATTCTGCCGGGAGTAAAACCTTCTTTATTCCCATTCTGTGCGCCGCAAGAAGCTTTTCCTTAATTCCGCCAACTGCAAGAACCTTGCCCCTGAGAGTAATCTCTCCGGTCATCGCAATATCCTTGCGAAGCTTTCTTCCGGTCAATGCAGAAAGAACTGACATAGTCATTGTAATTCCCGCGGAAGGACCATCCTTTGGAGTAGCGCCTTCAGGAATATGAATGTGAAGATCCTTTGTCTTATAGAAATCCTCTTCAATTCCGTATTCCTTGCTGTGAGCTCTGATGTAGGTAACCGCAGCCTTTGCGCTTTCCTGCATTACATCACCAAGCTGGCCCGTAAGCTGCAGCTTGCCGGAGCCAGGAAGAACGGCAGTTTCTATAAACAAGGTCTCTCCGCCAACAACAGTCCAAGCAAGACCTGTTGCAACACCAACCTCATTCTTTCCAAGAAGCTTATCGAAATGGAAACGCTTCTTTCCGAGATATTCTTCAATATTAGAATCAGTGATGCTGTGCTTTGTATTATCGCCTTCAACAACCTTTCTGGCAACCTTTCTGCACAGGTTCGCAATTTCCTTTTCGAGACCACGAACACCGGATTCTCTTGTATAGTAATCAATCAATGATTTAATTGCACTCTTACCAATGCTGATATTCTTTGCGCTCAGGCCATGAGCCTTTACCTGCTTTGGAACGAGATACTTTTTTGCGATATTCTGCTTTTCCTCTGCAGTATATCCAGAGACCTCAAGCACTTCCATTCTGTCAAGCAGAGGCCTTGGGATAGTATCAACTGTATTTGCGGTGCAAATAAACATTACTCCGGAAAGATCAAACGGAACCTCAAGATAGTGATCAACGAATTCCTTGTTCTGCTCAGGGTCCAAAACCTCAAGCAGCGCAGATGCCGGGTCGCCCCTGAAATCTGCACCGATCTTGTCAACCTCATCAAAGAGGAATACAGGATTTTTGCTTTCGCATTCCTTGATTTCGGTCATTACTCTTCCGGGTATTGCACCGATGTATGTTCTTCTGTGGCCTCTGATTTCAGCCTCGTCCCTGACGCCGCCAAGAGACATGTGGACGAATTTACGACCAACGCTTCTCGCAATTGATTTTGCGATGGATGTCTTGCCGACTCCCGGAGGACCAACAAGGCAAAGTATAGGTCCCTTTTCCGATTTTGCCAGAGCCTGAACAGCGAGGTATTCAAGCACTCTTTCCTTAACCTTATCAAGACCGTAATGATCTGCCTCTAGCACATCACTTGCCTTTTTAAGATCAATGGCATCCAAAGACTCATTGTTCCATGGAAGATCAAGAACCCATTCAATATATGTGCGGCTTACATTTGCATCCGCTGAATTAGCAGGCATAAGAGCAAGTCTGTCCAGCTCCTTGTCTATCTTCTTTTCAATCTTTTCTCCGAGCTTAAGCTCATGCAGCTTATTTCTTAAGACCTCAACCTCGGCCTCGGAGTTTTCTCCGTCGCCAAGCTCTTCTCTGATTGCACGCATCTGCTCTCTAAGGTAATAATCTCTCTGGGTCTTGTCCATTTGATTCTTAACCTTATTTGAGATCTTGTCCTCTATCTTGAGAATTTCGTTTTCTCTTGAAAGATAGGAAATAACCATCCTGAGTCTTTCGGCGTGATCAGCTGTTGCAAGAACGCTCTGGCATTCATCGATCTTAAGATCCATGTTTGCAACAATGATATCAGCCATTCTGCCGGGCTCGTCAAGCTGGCCTATGCTTCCGAGTATGTCGCTGTTCTTGCCCTGGCGACTGTTCATATACTCTTCAAAGAGACTGCTTGCAGTACGCATGAGTGCGGCAACATTCGGATCATATTCTTCTAAATCAAATTCGTCGATTTCTTCAGTGTCAGCAATGAAGTACGGGTTTTCCGAGGTAAGCTTAACAAGCCTTGCGCGGTAGGAGCCCTCAACGAGAACCCTGACATTACCGCCTGGCATCTTAAGCATCTGCTTTACCTTAACTACAGAACCGACATCATATATATCTCTTCCTGTCGGGAGCTCGGTCTCAGCGTCTTTTTGAGTAACCAAAAAAACATGCTGATCAATCAGCATTGCCTTTTCCAGTGCAAGTACTGATTTTTCTCTTCCAACATCAAAATGTATTACCATATTAGGAAAAACAACAAGCCCCCTAAGTGGTATTAAAGGCATACTTACTATCATAAAGCCTCTCCCTATTTCAGTATAAGCTTAGGCTGTCCGCCATCAATAGCTTCCTTAGTTACAATGACCTTAGCGATATCCTTTCTAGAAGGTATATCATACATTATATCAGTCATTACCTGTTCAAGTATAGTCCTAAGACCTCTTGCGCCAAGTTTCTTCTCGACAGCCTTCTCGGCAACACGTAGCGTTGCTTCGTCCTCGATTTCGAGCTCTACCCCGTCCATTTCAAAAAGCTTCTGGTATTGCTTGATAATTGCATTCTTCGGCTCCTTCAGAATCCTTACAAGAGCGTCAATTGAAAGCTCCTCCAAAACAGCAACAACAGGAAGACGTCCGATGAACTCCGGAATTAAACCAAATTTAAGCAAGTCTTCTTGCTGTATATTGTCAAGGATGTGAGGATCCTTGTCCTTCTTTGAAACGATTTCTGCGTTAAAACCAAGGACCTTCTCTCCAATTCTGTTTTGAATAATCTTATCCATCCCATCAAAAGCACCGCCGCAAATGAAAAGTACATTTGTAGTATTAAACTGAATGAACTCCTGATGAGGATGCTTGCGTCCACCCTGAGGCGGAACATTTGCGACATTTCCTTCTATTATTTTGAGCAGTGCCTGCTGAACGCCTTCTCCGGAAACATCCCTTGTAATAGACGCATTGTCGCCCTTGCGACCAATCTTATCGATTTCATCAACATAGATGATGCCCTTCTCGGCCTTTTCGATATCGCCATCAGCAGCTTGAATCAGCTTTAAAAGGATGTTCTCGACATCTTCACCAACGTATCCGGCCTCGGTTAAGGCTGTTGCATCTGCAATTGCAAACGGCACGTTAAGAAGCTTTGCCAATGTCTGCGCAAGCAGTGTCTTGCCGGAGCCTGTCGGTCCCAGCATAAGTATATTGCTCTTTTGAATTTCAACATCATTGTTATCCAAAAGCTTTATTCTCTTGTAATGATTATAAACAGCAACGGCAAGAAGCTTCTTAGCCTTTTCCTGGCCAATTACATAATCAGAAAGAGTCCTTGATATTTCTTCCGGAGTCGGCAGAACGTCAAGCTCTTCCTTCTTTATATCAGAGCTCTTTGCCAAAACATCAAGCTCGTCCTTAACTACATTGTAGCACTCTTCGATGCATTCATCGCAAATGTATGAATCAAGTCCCACAAGAAGTCTTCTTACCTGGCTTTGCGGCCTGCCGCAAAATCCGCAGCAAATCTCTCCGCCATTATTATTGATCATACTATCTCTTCCCTACTATCTTATCGACGAGACCATACTCAACTGCCTCCTCGGCGCTGAGATAATTGTCTCTGTCTGTATCCTTCGCAATTGTATCAACATCCTTGCCTGTATTCTGGGCAAGAATTTTATTCATCTTTTCTCTGATTTTAAGTATATGCTCCGCATGAATCTTGATATCCTCAGCCTGTCCCTGGGTTCCTCCAAGTGGCTGATGGATCATAACTTCGGCATTTGGAAGAACATAGCGCTTTCCCTTTTCGCCTGCGGCAAGAAGAAAGGCAGCCATTGATGCGGCCATTCCTATACAGATAGTAGATACCTGCGGCTTGATAAGCTGCATAGTATCATAGATTGCCATACCTGC
>DCHA01000031.1:20744-20914 GCA_002315535.1 Firmicutes bacterium UBA1764 | reverse complement strand
GGATTGTGTCATGAAGAGCGTCGAGGTTATATGCCTTGCACTTCTTAGCGAGTTCGAACTTGCCAGCTGTTGCGCCGTATTCGCAGTCAACTCTCCAAGCGAGGTTCTTCTTTGTGCTTGTTGTCATATTTGGTTCGCATTCTGATCCGAGAAGCTCTGCAAACTTTGCA
>DCHA01000031.1:14338-20722 GCA_002315535.1 Firmicutes bacterium UBA1764 | reverse complement strand
TTTGCAGCGTGTTCAGCTTCTTCGTAAGCTGCCTTTTCCCAATAAAGACCGATTTCTGGATATCCTTCTCTATGTGCAATTCTTGCCATGCAGAGGTACATACCTACTTCTGTGCACTCACCATTGAAGTTAGCCTTGAGCTGATCAACGATCCACTGCTTATCTTCCGGTGTGCAAGCATCAAGCTGCATTCCTACTCCGAAAACGTGTTCAGCTGCCAGAGCTGCGCCTTCCTTCATTTCTGAGAACTTTGTGCCAGGGCACTTGCATGTTGGGCAAGCATATCCTTCTGGAACCTTTTCAGCTTCGAGTACATAACCACATACCGGGCAAACCCATTTTTTCATAATTTATCACCTTTAAGGGTCGGATGCTCTCCGTCCACTACTATAACTATAATTGATATTTAATTATATCACATTTACCCCTCGAAAGAGTTGCATATGAAACAATTAAGTGTAAATTAATGCATTGCGCCGAGATTATTAACCGGTGCAACCGCCTCTGGCTTTTGCTCTGGAGCCTTCTCCATCGATGCCTTTACTTCCTTGAGACCAGGAACCTTATACTCTGCGTATTCCTTTATCTTTTTAGCCTGCTCAGTAATAATATTCTCTTCAGAAGCAATATTTTCCTTGGCCTTCTTTGAGAAATCAATAAGTGAGTCTGCTATTAAAAGTCGTTGGGTACGCATGCGATTCTTGATAAGGTGAATGCCCTTTGTCTTTTCGGTTTTGTAATTCTGCGCCTTTTCAAGCATAGACTTTATCTTGCCGTTAACCGTTTCCTTGTACATCTGCATTTCTTCAGTACTTACAGTGCCCTTTAAAGCCTCTGCAAATGCCTTGGTCATTTCGCAGGTCTCCTTTAATGCATTGCGCATCTCGGTGAATTCCTTGCTGTTCTCATGCTTAGGATCGCTGTATTTCTCAACGTTTCTATCGAGGAATTCAAGCCTCTTTGCCATGCTCGCAAACATATCCTTTTTATGTTCGAAAAGACCGGAAACAAGTGAATTAACAGTTTGAGTTTGAAGATCTTTGGTTGCGGCGAAAGCGTTCTCAACTTCGCTGACCTTGGCCTGAGCGCCATTCATTTTAGCAAGCTTTTCATCAAGGTCTTTGACAACGACATCATCCTTTACGGATTTTGGATCTAAGCCAAACTTATCCATCACATTACCGCCGAGCTTCTTTGCTTCGTCTAAAAGATTAAACTGCTTATTGAAGCCGTCCTTTAAGCTGTTTCTTTCTTTGCTTTGATTAGCAAGCTTAGCTTCAACTGCCTTAATTTCATCCTTCAGCTTTTCAGCAGCAGATTCAAATACATTGATATCACCAAGCTCTCTTACAGATTCCTCGTTCTTCTGCTTTTCCACTTCAATGGGCTGCATATGCAGTATCAACTCGGAAATCTTTTTATCCAGCTCCTTGACATCTGCCTCCGTCGTTGCCGATTTCTTCTTGAACATTTTAGGCTTCAAATCTTCGAGTAATGTGGTCTTTTTTTCGTCCAAGTCCTTTATCTTTTTAGAGAACGTATTAATATCGCGATCTAACTGCTCGTTTAATTCGTCAGCTTGTTCTCTCTTTAGTCTTATCTCGCTGATCTTTGCCAGCTTTGCTTCAAGCTCTGCCCGCTTTTCCTGAAGAAGCATGCTCGTTTCGCTTATTTCTTTTTCCTTAGCCTTGATGCTCTTATCAAGTTTATCTATCAACGACATATCATCAGATAGATTTTTCTTCAGATTTAAATCATCCTTGGCTTCTTTTAAAATAATGTCTCCAAGCTTTTTCTTTGTTTCCTTTGCCTTCTCAGCTTCCTTTTCCTTGAGCTCTGCAAATGCATCCTTTAACTGTGTTGACGCCTTTTCATTTTGCTGCTTAAGCTCAGCCTTTCCTCCTTCGAGATCAAACTCTGCAAAGAGCTTATTGGCATAAAGTGTTTCTGCGTGTGTCTGCGCATGATTTGCCATAAAGAAAAGCAATTCATATGTATCGGTGTCAGCAGCTTCGGGATGCTGATCAACATAGTTCTCAAGTGTGGACAGGAAGCTTGCATCTCCGTTTTCATAGGATAAGGCGCTGGCAAGCCTTTTATACTCCTCCATCTCTTCGTGAGTTGCGGTGTTATCTATCTGCTTTCCGATAAGCTCCATCATCTGGAAAAACATTTCGGTCTTTTCACGAATCGCCGGATCCGGGAAATCTTTTTCAATCTTCTTTCTTACAATAAGATTCGACATATACATATAGTTGTCGGCAAAAGATTTCTTAACATCGTATCCGCCATCTTCCGGCGCGCCCTTTGGATCTAATACTGATACGTTTTTATCAACAAAACCGTCATATGCCTCACTGTTAAAAAACGCATTCCACAATTTCATGCTCGGATATATTAAATAAGTATTTCCTGTTAAACCCATTATTTTCTCCTAAAAATATTTAGCCTTGTTATTATCGTTACTTACCAAAGTAGTTATAAAGGAATACAACTACGTGTGCTCTCTCGCAGTTGTCCAGCGGGCCAAAGGTAGTAGCGGATGTGCCGTTTGTAATTTCATTTGCATATGCCCAAAGAATTGCGTTATAGCTGTAAGCTGTATTTGATACATCGCTGAATGGACTTGGTGCAGGGCCATCAGCAGTCATGTTTGCAAATGCCGGAGCCTTTGCATAGCGATAAATAAATGTGACAGCTTCCTGTCTGCTTATTATTCCGTAGGGCTTGAAGAGTGTTGCTGTATCACCCTTTACTATTCCTTCTGATGCTGCCCAGCGAACTGCCTCTGTATAATAGAGATCCTCCGGAACATCGGTGAACGGCATTATATAGTTTACAACAGGCTCACCTGCTGCTCTCCAAAGGAAGGTGATGAACTCTGCTCTTGTGCAGCTTGCATACGGAGCAAAGACTGTCTCTGTCTTTCCATTTGTAACTCCATTTTCAACTGCCCACTTTACTGCATCGCAGAAATAGTCAGCCTTCTTAACATCATTAAACGGAGTAACTGAGCCCTTGAGAATTGCAGGCTTTGATAAGTCAGCAGGATCAATCTGAGTTGTAACCTTGCTTACGAAGGTCATATAGTTGTAGTCGAAATCAAAGCTCTTATCATTAATTGCTTCTGCGGCAGAAATGCCCTGTCCAAAGGATGTGCAGAATGCCGAGAATCCATCAGCGACCTTTTCATTCAGCTTTACGCTGACCGTTGCGTTACCCTCAACATTAATTCCATATTGTGCATTAACAGCATATGCGTATTCAGCCTTCTTAATTTCAATTGCAAGCTTGCCGTTTCCGTTGAATGTTACTGTCTTAAAAGCATACACACCATAAGCTGAGCTGTATTCTTCGGTGTTACTGTTTACAATGCTGTTTGATCCTGTAAGATTAATAATAATATCGCCATCTGAGAATATTCCCGCAGAATCTCCCATGCAGTAATATACTGTTTCCGGAGTGAGTCCCGGGCATTCTGTTATTTCTGCGTCCTTAAGGTACAGTGTTCTTGAACCAGCATCATAGTATGCATTGTAATCGCTGCTTGTTCCTGTGCAAGCTGTAGTGTCACCATTCTTCCAATAGTTAACTTCGCTGGAATCATCGGATGCATTGTAAATGCAAATTCCGTTAACAAATACCTGTTTGCTTGCAAGCTTGTACTGCTGAGCATTTGTAATTACACCATTCTTAATTGTCATGGTTCCGAAACTATCGAAGCAGTTATTTCTCCAAACCGCACGACCCTTTTCAAAGAGTGCAGAGCCGTCGTTAATTGAGTGTCCACCGCTGATGCTGATTTCTTCGTTTGAATAAATAGGATTTACTGAAGCACTTTCCAAAGCGATAGTAATATCTGCTCCGGTAATCTTAACATCATCATAGCCGCAAAGACCTTCGCAGCTTTCACCTGATGCTGAGCTTGCTTTAAGATTCATCTTTGATTTGTTGATTACTAAATAATCTGCGGCAATGCAATTTGCATATTGTTCTGCCGTTACATCAAGATCAATATTTACGTTATTAATAGTTAAAGTATCATATGCGTAAATACCGATTACGTTATCTAAAAATCCGCTTGTGGAAAGAGACATGGAAATGCTTCCGTTTCCGCTCACAGTCATGCTGCCGCTTGACATTAGTCCGTGAATTGTTTGTTCTTCAGTAATGTAAGCGAACTTGTTTGATCCTTTAACATTGACTGTAATATCTCCGTTAACATAGATAAGGCAGTCATCAAAGGTATCATGATAAACCTTATTGATTACAGCATTGTTAAGAGTCAGCTGCCTCTTGTCTCTGTCGTAGTATGCGTTATAGCTTTTGCTTGTTCCTGTACACTTTTCAGAGTCGCCATTCTTCCAGTATGGATTGCTTGATGTAAGCTTTACGCCATTAATCCATACGCCAAACTTGCTTACGTCAGTAAGCTTACCTGAAACAACCTTTAGGCAATTGCAATCTGAAAAATCCGATGTTTCCCATTCTGTCTGATCCGCATCAGTGAAATATTTCTCGTTTGTTAAGCTGTGGCCACCCGGAACAAAGAAACCTTCGGAAGCCTTTACAGCATCACTGTCAGTGTTTCCGTCTGCATCGATTTTTACATTTGCATTATTAATAGTAATGCTTCCGCTCCAAGATGTGAGTCCATATGCTTCACCATATTCAGAATATGATGAAATATTAATTGTGCCGCCGTTAATGGTGATGCTCTCGTAAGCTTGAATACCGTAAGCAATGCATGATGATGAATAGTTGTAGCCTTCCGGCACGGGTGTATCAACGTATGAATCAATATTTAAAGTACCATCTCCGGAAATAACAAGCTCGCCGTATGATACATTGATTCCATATTGAGCCTTTGAAGTCGATTTAATAGTATTTGTTCCTTCCAGTACTACTTCTAATTTATAAGTAGAATATACCGGAGGCATATATTTATCATCATCGGAAAGCTTCGCGTTGTGAAGTGTCAGCACGCGCTTTTCGACGTCGTAGTGTACATATCCTGTTGAATCTGCCGGAGCGCTATCCTTTACTTCGGTGCCTCCGTTATATAAATAGCCGCCCCCTGAAAGATCAAAGCTGCGAACATAAATATTGGTCTTCTCGTCATCAGCTGCGTTAACACATACTGCCGAAACCAATACCAGTGCTATCATCAGCACTAATAAGATTAAACTTTTCTTCTTCATAATACTGCCTCCATTAGATGTAATTACATTATTATCTACATTATATTTTATCATTTTTTGCGTTTCATATTCGTTAGTAATAAAAAAAGTGGTTCACAACTGTGAACCACTTTTGAATACTATTCTTCTCCGCAGATATAACGGGCAACGTGAACACCGCTTGCACTTGCGTGTGAAAGGCTGTGGGTGACGCCGCTGCCGTCGCCGATAACAAAGAGCCCTTTTTGTGCGGTCTCGAGATTATTATCAAGCTTAACCTCCATGTTATAAAACTTAACCTCTACGCCATAAAGGAGTGTATCATCGTTTGCTGTTCCCGGAGCAATCTTATCCAGGGCGTAAATCATTTCGACGATGCTGTCTAAAATACGCTTCGGCATAACCAGAGAAAGATCTCCCGGAGTTGCCTTTAGGGTTGGTGTGAGGAAGCTTTCCTCGATTCTCTTTTCGTTTGTTCTGCGGCCCTTAATTAAATCGCCGAATCTCTGAACGATTACGCCGCCACCGAGCATATTGGAAAGTCTTGCGATGGATTCACCGTATCCGTTGGAATCCTTAAACGGCTCTGTGAAGTGCTTTGCAACCAGCAGAGCAAAGTTGGTATTCTTGGTCTGAAGCGAAGCATCATCATATGAGTGCCCGTTAACCGTTACAATACCATTTGTATTTTCGTTTACAACCTCGCCGTACGGATTCATACAGAAGGTTCTTACAAGATCTTGATATACCTTGGTTCTGTAAACAATCTTTGATTCGTAGAGCTCATCTGTGATGTGCTTGAAAATCTCTGCAGGAAGTTCAACTCTAACACCAATATCAACTCGGTTGGACTTTGTAGCAAGATTCAGCTCTTCGCAGACCTTCTGCATCCAGCTGCTGCCGGAGCGGCCTACGGATACAATGCACTGTGTTCCAAAGAATTCTTCGGTTTCGCCAACTACAACGTATCCGCCGTTTTCATGGCGAATTGTGTTTGCAGCTGTGTAGAAGAAAAATTCAACCTTGTCCTTGAGAAGTGCATATATATTACCAAGAACGTCCTTGTTAATGTCTGTACCAAGATGACGAACACGTGCATCCTGAAGATAAAGCTCGTTCTGCATGCAAATTGTCTTGAACTTGCTCTCTGCAGTTGAGTACATCTTTGTGCCTGCTCCGCCCATCTTGCAGTTGATTTCATCAA
>DCHA01000031.1:0-14261 GCA_002315535.1 Firmicutes bacterium UBA1764 | reverse complement strand
GTAATATTATATTTTCCATCAGAAAAAGCACCTGCACCGCCGAAGCCTGTCATAATTGCGCAGTGTTGACAATTGATGCACTTTGTAATTTTCTTGCCATCAATCGGGCAGTGTCTTGCCTCGAGTGGCCCACCGCTTTCAAGCACGGCAATCTTAAGACTTGGGTTAAGTCTTGAGAGCTCGTAAGCAGAAAATATTCCGCCCGGGCCTGCACCGATTATTACCACATCATACTTTTTCATTTTGATTCTCCTATGTAAATTAATCGTAAACAAAAGCTGGAGCTGATGAGGGGAATCGAACCCCTGACCTGCTGATTACGAATCAGCTGCTCTGCCATCTGAGCTACATCAGCTTATCAGCAATTCCGAAGAATTGCTCAATATATTTTTTTGAATTAAAGCAAATCCAGAATTTCTTCAGCCTTATCTATTATATAGTCTGGCTTACTATTTTCAACACGCATTTTTTCCGGGCAGCAAATTGTCCAGTTTACCAGGACGCCTTTTACTCCGGCATTATGCGCGCACTGAATATCCAGTCTGCTGTCGCCAATCATAATGCACTCATCGGGTTTTACGCTGAGTCTATCCATTGCTATTTGGCAAGGAAGTGGATCCGGCTTGTGCGCATCTGTATCCTCGCAGGTAATAATCACATCAAGGTAATCAGCAAGTCCGTATTTTTCGATGCCCATTGTACTTGTTGTGATGCCTCTGCTTGTTACTACGGCAGTCTTGATGCCTCTGCGTTTAAGCTCAACGAGAAGCTCCTTCATTCCCGGATATATCTTGACCTGTTCAAGAAATATCTGGCGGTTGTATTTTCTGTAGATATCAACCAGTTCGTCGGTGTTGTAACCGGGGAATCTGTCTCTGACGGAATCCCAAAGGGCTTCGCCAAATGAAACAGTAACTTCTTCGTCTCGGCACTCACGGCCTAAAACCGTTTTATATAAATGACGCCATGAATTTAAAATCAGTTCGTTTGTATCAACGAT
Source organism: Firmicutes bacterium UBA1764 (assembly GCA_002315535.1). Taxonomy (GTDB): domain Bacteria; phylum Bacillota; class Clostridia; order Peptostreptococcales; family Anaerovoracaceae; genus UBA1764. The sequence goes on along the minus strand of DCHA01000031.1, from coordinate 13,261 downwards.
GGTTCCATCAAAATCGAACAGTACTGCTTTAATCATTCTTTGTCTTCTTTCTCTTTAAAATCTTATCAAGGAGAACCTCTCTGTGCTCGTTCTCACTGTCGCCCTCTCTGTACTTTGTGCTGTAAATATCAATAAGTCCGCTGTCATTAAGCTTTTTGATTACGATAATCGTAAACGGCAAAACTACGATGCCGAAGCCTCCGAGAAGAAAGGCTCCGAGATAAATCGACATAAGCATGAGCACCGGATGTACTCCGAGATTATCTCCGACTATCTTTGGCTCGATAATATTTCTGATTACAGTAATCGCAAGGTACATAACAAGAAGTCCAAGTGCCATTTTGAAATTGCCGCTGCAGGCCTCAATTACTATCCAAGGGATTACTATTCCTCCGGTTCCAAGAGCCGGCAAAATATCAAATATTGCAATAAGCAGTGCAACTACTGTCGGGTTTGCAACGTGAAGAAGTCTGAGCCCTATGTTAAGCTCGCAGAAGGTAATAATCATTATTATGCCGTAGCTGAATATTAAACGGCCAATGCTTGTTCCGAGGTATTCTCTGGTGCTGACTGCAATCTGCTGCTGGTTTGGCTTGAGCTGAACCATAAAGAATCTTGTTATTCTCGAATAGTCCATGGCAATAAAGAAGCTGCTGATTACCATAAAGATGAATCCCAGCAGAGCCTTAGGGAAGCCCATAGCCATGCTCTTTGCAAGCCCAACCACAAATGTCGAGAAGCTGCTGACAACGCTGCCCAGCTTATCAATAAAGCCGTTACCGAGGTTGTCCAAATAGCTTGCATCTGTTATCTTGCCCGCATAGTTTTCGTATAAATTAAAGACACTTTCAAGGAAAGGCTTAATATCATTGTTATAAAGCGACGGGAAGTTTGACATCCATGCAACGATTGCCCAGAAGGCTTTCATTACTACGAGAACACCAAGCGATGCCATAATCACATAAAAGATCAGCATCAAAATGCCCGCACTCAGCTTTTCGTTTAAGTGAGTCTTTCTTGAGAACCAGAGCGTCGGCTTTCTGAGTATGGTTGCAAACAGCAATGCAAACACAAACGGCCATGCAACATATATTACATAGCGAAAGACAACAACATAAATAGCAATAGCCATAAGGGCATATGCAACATTTATCATTATCCTCTTTTTACGTTCCAGGTCCTTATTCTCGTCCATTGTTACTCCTTGCCAAGTTTAGTAAGTGAATCGTTAATAAATCCATCCAAGTCGCCATCAAGCACGGCCTGCGCGTTGGATGTTTCATATCCTGTTCTTGCATCCTTTACAAGAGTATACGGATGCAGGAAGTAATTTCTTATCTGACTACCCCAGGTAATCTGGCTGTGATCTCCGCTGATATCACTGATCTTGTCTTTATGCTCTTGCCTTGCAATTGCATAGAGCTTTGAATAAAGCATTCTCATAGCGAAGTTCTTATTTTGCAGCTGCGATCTTTCATTCTGACAGCTAACGACAATTCCTGTTGGTATATGTGTGATTCTGATTGCGGAATCTGTTTTGTTAACGTGCTGGCCTCCGGCGCCTGAGCTCCTGAAGGTATCTATTCTGATATCCTTTTCGTCAATATCGATTTCGATGTCCTCCGGCATTTCCGGAATTACATCAACGCTTGCAAAGCTTGTCTGTCTCTTGCCGTTTGCATTGTAGGGACTGATTCTGACAAGTCTATGCACGCCTCTTTCAACCTTGAGATAGCCATATGCATATTCGCCTTCAATCAGAAGAGTTGCAGATTTAATCCCTGCTTCGGGGTCCGGCTGGATATCAATCATCTTTACTGCCCAGCCCTTTGACTCGCAGTATCTGACGTACATTCTCATCAGCATATCTGCCCAGTCCTGGGCATCAAGCCCGCCTGTGCCGGAGTTAATCTTTACGATTGCATTGTTGGCATCATACTCGTCGCTTAAAAGAGTCTTGATGCGAAGCGCATCTGCCATGCGGACGAATTCATCGTAGCTTTCCTTGGCCATATCGGCCTCTTCAAGCTCGACAAAGTCCTTTGCGTCGCTTAAGGCCTTTTCGCAGTCTGTGTACTGAGCAAGCTCCTTTTCAAGATTGCCCTTGTTTTGGAGCAGCTTGTTGGCTCTGTCAACATCATCCCAAAAACCCGGAGTCTCGATCTCAAAATTCAGATCCGCAAGCTTCATCCGAAGATTATCAACGTCAAAGAGAGTCCTTAAGTTTCCCTAAGGCCTCCTCGGCTTTTGATATGTCGTTTTTCAGATTGTCAGCTATGATCATTATTCGTTTTTACCGCAACAATTTTTGTACTTTTTACCGGAACCACATGGACACGGATCATTGCGTCCAACCTTAGGCTGTGCACGCTTAATCGGCTCTCTTACAGATTCCTTACTTTCAGTTGGCACTGCCTTCGGAGCTCCGGAAACTTCCTTTGCACCGCCCATTGCAGCAGCCTCTTTATGTTCAGCCGCACCAACATTGATGAGAGTCTTTCTCTCTGTGCTGGTGTTCATGCTGATGTTAAACATGTATCTAACCATGTCGTCGCAAATAGATTTAACCATGAGCTCGAACATGTCTCCGCCCTCATTGGCATAGGCCTGAGCAGGGTCCTTTTGTCCGATGGACTGAAGTCCGATACCTGTCTTTAAATCGTCCATTGCGTCGATGTGATCCATCCACTTTGTATCAACGATTCTGAGAAGCAGCATGCGTTCGATTTCACGAATGACATCACCGATTTCTGCTTCCTTCTTTTCGTATGCGGCAACGAAGCCTTCGTAGATTTGTTCTCCGCTTGGTGTATCGGAAATCTTGCTGAAGTCAAACTGCGGGCAGTAGTATTTAATCTTTTCAACTGCGTCGGTTGCCTGACCCATAGCGGCTCCGGCCTGAACATGATCCGCAATTTCGTTTGCGATATCCTTCATCATTGTAAGGATGTGGCCCTTGAGGTCTTCGCCGTCAAGAACTCTTCTTCTTTCAGCGTAGATGGTCGAACGCTGTCTGTTCATAACGTCGTCGTACTGAAGAACGTAGCGACGGATTCCGTAGTTACGGGACTCGACCTTCTTTTGTGCGCTTTCAACTGTCTTTGTAAGAATGCCACCCTCGAGAGATTCATCACCTATCTTGAGCTTGTTCATTAAGATCTGAATTCTGTCTCCGCCGAAGAGTCTCATGAGGTCATCATCAAGAGCGATGAAGAACTGTGATGAGCCCGGGTCGCCCTGACGTCCGGATCTTCCTCTGAGCTGATTATCAATACGTCTTGATTCGTGTCTTTCTGTGCCTATGATATGAAGTCCGCCAAGAGCCCTGACTTCGTCTCTTTCTGCTTCTGTTGCTTCGGAACCGCCAAGCAGAATATCGGTACCACGGCCTGCCATGTTTGTTGCGATGGTTACGGCGTCCTTCTTACCTGCTTCGGCAACTATTTCAGCTTCTCTCATGTGCTGCTTTGCGTTGAGGACGTTATGCTTTACTCCGCGCTTTTTCAGCATTTCGGAAAGCATTTCGGACTTTTCAACGGATACGGTGCCGACAAGAACCGGCTGGCCTTTTTCGTGATGCTCGATGATAGATTCAACTACAGCCTTGAACTTTGTCTTTTGGTCTGCATATACGCTGTCCTCGAGATCCTCTCTAATAACAGGCTTGTTGGTCGGAATTACTATAACGTTCATGTTATAGATTTCGAGGAATTCGTCTTCTTCGGTCTTTGCTGTACCAGTCATTCCGGCGAGCTTGCCATACATTCTGAAGTAATTCTGAAGTGTAATTGTAGCAAGAGTCTTGGATTCGTTTCTTACGTTGATTCCTTCCTTTGCTTCAATGGCCTGGTGAAGACCATCGGAGTAACGACGACCATACATGATACGGCCTGTAAATTCATCGACGATGTTTACTTCGCCTTCGTTTACGATGTAGTCGATGTCCTTGTGCATGATGGCGTGGGCCTTCAATGCGATGAGAACGTGGTGGTTAATATCCATGTTCTCAGGATCAGTGAATGTTTCGATATTGAAGTATCTTTCTGCCTTGTCGATACCTTCTTCTGTAAGCGCTACGGTCTTATCCTTTTCATCGATGGTGTAATCGTAGCCCTTGTTAAGCTCGTCTGTGTCTGTAGGATTAAGGCCGAAGACAGGATTGTTGCCGGTCTTTTCTTCCTGGTCAATGATTCTGCCCTTTAGGCCGCAAACGAATCTGTCTGCCTTCTTATAAAGATCGGAGCTGTCCTCTCCCATGCCGGAGATGATGAGCGGCGTTCTTGCTTCATCAATCAAGATGGAGTCGACTTCGTCTACGATGGCATAGTTGAGCTCACGCTGCTGGAGCTGCTCCTTGTAGTTAACCATGTTGTCACGAAGATAGTCGAAACCAAATTCGTTGTTTGTTCCGTATGTAATGTCGCAGTCATATGCGGCTTTTCTGTCCGGTCCCTGAATATCGTGAATTACGCAGCCGACTGTAAGACCAAGGAATGTATAAACCTGTCCCATCCATTCTGCGTCACGCTTTGCAAGGTAATCATTTACTGTTACTACATGAACACCCTTCCCCTCAAGTGCGTTCAGATATACAGGCAGTGTTGCTACCAATGTTTTACCTTCGCCGGTTTTCATTTCGGCGATATTTCCTTTATGAAGAACGATACCACCTATGAGCTGTACGTGGAATGGCTTCATTCCCAGTGCTCTTACGCAGCCTTCTCTGCAGACTGCGAAAGCCTCCGGCAAAATATCGTCGAGGGTTTCACCCTTTGCGAGTCTTTCCTTGAATTCTGTTGTTTTTGCCTTGAGCGCGTCATCGCTTAAGGCCTGCATATCAGAATCGAGGGCTTCTATCTTTTCAACAATCTTCTCGATTTTCTTAATTTCTTTTTCATTCGGATCCCCGAATATTGCGGTCATTAATCCCATTGTATTTTCCTTTCCCATAGAGAAATTATTTAACATACCATTATAACATATAAATGTACGAATTTTTCATTTTACAACAGCAGTAACATAATTGTTAACTTAGTCAAAACCATTCAGGGACAGGGTGGCTTTTACCAATTTGGATTTACAACAGGTATGTATGTTCTAAGGTGAAAAATGCTTGATTTTTCAATAAAACCACACTGGATTTACAGTTTTTTGAATGGTAATTCCACTGTTTTCCCACAGGTAAATGTGGAAAACTAAAAACCCCTTGAAACGTTTAAATTTCAAGGGGTTTCAGATAATAGATTTTTTGTCAATAGAAAAGTTTTCCACAGTTTTCCACAGGAATTATTTACAGTAAGAAATACCCTGTTACAAACTGTTATTTATACTAAAGCTTAGGGCCTGCTCCGGCAATTGCCTTGCTTGCGCTCTTGTACTTCTTGAAGTTTTCTACGAAGCTCTTTGCAAGCATCTTCTGCTGAGCCTTGAACTTCTTCTTGTCTGCCCAGGTGTTCTCCGGAATGAGAATTTCTGATGGAACGCCTTCGATTTCAGTTGGAATTTCAACGCCGAATACAGGGTCCTTAACGCACTTAACCTTTTCGATTGCACCTGTAAGAGCTGCTGTTACCATTGCTCTTGTGAACTTAAGCTTGATTCTGGAGCCTGTTCCGTTCCAGCCTGTGTTTACGAGGTAAACATGAGCTCCGGATTCTTCGAGCTTCTTGATAAGCATCTTTGCGTATACAGCCGGATCAAGTGGCAGGAATGGTGCGCCGAAGCATGTTGAGAATGTCGGAACCGGTTCCTTTACGCCGATTTCTGTTCCTGCGAGCTTTGATGTAAAGCCGGAGAGGAAGTAGTATGCAGCCTGATTCTTATTAAGCTTTGAAATCGGAGGAAGTACTCCGTAAGCATCCGCTGTAAGGAAGATTACTGTCTTTGGAGTTGCAGCAACGCCCTTGAGCTCTGCGTTTGGAATGTAATCGATAGGATAGCCTACTCTGGAATTTACAGCGAGGCTGTCATCATCGAAATCAAATTCTCTTGTCTTTGGATCCATAACAACGTTTTCAACAAGTGATCCAAACTTGATTGCGTTGTAAATTTCAGGTTCGTTTTCTGCAGAAAGGTTGATGCACTTTGCATAGCAGCCACCTTCGAAATTGAATACGGAATCTGCTGACCAGCCGTGCTCGTCATCTCCGATGAGCTTTCTGTTCGGATCTGCTGAAAGTGTAGTCTTGCCTGTGCCGGAGAGACCGAAGAATACTGCGGAGTCGCCATCCTTGCCAATGTTTGCAGAGCAGTGCATTGGGAATACGCCTTCAAGCGGAAGAACGAAGTTCATTACAGAGAATACGGACTTCTTGATTTCGCCTGCATACTGGCTGCCTGCGATGATTACTCTCTTCTTTTCGTAGTCAACGATGATAGCAGCTTCTGATCTTGTGCCGTCGATTTCAGGGATGCACTTAAGACCCGGAACTGCGATGATTGTAAAGTCAGGCTCGAAGTTTGTGAGGTCCTTTTTGCTTGGACGAATTAATAGTTGATGAATAAAGAGGTTCTGTGATGCAAGCTCGTTAACAATACGGAACTTCTTTCTATACTTCTTATCAGCTCCGGCAAATCCATCAAAGACATAAACGTCTTTGTTCTGAAGGTATGCAACTGCCTTGTCATAGATTGCATCTGCTGTTGCCTGGTCGATAGGTCTGTTAACCTTTCCCCAAGAGATAAGCTTGTGAACGCCCTTTGAATCAACGATAAACTTATCATCTGCGGATCTTCCTGTATATTTGCCGGTCTTAACAACGAGTGCACCTGTTGTTGAGAGTGTTCCTTCGCCGCGAACGATAGCGTGCTCGGTCAGCTCTGCCGGTGTTAAATTGCGATAGATTTCCTTTGCATTAATGATGCCAATGCCCTTTAATGCTTCTTCAATGTTTGCCTTCATGCTTCTCCTCCGAATGCTTAGCAATTCTTTAAATAATTTATTTCTTCTCTGGTGAGCTTTCTGTAATCTCCTTCATGAAGATGTCCAAGTCTAAGCTCGCCAATTTGTTTGCGCTGTAAATAGGTTACCTTGCATCCGAGTGCCGCAAACATTTTTCGAACCTGTCTGTTGCGCCCTTCACAAATCTTTACCTCAACGAGTGACATATCACCCTTTTGCTTCAGGATTTTTCCTTCTGCCGGAGCTGTCTTTCGTCCTTCGATCACTATGCCTCTTTTGAAGACTTCCATCTTCGCAAGATTAAGATCTCCCTGGACCTCAGCCTCATAGGTCTTCCAAACCTTATTTCTAGGATGGGCTATGTGCTGAGATAATGCTCCGTCGTTTGTCATTATGAGAAGACCCGCAGAGTCATAGTCAAGTCTTCCGACAGGGAATACTCTGGCAGTAACATCAGTCATGAGATCCATGACTGTAGGTCTGTCCTGCTCATCCTTTGTGCTCGTTATATAACCGCGAGGCTTGTTGAGCATATAGTACACGAGCTCTTCGCTTGCCTGAATCAAATGCCCGCTGACCTCGACTATGTCGCCATCTTGGACATCGTATCCCGGCTCTTTTAATGCGGCACCGTTAACCTTGACCTGTCCGGCCTCGATTAATTCATCCGCCTTGCGCCTGCTTGCAAAGCCGCTTGACGCAATGTATTTGTTAATTCTCACTTTAATCTACCTCCAAGCCCATGGTGATTTGATCCTTGAGCTCTTCTGACATTTCTGCGGGACCGTCGTATTCATCATAGTCCTCGTCCATAATGAGAGTACCGATATCTTCAAGCTCCGGCAAATCCTTTAAGGATTCGAAGCCGAAAAGTTCGAGGAACTTTCTTGTTGTTCCGTAAAGAATAGGACGACCGAGTCCTGTGCTTCTGCCCTTTTCCTCGACAAGCTCTTTTGCCATAAGGCCCTCGATAACGCGGTCGCACTTGATTCCTCTGATGCGATCGATCTGGCCCTTTGTTACCGGCTGCTTGTATGCGATAACCGCAAGAACCTCGAGTGCCGCCTGAGACAGCTTTCTTGTTCTTACCGGAGTGCAAAGCTTCTTGATATAATCATCGTTTTCCGGATTGGTTACGAGCTGATAAGCCTTGTCAACTTCTCTGATTCGAAGTCCGCCGCCACGCTCTTCATATTCGAGCATCATCTCGCGCATTATGTGAATCATGTCGCTTGTTGAAACATTGAAAAGCTCTGCGCATGCCTTTGCTTCCAGTGGTTCGCCCCAAACAAAGAGCAAGCTTTCAACTGCTGATTTTATACTTTCGTTAGCCATTGTTATCCCTCAGTTCTACTGTAATATCTCCATAACGTTCTTCCTGTGTCGCTCTGACCTCGCCCTGCTTTAGCAGCTCGAGAAGTCCCATAAAGGTTACGACCTTATTAAAGCGACTCTTGTCTGTGCTGATAAGCTCCGAGAAAAGAAGCTTAACCTTTTTCTTAAAGAAGTCTCTGATTTGCTCGATTCTCTTTTCTACAGACATACGCTGACGCTCAACTCTTTCATAGCGCTTGCGCATTTCTTCTGTACGCTTTTTCTTTGAAATGAAAAGCATGAACGCATCGATGAATTGCTGCATATCTCCCTTGAGAAGTATATCCTCTTCGCCCCTGTAGGCGTCGATATCCTCCTGAGGCTTTGCGTGAATATGCGCTGTAAGCTCTGCCTGATCATCGAGGAACTTAGCCATCTCTTTGTACTGCTTATATTCCTGAATACGCTGAACAAGGCCTGCTCTTGGATCCTCAATCGGAAGATCGCTTTCCTCATCTCTTTCGATAGGCAACAGCATTCTTGATTTGAGTTCGATTAATTCAGCGGCAAGCACCATGAACTCCTGTGATACATTGATATCCTGAGCCTTCATCTCTTCGATGCATGCCAGATATTGAGTTGTAATTTCCGAAACCTTTATATCGAAAATGCTCATTCTTGATCTTTCGATAAGATAAACAAGAAGATCAAAAGGTCCTTCGAAAACATCGAGTTTTACTTTGTACATTCTAATACCGTATAAAATTCATTACTGTAGCCATTCTCAGTCATCCATTCCTGCATGGCTTCCATTCTGCTGATTACTGTTGTTGCGTAGGCCGTGTCATATTCTCCGGCAAGAACTGCATTGCCGCCGAAGTTATATGTAGACAGGGCTTTAATTAAATCGCCGTTAAAATTCTTTATCGCGTTGCGGATGTAATATGCTCCGAACTGAATTGAAACATCCGGCTTATATAATGTCTCCGGATCTATGCCGGAGGCCTTCGCTGTATCAGGCATAATCTGCATCATGCCTCTTGCCCCCGCACCGGAAACAGCCCATCTGTTGAATTTGCTTTCCGTTCTCGCAATCGCAAGCAGTAAATCCTCATCAACCTCCATCGTGTTTGCTTCGTGGCGGAATAAATATTCATAGTAGCTGCAATTGCCAAAGCCAAGCTGAGGCTGGAAGCTGAGTATATATTCTGCGCGGCCGGTGATGTAGGACGCGTTGTTTTCACTGAAGTAGGATTCCGCAGGAATCTCCGGGTCTGTCGATATGTAGAGTCCCGTCAGCACATCATAGAAGGCGCTTATTCCGAGGATCTCGCTTGAGGCGAGCATTGAAATCGGAACGTACATTACCTCGCCATCATTGTAACGGAAGGTCTGATGTGCATCAGGATAAAGCTTTTCTTCCAGCTCGCCGTCTCTGATGTAAATAGTTACATTGCCCGAAGCATAGCCAATAAAGTTATATGGGTTCCAGCCTGACAAATCGTAAAAGGCACCGCTGTGATTTGGCGTTGTCTTTGTGATAATCAGGTCTGTAACATCATCCTGATTCCATTCAGCCTTAATACCAAGAGCCGCACAAACCTCATCTGTCAAAGGAGCATAGATACGATCATCGTACTCTCCGAAAGGTCTGTAAAGCTGGTAGTTATTAACAAGAATACCGTCGATGTAAATATCCTTGCAGATAAAGCTCAAAGTGATTTCATAATCATCAACCTCTTCCCTTGGGTCGAGAGTTGCGAGATATTCCTCATACGCAATTCTGTCCTGCTCGAGCTTTATATCATAGAGCGTGTACAGACCTGCGCCAATCAACAGAAGGATAAAGAGTATAATGCAGATTACCTCTTTTGCTCCGCGCTTTTTCTTTGGGGCTTCGCTTATAATCTGTTTGATTGCCTTTTCAATGCATGCGGCGGTATCGCTTGCGACCATTGATACTTCGCCGTGCTCTTCTGCGGCAAGCTCTCCGGCAAGACCGTTAACATAGGCTGCACCGGCTGTCGCAAGAAGAAGTGATTCGCTGTTTGATGCAAGCACCGCGGACAGAATTCCGGAAAGAACATCCCCGCTGCCTCCGGTAGCCATGCCCGGGGAACCCTTTTCAACAAGGTATGTCTGCTCGCCATCGCTAACAGTTGTTACGTGGCCCTTTAAAAGAACTATGGCATTAATTTCTTGCGCAAGCTTTTTTGCGTTTTCTTCCGGAGCCGCAAGGACTTCCTCGACATCAATCTTTGCGAGGCGAGAGAATTCCTTTGGGTGTGGAGTTATAACCAGCTTGCATTTATGTGCACTGACGATATCACTATCCAGCTTTGCCATGGCGTTTATTCCATCGGCATCGACAACAAGAATACCCTCGAATTTTTCTAACAGATACTTGACGGCCTCTTGAGTTTCAGACGTGTTGCCAATTCCCATACCGATTGCGATAACATCGCTCTTTTCAATGAGCCCGTCCATTTCGGATTCATCAAAGATGAGATCCCCCTCTTTATCACTGAGTGGATAGAAGGTGCTTTCAAGAATGCTCGGCAGTATTACGTCGGTGAGGCTTTTGGGAGCCGCTATTGTGCAAACCCCGACGCCGCTTCTCATCGCGGACTGAGCCAATGCGGCAAGTCTGATTGCGCCGCTGTATTTTACGCAGCCACCAATAAGGGTGATATATCCATAATCCCCTTTGTGCGTATCCTCTTCCCTTCTCGGGAAGAGCGTTTTCACTTGTGCGGCTGTTAATGTTTCGCTCATTTAAGTTAAGTCTGCTGTTTCGAGCGGGCAAACCGTTTTCAGATCATCAAGAGAAAGCTCAACCTGATAACCGATTTTGCCTGCGCTGAAAATAATAGTGTCAAATAATTCTGCAGTTTCATCAACGACTGTCTTAAACTGCTTTTTCATTCCGATAGGAGAACATCCCCCATGGATATATCCGGTGAGTCCAAGAAGTTCCTTGGACTTTATCATTGCGATGCTTTTTTCTGAAACGGCTTTTGCAGCCTTTTTCAGATCGAGCTCCTCAGCAACCGGAATAACGAATACAAAATATTCTTTGCTTGCGCCCTGTGTTACTAGGGTTTTGAAAACTCGCTCGGGCTCAAGCCCAAGAGCCGCCGCAACCTCAACCCCGCTGAGGGCATCAGTCCCGCTGTAGTCATATTCCTTGTGCTCTATTTTCTTTTGATCCAATGTCCTCATGACATTGGTCTTTTCTATCTTTTTTGACATTTAAGTTTATATGTATTGCGATTGTGTTTTGCGCAAATCCTATCAATTCTCTTCAACTCTTTTTCCTCTTCAAGCTGATCCCAAACAACTGCCCAGGTATAGTAGGCTTGTGAGATTCTCTTCGCGAACTTCTGAAGAATCGAAGGTCTTTCCGCAGGCTTTACAGGCTCCTTCTTTGGGGCCTTCTTTACTTCCTTCTTTGGTTCTGGCTTGACTTCCGCCGGAGCCTCCGCAGGCTCAGCTTCCTCAGCTGCCGGTTCGGCCTCCTCGGCAATTTCTTCAATTACCTCTTCAGCCTCCTGCGTCGCCTCTTCGGCTATCTCTTCTAAGGTCTTTTCGATTTCATCAGGCTTTATTTCTTCAGGCTCTTCGATCTTCGCAAAAGCGTCAAAGTCAAAGTCAAATTTGAAATCGAAATTGAAGTCGGATTCCTTGCCGAAATCCATCTCCGGCATTTTGAATGCATCCTCGTCAAACTTAAATGACGGCATTTCAAATGAATCGCTTACACTCTTGTTAAGCGCATCGAAATCAGGCATGTCTATCTTCATATCGAAATCAAAATTCATTTGAGAATTCATCTTTTCGAATTCAGCAAACATGTTGGTCATGTCCTCATTAAATTTGTCTCGGAACTCATCTGCCATAACAGTTAATTATAACATAATGTATGCATATAATTGTAGTAAAAAAACCGCGACATCTTGCCGCGGTCTTTCGGTCATGTTCTTATTGTGGGTTGAACATTTTGTTTCATATGAGGAAATATGTTGTGTGAATTATTTTTTGAAAGGAGTTTTCTTGGTTGATTATCCCTCAATCGCAATGTATGTTGGCTGTGGAATTTCCGGAGCCTTCTTCGGAACGGAGATCTTTAGAACTCCATCTTCAAATTTCGCCTTGATATCATTTTCGGTAACAGCATCGCCTACATAGAAGCTCCTGCTGCATGATCCGAAATATCTCTCGCGTCTTAAATATTTACCATTTTCATCTTTTTCTTCTGTCTTGTTTTCTCTAACAGCACTAACTGTTAAATATCCATCCTTAAGCTCTGCCTTTACATCGTCCTTCTTGTATCCCGGAAGATCAATATCAAGCTCGAAATTCTGGTCCTTTTCGCGGACATCAGTGCTCATAAGCATTGGCTTTCCAGGTAAAGCCGGACGGTTCATTGGTCTATAAACCGGTCTTTCAAATTCGTTAAAGAAGTCATCAAATAAATTTTCACCAAATAAGCTATTCATAAACATAAGATATACCTCCTGTATTAATTCTCTAATCTTGTGTTATACCCCTGTCCAAAATCCCCTTTTTCCCTTTGGACAATTATGTTATACCACATTTGTTAGCACTCGTCAATAGTGAGTGCTAATATTTTTTCTAATAAAAAGGAGTCCTTTTAGGCCTCCTTGATACATCGAACTGGAATTAAATGGCGCAACTGACTAAGCAGTTGCGCCGTCGAATTAGAATTCAATTTTGAGCCTTTTCGAATCACTATACTATCACAAAAGTCATTATTTATTTGCAGATAGAAAAGCTCCCCATGATCGGACATTCGATTATGGGGAGCCGTGTTTTTATGGATGCAATTTCTGATTACTTTTTGTATCCGCATTTCGGGCAGACGCCATTCTCATTCAGCGCAATGCCGCACAGGGGGCAACGGTCAACAGTGCCCTTTACCTCAAACTCCTGAGAAGCTGCGTTCACACCGCTGGTAAAGGTGATCTTTGCGATGTTCAGCTTATCCTTCAGCAAATCATAGACGATCTTGATCATGCCCTCAAC
>DCHA01000026.1 GCA_002315535.1 Firmicutes bacterium UBA1764 | reverse complement strand
GAAGAAGCAAAGAATAATTTAAGGAAACCGATAGTAGTTACATATAGGTTAGACGGAGATGCGTCAATTCTCGATGCAAAAGCATTTGATAGTGCGACTGAAATGAAAGCGTTTTTACTTCAAGAAATAGTCCATTTATATGATGATTACGATAAACCAGTAACAATTGATTGGGATTATGATGTATATGATGAATCGTTTATGAGGGTAAAGCATGGAGGAAACAAAGAAATTCTTTATAAGATATTTTGGCAGGATGAAAATAATAAATGAATGCGGAAGAAGCAATAGATTGGAGTGAAGAAAATGACTAACAAAGAAGCAATTGAGATATTACCAGTAGCAAGACTATGTATCAAAGGCAACCCTAATGTAGTTGACGAAGAATTTAATAGATATTCCGAGGCACTTGATAAGGCCATTGAAGCACTTGAAAAACAGGTACCGAAAAGACTAAAGAATATGGGTGGTTGGTACGCTTGCCCTGCTTGCTTTAAGCCTATCACAAATATGGAATGTGACGCTAAATACCCGGCGCATTCTTGCGGACAGCTCGTTATATGGGAGGATAATAATGACAAATAAAGAGATTATCGAAAAGAAACAGGAATACATCAACAAGCTTAAAGCTGAAAAGAAAGAACTTAAAGATCAATATGACTTCCTAAGAAAACAGCATAGAGAAGATACCCACACTATTTCTGATCAGGAAAAAGGAAGAGACCAGCTTATCGCTGCAATGAACGCCTATTTTAAAGAGGCTTGCATTAAGTATGGAGAATCCGTCAAAGAAGGCGATGAGATCCTCGGATACAGAATGATCCTTCCGCTTCCAAGTATAAAGAATGTCGAATATCTGACTTGCAAGATTGACAATGAGAAAAGAGAAGCTGTGATAGCATATCTTCCTAAACGGAAGAAATAAAACGATTCAAGCTCTGGCATTTGCCGGGGCTTTTTTATTTAGTGGGGGCGAAAAACTTCTAAAAGTTTGGTATTTATACCATTAGAGGTGGACAAAATGATTAAAAAACAAGAGGCTTCAAAGGTGCCTAAAAAGGCCACTGCAAACAAAAGGCAAAACAGTGGTATCAAAAACCTTAAACCATTTAAGCCGGGACAGTCCGGTAATCCAAACGGCAGACCGAAAATGCCTGAGGATATCAAGAGGGCCTTTAAAGAAATGACTCCGATTGCAATTGAAAAGCTTAAGGAAATCATTGAAAGCCCTAATACAAAGGAAACAGACAGATTAAGAGCTATTGACATTGTTCTTGATAGAGGACTCGGTAAGCCAACGCAAGAGCTTCAGGTAGAAACATCAAATGTTCCTCAGGTAGTGTTCATAGGGGCAGACCATGTTAAAGACTGAGGTTAGTATTCCTGAGCTTGTCGGGGGAGGCTATGGAAAGTTTTGGGATTGCACTAAGCGGTATCGAGTTTGCAAAGGATCCCGTGCTTCCAAAAAGTCAAAGACTGCAGCTTTAAACTTTATTGTCAGGCTGATGCAAATGCCTGAGGCTAATCTGCTTGTTGTCAGAAAAGTTGCTAATACTCTTCGTGATTCATGCTGGGCTGATCTTCAGTGGGCTACATACCGTCTTAAGGTTAACCATCTGTGGGATTTCACTAAGTCTCCGCTTGGAGCTGTGTATAAGCCGACAGGGCAGCTAATTCTCTTTAGAGGAATGGATGAACCTGACAAAATGGCCTCGGTCACTGTTCCGAAAGGGTATCTTTGCTGGGTATGGATAGAGGAGGCTTATGAAATTGAAGATGAATCAGATTTTGATAAGCTTGATGATACTATCAGAGGTAATTTACCTGATGGTTATTTCCATCAGCTCACACTAACATTTAATCCCTGGAGCTCATCTTCATGGATTAAAAGACGATTCTTTGATATGGAAAGCGAAGATGTTCTCTCAATGACAACTAACTACATGTGCAATGAGTGGCTGTCTGAAGGAGATTTAAAGCGATTCGAAGAGATGAAAATTAGAAATCCGTCACGATACAAAGTGGCAGGACTCGGTAGAAACTACCCGATTGCCGAGTATAAACCTATCTAAACGGGGGAAGCGTTAACCGACAATCCCGTACCAATTAAATATTGCTAACTTCAAAAACAGGAGGTTAAGAACATGAATGAGTTATGGAAAGCAGTCAAAGGATATGAAGGACTGTATGAAGTTTCTAACACAGGAAAGGTTAGAAGCATAGACAGGACCATAATAGGCAAAGACGGAAAAGCTAAGAAGATTAAAGGCAAGGAGCTGTTCTTTACAGTGTCAAAGCTTGATGAAAAAGCCCATCTTCCGAGAGCAAGTGTTCAACTTTGGAAGAATAACAATTCAAAGCTTGTGCTTGTGCATAGGTTAGTAGCCTTAGCTTTTATCCCGAACCCTCAAAACAAGGAAACTGTAAACCATATAGACGGAAATCCGCTAAACAATAATGTGGGTAATCTTGAGTGGGCAACATATAGCGAGAATAACCTGCACGCATATAAGATTGGACTTCATAGTCCATCCCGCAACATGAATCCGTCGAATTCAAGAAAAGTTTTAGCGTATAACCCTGAGACTGGTGAAGAGATCGAAAGAGATAGCTGCGCTCAGCTTGCGAGAGAGCTTGGTGTATGCCATCAGATCATATCTACAACAGCTAAGAAAAACGAGGATGTAGAAATCTTCAAAGTCAAAGGATATATCGTTCAATATTTATAGTGTCTAACGACTATCGAAAGGGTGGCAATAGCCACAACCGAGTAGAGTAGGGCAAACGCCCGAAAAGGTAGGCTGCGAGAGATCGCAGAAAATATAGTCTGTTTCTTCTAAGGAAGGATTGGGGAATTGAGGGCGAAGTATTCTTTGAAGAATGGCGTGACGATGAATCAGGCTATAAGACAAGGGTAAATACTCATGTTATTGATCCATTTGAGATTCCGAAAGACTGGAGGATATACAGAGGTTTCGACTTTGGATATGCTAAGCCTTTTTCAATTGCGTGGTATGCAATAGACCATGATGGAGTTATGTATCGCATTTTAGAGCTTTACGGATGCACTGAAAAGCCTAACACAGGTGTTAAGTGGAGTCCTGATGAAATCTTCAGGAAGGTGCACGAAGTTGAAGAAGAGCATAGATGGCTTCGTGGCAAGCAGATATTCGGAATAGCAGATCCGTCAATTTGGGATGTATCAAGGGGGGAATCAGTCGCAGAAATGGCTGCAAAGCAGAAAGTTTATTTCGAGCCCGGAGACAACCACCGAATGAATGGATGGATGCAGTGTCACTATAGACTCAGATTTGATGAAAACGGACTTCCCAACTTTTACTGCTTTAATACTTGCAAAGCTTTTATAAGAACAATTCCTCAGCTTAAATATGATGAACATAAGGTGGAGGATATTGATACTGATATGGAGGATCATATTGCTGATGAATGGAGGTATGTCTGTATGGCAAGGCCTCTGAGCCCTCCTGCAGCAATTCAAAGCAAGCCTAAAACATACGATCCGCTGTCAATTGATAGTGATACAAGATACGATCACTACGATTTTTATAGAAATTTATAAGGAGTAACAAGATGAATATTTTAAATGCAACATTTGTGCCTGTTAAAATGCGCTGGGACACATTTACTTTCCCTGTTAGCGAAGGCACACCGGTATCCGCTGCAGGAGTTTTAGCAAATGACTCAGCTGCAGTTGGAATAATCACTCATAAGGTTGACTCAAAGCCTTTAATGGATAATATGCTTGTTCTTATCGGAGGCGATGTAGACCTTGAATCGTTTGCATACAGTCTTTCTGATGATGCAAAGGAAGTTCTTAACGGAATTAGATTCTTTAAGAATGGTGCAGTCGAAGAACCATCAAAATATACTCTTCCAAAAGCAAGCTCTTCAAAGCTTGGAGGCGTAAAAATTGGATCTAATGTTAATGTAACAGCAGACGGAACAATCTCTGTATCCGATGCTTCAGCTGACACAAAAGGCCTTGTAAAGATGGCTGCAAATGTATCAGCTGGCACTGAGGACTTCATTTCAAAGGAAACATTTGAGGCACTTCTTACTGCACTAATTAATGCAGGAATCATGGCTGCGGAGGAATAGTATGGCAAGAGAGTTCTTTGGAAAAGTGCTAAACGCTCTTCCGGGAGCGTCTAAACCTGAGGAGTTTTTTCAGTCAAGTCAAAGTGTTATAGGCGAGCTTGAAATAAAAAAAGCAACAGAGATTCTTCAAAAGTATAAGCAAGGTAAATCTAACCTTGAGCAGAGAATCATAGAAGAAGAACAGTGGTATAAGCTGAGGCACTGGGAAGCTATTAGAAAGAAATCAAATGGCAAGAGAAGAGTTGAGCCTGAAGCAACATCTGCGTGGCTTTTTAATGCGATTATTAATAAGCATGCTGACGCAATGGATAACTATCCGGAGCCTGTTGTTCTTCCAAGAGAGCAAGGAGATACACAGACTGCTAAAGAGCTTTCCTCGGTTCTTCCAGTAGTTCTTGAATATAACGATTTTGAAAGAACATACTCAGACGCTTGGTGGAAGAAGCTTAAGCATGGCACAGCGGTTTACGGATCGTTTTGGAATCCTGAAAAGGAAAATGGCCTCGGAGATATTGATATACATGAGATTGACCTTCTTAAAATCTTTTGGGAGCCCGGAATAACCGACATTCAAAAGTCGAGAAATCTGTTTATTGTGGATCTAGTGGATAACGATATTTTATTTAAGCAGTATCCTCAGATTAACAAGAAGCAAGGCAATGCAATTGATATCTCAGAATATGTATATGATGACCAGGTTGATACATCAGACAAATCTGCAGTAGTTGACTGGTATTACAAGGTTAAAAAGCCTAACGGACAAAGCGTTGTTCACTATGTTAAGTTTGTAGGTGACAGCGTTCTTTACGCTTCTGAAAATGATCCTGAGTATGCTCAGGTTGGGTTTTATGCTCATGGAAAGTATCCTGTTGACTTTGATGTAATGTTCCCTGAAGAAGGAACGCCTGTTGGGTTCGGATATGTTGCAATCTGCAAGGATCCTCAGATTTACATTGATAAGCTCAGCTCTTATGTTCTTGAAAGCTCAATGATGAATGTAAAGAAAAGGTTTTTCGTATCAGAATCAACCAATATTAATGAGGCTGATTTTCTTGATTGGACTAAACCACTAATTAGAGTCGCAGGAGAAGTTGATGAGGCAAGGATCAAAGAGCTTCAGACTAAAGCAGTAGACTCAAATGTACTGAATGTTCTGCAAATGAAGATAGATGAGATGAAGGACACTGCCTCAAACAAGGATGTCAACTCAGGCGGAACAGGATCAGGAGTTACTGCAGCGTCTGCTATTGCGGCTCTTCAAGAGGCTGGAAACAAAGTAAGCAGAGATATCATTGCAGCGTCTTACAGGGTATATACAGATATTGCTTCTAAATGTATAGAGCTTATCGCACAGTTTTATGATGAAGCGAGAACATTTAGGATCACAGGAATGTTTCCTGGGCAGTATGAGTTTATTAGTATTAATAATTCAAGGCTTAAGGATCAGCCGATGCTTGATGCAAATGGCGTTCCAATGATGGATGATATGGGTGTTCCGTATATCAGAAAGCCTGTATTTGACCTTAAAGTAAAAGCTCAAAAGAAGTCACCGTTTAGCAGAATGGAGTATAACGAGCTTGCTCAGACGCTTTTCTCTATTGGAGCGTTTAATCCGGAGCGTGCGCAGGAAACATCAATAATGCTTAGCATGATGGATTTTGAAGGTATAGAGGATGTGAAAGAAAAGGTTTCGCAAGGAATGACTCTGCTTAATATACTTAACGATATGACGGCTCAGGTAACAGGCGTTGCTATGCAGGCAGAGCCAATAAGCTCAGGATCTCCAAGCACACCGCTTACAAATAGCGTATCTCAGGCACAAGCTCCAATGACAAGCTACGGACAAGCACTCGCAAAACGAAGCACACCGTCAATGGAATCACGCTCAGACGCTGCCAACCCGAATAAATGACAACCATTTATATCTCCAAAAGTAAAGGATACTACATAGTTGCTGCAAGAGAACATGCAGACGATCCAATTATATGTGGTGCGATCTCTTCAGCACTATGCGGCCTTTACAATGCTGCGGTCACGATAGGAAAGATAAATGTTGGCGAGTGCGAAGGCTTTAGTGAACGCTCCGGAAGATGCACCATACGGTTTTCCGGAGGAATAGAAGCTAACAGCATTTATACCTATGCAGTAGAGATTTTCAAGCTGCTTGAAGCAACAAATCCAAAAAATATTAAAATTATGCCTATTATTGGGGGCGAAATATTCCCTGATTAGTGGTATTAAGAAAGTGTCCTCCTACCTTGCACGGCGGCGAAAGCCCCTGGCAGGGTTGGGGAAGGACCGCTACACAGGAGCGAAATCCTGCGATAGGAGGAACACATGATAACCAAACTTACAAGAGCAATCCTGTCTATGTTTGATGGAGATGGAGGCTCTGCACCAGGCGGTGTAATGGGCGATACAAATAGTGGCAACACCCAGCCACAAACAGGTGAAACAATATACGGCAAACAGCCGGAATCTCCTGCCACCCAGGAGGAAGCAAAAGAAGAAAGCCCCAAGAAAACATTTAAGGAGCTAATCTCAGGCGAGTATAAGGATGACTATACCAAAGCCACACAAGAAATCATTAACAAGAGATTTAAGGAAACAAAAGAGCTTCAAAAGAAGATAGACTCTTACAGCCCTCTTGTTGATGCACTTGGACTTAAGTACGGAAT
This sequence comes from Firmicutes bacterium UBA1764, assembly GCA_002315535.1. Lineage (GTDB taxonomy): Bacteria > Bacillota > Clostridia > Peptostreptococcales > Anaerovoracaceae > UBA1764. The sequence goes on along the minus strand of DCHA01000026.1, from coordinate 5,044 downwards.
TGCGGATGGCGATGTTGACGCAATTATGAAAGCAATTGATTCTGATTCAGAGTTTCTTGCTTCTCAAGCTGAAGAACACGGAATGACTGTTGAGCAGTATAAGCAGTTCACAAAGCTTGAATCGGAAAATAAAGTTATGCGTGCAGCAAAAGCTCAGGCAGAAAATCAGCAAAAGGCAGACGCTCAAATCCAAGAGTGGATGAGAGAAGCGGAAGCCTTAAAGGGAAGTTTTCCTGACTTTAACCTTGAAGATGAGGTTAAAAATCCTGACTTTATCGGAATGCTTAAAGCTGGCGTTCCAATGGACCACGCTTTTAAAGTAGCTCATTTTGACAGCTTAATGCAAAATGCAGTAGAAGCTACAAAACAGTCTACAGAAAAGGCTGTAACAGAAAAAATCCGTGCTAAAGGAAATAGACCTACTGAGAATGGTACAAATCTTGGAAGTGCTTTCACAATAAAAAACGATGTCAGCAAGCTCACACCTAAAGACAGGGAAGAGATTGCAAGACGAGCAGCAAGAGGAGAATATATTGAATTTTAACTCCTCGGAAAGGACTTTAAAAATGGAATTACTTAAATACGCAATTCTCAATATGTTTGATAACACAAACAAGACAACCGATGCAGACCTTAGTGCAGAAATGAAAACATACTATTCTGACTATCTTATTGACATGGCAGAGCCTAAGCTTGTTCATGATCAGTTCGGTCAGAAACAGCCTATTCCAAAGAATGGCGGAAAGACAGTCGAGTTCAGAAAGTATGATTCACTTCCTAAGGCTCTTACTCCAATTACAGAAGGTGTTACACCATCAGGCCGCAAGATGAAGGTTACAACTATCACAGCTACAGTAGACCAGTACGGTGACTACATTGAGCTTTCAGATGTTATCCTTCTCACAGCTATTGATAATAACCTTACTCAGGCAACTAAGCTTCTTGGATCACAGGCTGGCAGAACACTTGATACTATCACAAGAGAAGTTCTTAACGGTGGTACAAATGTACAGTACGCAAACGCTGCAGTTAATGACAGATCTGCTCTTGTTGGCGGAGACGCAACAGCAGCTAATAACCACTACCTCAGCGTAGACGCTATTAAGAGAGCTGCAAGATTCCTCAAGGTTATGAACGCAGAACCTGTTGATGGATCTGAATTTGTTGCAATTATTCACCCAGACTGCACATACGATCTTACAAACGATTCCGACTGGAAATCACCACATACCTACAAGGATACAACAGAGCTTTACTCTGGCGAAATCGGAAAGATCGCTGGTGTTCGCTTTGTAGAAACAACAGAAGCTAAGGTATTCCACGCAGAAGATCTCGCAAGCGATAGCAGAAACCTTGCAGTAAACGGTGCAGTTAGTGCAAGTGCTACAGTAGACTTTGATGGTTCTACTGCAGGAGTTGCGGAGCATGCTCTTAAGGGCAGAAAAGTACAGTTCTATGACGCTACAAATGGTTGGCAGAATGGAGTTGTTAGCGACAACACAGCTACAGCAATCACACTTAAGTCAGCTCTTACAATAGCAGATAATGCTGTTATTTACCCAGGTGAAGCTGGAAGTGGCGGAAGAGATGTTTACTCTACACTCGTAATCGCTTCTAACGCATATGGCGTTACTGAAATCCAGGGAGGCGGACTCCAGTTTATTGTTAAGCCTGTTGGCTCAGCCGGTGCAGCAGATCCGCTCAACCAGAGAGGCACAGCAGGCTGGAAGGCAATTAAGACAGCTGAAAGACTTGTAGAGCAGTACATGATCCGTATCGAAACAACATCTACATTTGAGTCAGGTGCTAATTAATTGTGGTAATTAAATATTTTTTAGAGCCACTCGCATAATGTGGGTGGCTCAATTAATAAGGAGGACAAAATGGCAGTTAAAACTAATGAAGAAAAGAAGATAAGCTTAGAAGATCTTGCACAAATGATGTCGGGAATGAAGGATGAGCTTGAAAGCCTTAAGAAGGAAAACGAGGAGCTTAAAAGCAAGAAACATGATGCGCCTAATCCTATTCCGGCAAACGATCCGTCACTTGAAGAGCTTGTTCCTGTTCAGCTTTTCAAAGATAAGAATAAATATAAGGACGATGTTTTTATCGCAATCAATGGTCAGAGAGTTCAAATCCAGCGTGGCGTTCCGGTAATGCTTCCTAAAAAATACGCAATGGTCCTTGAACGCTCGATGGTCCAGGACGCAGAAACAGCAGACCTAATTGAATATGAAACATCAGAATGGGATAGAAAAGCTAAGCTTCTTAATCTCTAAGAGGTGAAATATGAAACTACAAGTTAATAGCCAGGCAATAGAGATAACTGAATATGAAATTGCAGTTAGCGGATCATCTGGTATCTATGAGGCTGAGTTTACATTCTCAAGCGATTGGAGTGGATGGGGAAGGACTGCAGAATTTAAAAATGACGCTGTTGTTGCAGAAGTATCAATTCTGAATAACAAGGCCATGATTCCTTTTGCAGTTTTATCGCCTGGCGGATACTTTCAGATAGGAGTCTATGGAACTAAAACCATAGGCGAAGTAACTAATAAAAAGCCTACAGTTTGGACTGTACCAATCAGGATCTCTGAAGGATGCAGCCAGGGCTCAAATATTCCAGATCCAACGGCTTCTCAGTATGAAGAAATTATCGCTTTATGCGAAGAGGCTGTAGAAACGGCAGAATCTGTAGAAGAAAGAGCAGACGCAGGCGAATTTGATGGAGAAAAGGGTGACAAGGGTGACACAGGCGATACCGGAAACGGGATCTTGAGCATTTCAAAGACCGGAGCATCCGGAAAAGTCGATACCTACACCATAACATATACAAACGGAAATACTACAACTTTCACTGTAACAAACGGAAATGACGGATCTGACGGTGCAGACGGACAAGATGGGCAAGACGGACAAGATGGACAAGATGGGCAAGATGGGCAAGACGGACAAGACGGAAATGGCATTGCATCGATCACCAAAACGAGCACTGCAGGACTTGTTGATACATATACGATTACGTTTGATGATTCAACAACAACAACGTTTACGGTAACTAACGGATCAGACGGCGATGACGGGAATGGAATTGCGAGTGCAGTTTTAAATGCAGACTACACACTTACTCTTAACTTTACTAACGGAACGTCTTACACAACTCCGTCTATCAGAGGATCTCAAGGAGCTCAAGGAGAGCAAGGTCAAACAGGAGCAACGGGTGCTGCAGCTTCAATTACTGTGACAGAATACGGAACAAGCGGATCTGAGTCAACACTTCCTACTTCTTGGCAGTCAACAATTCCAATCGTTGCTGCTGGCAATTTCCTTTGGGAACGTTTTACTTGGAACAATGGAACATATTCTTATATAGCTTGCAAGTATGGACTTAACGGATCAGGGGCAGGCGATATGCTTGCTTCTGTTTACGATCCTACTTCAGCCGTATCGGTGGCCGGAGGTATTCCAGCATATGTTGAGGCGAATGGAGGGAAGATAGATCATATCCAGATAAACAGCGTAGAGCAGGCTATTACAAATAAGACTGTAAATATCACTGTTCCAACAAACCTTTCAGACCTGAGTGATGACGCAACTCACAGAGTTGTAACAGATTATGATAAATCAAGCTGGGACGCAAAATATAATCTCCCTCAAGGAGGTATAACAGAAAGCGATCTATCAGCTACTGTTAATGCGTCGCTCGATCTTGCAGATTCAGCTATACAGCAGCACCAGTCTTTAGAAGCTTATAGAACATTCCAAGATCAAGACGTGATAGACGAAGGATTGGAAGATAGAATCGAAAATCTAGAATCTCTCGGGCGTTTCCTATCTGGGTGGAACGCTGAAACAGGACTCGCAACAACCAACCCGCCTTCTTCTCCTTATAGTTATAAGGCCGGGGATTATTTCATTATTACAAACGTTGCAACAAGCCCTGCTACTAACTACAAGCCAGACGGATCAACATATACAACAGGAGTTGCTTCAACTACAGTAGAAACAAACGATATCTCGATTAACGATTTCTATATTTACGATGGTACTGTTTGGAAATATATTGTAAATACTCAGAAAGTTGTTAGCTTTATTAATATCGCAGGAAGCCCATCTGATAATGTTAATCTTAATGCGGCACTTAATGCAAAGTATACTAAGCCAGCAAGCGGTATCCCTGACAGTGATATAGCAAATTCGAGTGTATGGAACGGCAAAGCAAACAAGCCAGACCTCGGCACGATAGACCTATCAGCAACATGGACTGGAAGTGCATCTCCATACTCACAGACAGTATCTATTACAGGTGCGACTGTAACAAGCAACAGCAAAGTTGATATACAGCCAAGTTCTTCTGTAATAGCACAACTCATCAACGATGGGTGCAACGCACTGTACATTGAGAACAACGCAGGAACGCTTACTTGCTATGCTATTGGCGAGAAGCCTTCAACAGCACTTATTGGGGTACAAGTTTCAGTAACGGAGGTAATAGCATGAGTATAATAGGGAATGTAGTATCATTTGGTAGAGATACAGAATATTATGACGGTCTGAATCACAACGGTATTTATCGAGGTAAAGCACTTGGAACAGTAAATGCTTCAAACATCAATTCTTTCCTCTCAACACATGAGGTAAGCACAGGCAAGTTCACAGACCTTTATTTAGGCGATGAAATCGTAATTCAAGACGGAACATATAACGCAACTTGGATAATCGCAGGATTTGATACTGAATGGCAAAAGGGTGCTACATCAATGTCTACGCACCATATCAGCTTAATACCAAAAACAACATTATTAAGTGCTGCATGGCACGCAAGTGGTACGCCACAAGGATATTGGAATAGCGATATTAGGGCAACTTGCGATACAGTAGCCACTAATCTTGCGACTGTTTTATCAAGCCATTTGCTTACGAGAAGTATTCTTCCAAGTACAGCACTTTCTACAACAGGAACATCAATGGCAGGTGCAGGCTTTACTGGATATTCAAGTTCATGGGGCTGGCAAAATGCGAAAGCAACATTATTAACAGAAGT